>JAOPYL010000170.1 GCA_025964625.1 Actinoallomurus sp. | reverse complement strand
GCTCCCTTTACCTTGCCAGCGACAAAGACGGAGGCTGGAGTGGGAACGAACAAGATCGATTCGATCGTCAACCGATCCGTTACGCCGACACCCCCACCGCCGAGCCGGCAGACGTCCGACAACCAGGTGGCTCCGACCCCGTCCGCAGGGCAGTCGCCGTCAGCGCCCGGCAAGAGCAGCGGCGAGGTGAGGTTCGCGCCCAGCGAGATCAAGCAGCTCGGTCTCAACATCGAGCGGGAACTCGACGCCATCTTCAAACAGGCGCGCTACAAGCTGAACGCCAAGCCTCGCGACATCGAGACCAGCGCGTTCACGACCTTTGGATTCGCCTTCGCGATGGTGCACACGGAGGTGATCGAGTACGCCGACCAGGACTTGATGACAAAAGCAAAACTGGCGATGGACTTCAACGACCGCCTGCAGAAGACGGCGAACAATCAGAACGAGGCCGAACGCAAGTCGACGATCAAGGGGGGCAACTGATGGGTGGCAGCATGGGGGCCTTTGCCGGGCTCGCCGAAGCCGCGTACATCGAGTCCATGGCCGCCGCCGCCATAATCCCGGCGGCCTGGCCCGTCGTCGCGATCATCTATGAGGGACAGAGCGACCCTCAGCAAATCTGGGACGGCGCCGACGGCTGGAAGGAGACCATCGACGAGCTGGAGAAGGCCCAGCGGAAGATCGAAGAGCTCACCAGCCGGCTCAGCGAGGACGAGTGGAAGGGCGACGACCGGGACGCCTTCGAGGAGCGCACCCACGACTACGTCAACCAGCTCGACTTCGCTATCGTGACGGCCTGGGCGGTGACCGTCACCCTGTACGTCATCGCCGTTATGATCGCTATCTTCATCGGCCTGATGTTCGTCGTGGCATCCCTGCTGGCCATCTTCGCGATGGCGATCGCGATCGCGTTGGCCACGGTCGTCGGCGCGCCGGAGGCGGCTGCGCTGGAAGCGGATGCCACCATGTTCGCCAACGGCTGCCGTACCACGCTGCAGGTCGCATCCGACGTACTGAAGTTCACCTTCTGGGGTGCCGCCGGCGTGCTGGGCGGCTTCCTCGCGGGCGACATGATCGGGCAATCCCGCAAAGGCAACAAGGATTCCTTCATGAACCTCGGCCAGGCGACGCTCAGTGGAGCCGATGACATGCTCAAGGGAACGATGCAGTATCTCGAGCAGAAACTTACGGCCAAAGCGATGCAGGGCAAGGGCAACACGATCCTAGGACGCGACAGCGCTTTCGGCCGGAACTTCGGCGACATACCTGAGCCCTACCGACTCCCGATACAGAAGGGAGCCGGGAGTAAGGGGCTTGCCGACGTGTTCAATGGCGGCCCTATTGGCACCGGATGGATTCCCAGCGACTCCTACGGAAGCGAGGACGGCGACAAGGACGGCCGACCGGACGGCGAAGAGTACGTGGGCAAAACTCAGCCACACCGGTAAAAGCCCTGTACGGACCTGAGAGCGAACCGCCGGCCGTGGCCACCGTCGTCAGGGAACGCCAGGGGTTGCCATGAGGAAGCCGACAGAGAGGAAGAACGCGGCCGTGATCTGCGGCCAGGGGAAATCCGTCCCGCCTTCGTATCGCGTCTCCCAGTAGCTCTGCCGCACGATATGTGCGGACGCAACACACCTGTCGCCGGCGGTGTAAATAACAAACTCGTAACCGAGCCGTGGGTTATCGATCCGCCCGATCTCGGTACCGGAAGCGTCCTGAATCGTGAATCGGTGCTTGAACCTGGTGAGCTTGCTGCCGATCCGGTCGACACGTGCGATCACCGTTCCGTCGAGGTCCAGCACCTTCATCCAGGTCCGGAAGTCTCCCGTCTTACTCTCGAACCGGAACAACGGCCTGCCGGACATATCACACAGGCCTCTCCCAGGGGGATACCGGCGAAAGGGGTGCAGCAGACGAGAGAACGTCTCCCGCCACGTCACCACCTCGATAACGGCCCGACTGTCACCGTTCGCCTCCCGGACCTTTCGCTCCCCGATCCAATAGAGTGATCCGGAGGTGAACAGGTCCGTCACTGAGGGCCGCCGGACTGTCCCGGGAACCCGAGGCTGTGGCGAAGCTGCTCGACCATTGACTGGGCGTCCTTGCCGGCCTTGTTGAACATCTCCTGCATCTCGCCGAGGCTCTGCGTCATCGCGTCCTTGTTCTTCAGCGCGTCGAGCGGATTGACGTCGTCATCGCCGTACGCGTCCGCGGTGATGGCCTGCGCCTGCTGATCCAGATCGGCACGGGCCTGCCTGGCGGTCTGCCGGATCGCCGCGGCCAGCTCCTCCGACCCCATGCGCATGGCGCGCGGATCGATGTGCAGCTCTGCGAGGGGATCGGCGGAGGTGCTCGCCACCTTGACGCGGCCATCGGGTGCCTCGGCGTGGCCGGTTAGCCCAGCCATGCGCTCCCTGACCTCTTCGGCCTTGGCCATGCGCGCCTGAGAGTTGCGCAACGCCGCATTGAAGTCCAGCCCATCGGGTCCGAACACTCCGGCTCCATCCCTTGGTCGCGTATCTCCATCGTCGATACTACCGTAGTCAGAGGAAATGAAATTGAATAGGATCAGTTGAGGTGGAAACACCGATGAGATCCAGCGGCCGAACCTCGCCAGAAATGGACGTAGTCGTCCTGTGGAGTTCCGCTACGAACGCCCGGGTAATCGCCTTCCTGCTGTTGACGGGCAGCATCCCTTGCATCGGTTATGGAGCAAAGCACGAAGTCGCCCTGCTTGTAGTCGGACCTGAACAGAGGCGTTCCTGCCGTGTCCGTGACCTCGGATCCGGGTGAACCGTTAGGAGACAGCAAAGAGGAGAGCCACTGATGTCAGGCATGGCCGGCAACGATAGCCAGCGGCTCGCTTCGTTCGTCGAGGGTCCGGCTCCGATGCTCGACGTAACACATGGGAACATTCCGCGGGGCACGCTCGGAGTTCTGACCAGGGACGTAACCGGAGTCCGTCACGCTGCAACACCTTACGTCGTCGTGGTCCTCGTCCACGGCCGGATATGCGAACCGGTCCAACTGAACGCCGAGTCACCAACGGATCGGCGGTCAATGTCCGTGCCCGGCGACTCGATAATAAATGCAGGAAAGCCCAGATACCCCAGAACCGCACTTAAACCAGACCCGCGAGCTGACGGCGACCCGGCCCAGTGATCAGTCCTGGTCGTTACCGGAGTCGTTCTGAATCGGTGCCGCGCGTCCGGGTTTCCATCTGCGGCGGGCGCCCAGGGGGGCCACCACGCCACCGAAGACGACCAGCAGCGCCACCCCGATCGTGGCAGCCGCCACCAGCCCGCCGATCTCGCGGGACCGGTGGTCGACCGGCGGTGGGCCGCCTATGTCGATCGGCTGGGCACCGGCCTGCTGAGTGGCGGTCGGACTCGCGTTGCCGTCACCGAGCGCTGTGACCGCCTGCAGCGGATTGACCATCCCCGCACCGCTGCCCGCGACCATGTTGGTGTCGGCGGTCGAAACGATTCGGTTGATGATCTGCTGCGAGGTCAGGTTGGGCTTCTCCGACTTGATCAAAGCGGCGACCCCGGTGACGTACGGGGCCGCGTAGCTGGTGCCGTCCAATCCGCCGATGTATCCGCTGGCCTGGATGCTGGTGATCTGCGCTCCTGGCGCGGAGACGTCGACCCTCGACGTGCTGTTGGAGAAGTTGGAGACGGTACCGCTGGCGTCCATGGCGCCCACGGAGAGCACTCCGGGGTACGACGCCGGGTACGCCTCCTGCTCGTTGGCCTTCTTCTGCGAATCTGTGTTGCCGGCCGCGGCGACGATCAACACGTCCTTCTGCTGGGCCATGCGAACCGCGTCCTTCAACAGCGGGAAGTCGGTGTTGGTGGCGGAGACGTTGATGATGTCGGCGCCTTCCTGCACCGCCCGCTCGATCCCCCTGGCCAGCAACGCGCCGTTGTCGGTGGAGGTCTCACCTTCCTGGACCTTGATGGAGATCAGGTGGACGTCCGGGGCGACGCCGACGAACGGGATCGCCTTACTGCTGTTCCGCTCGTCCTGTGCCGCGATGATCCCGGCCACCTGCGTCCCGTGGCCGTAGCAGTCGGTGTTGTGGGTGCCGGTGAGGTCGATGCTCTTGACCACCCGGCCGGCCAACTGGGGATGTGCGGCGTTCACGCCACTGTCGACCACGGCGACGGTGACGCCCTTCCCGGTGCTGAACTTCCAGGCGCTGGTGAAGTCGAGGCGCTGCTGAGCCCACGGGACGCTCTGCATCTGTGATGCGGGAAACGCCTGGGGCGTGTTGCACGGCGCGGGCGGCGGCTTGGCGATCTTCGTCATGGTCTTGGTGACCGTTGGCCGAGGCGACGCCGTTTTGTGCCTGGTAGGCGTGGGCGTGGGTTTGGCGCCCGGGACGGCCAGCGCGACGGGGGCGCAGACGAGTCCTGTCAACGTCAGAGAGCCCAGGACCGCGAGCCCCGCCAGTCGCACGCCGCGCATGTCGCGCCCTCCCGGTACCACCTCGACTTGGCACCGCACTTTAGACGATCCACCGGACATCGGGTTCCATCTACGTCAAGCGGGCGTACACACCGTGGTGGCAGACGACGACCGGCTCGCCGCAGGCCGCTGGTGTTGCCGGACAAAAAGATCCCGCCGCCACACGGCGTGTGGCGGCGGGATCTTTTGTTCGCGGGCTAGATGGCGACTTCCAGGGCGGCGATCTCGCCCGTCTGCGCCGTCACCTGCGAGTCGACGCTGACGCCGCCCGGGGCGAGGACGCGGATCGTCCAGTCGCCGGGCGCGGCGAAAAACCGGAAGATGCCTTCCTCGCTGGTCACGACCTCACCGGTGAACTCGCCGGTCGCGTCGAGCAGCCGCGCGTACGCGCCGGAAACGGCGACGCCCTTACGCACGACGGTGCCCTGAATGACCGCCTCGTTCGCCAGGTCGACTGTGGCCGGCAGGCTCGCCGTCTGGGCTGGAGCGCCGCAGCCGTCCGTCATTTTGCCTCCCCGAGTTCGATCGGCACGCCAACGAGCGAGCCGTACTCGCACCAGGACCCATCGTAGTTCTTCACGTCCGGCAGTCCGAGCAGCTCGTGCAGGGCGAACCAGCTGTGCGACGAGCGCTCGCCGATGCGGCAGTAGGCGATCGTCGCCTTCGACAGGTCGACGCCCGCGTCCTCGTACAGCTTCCGCAGCTCTTCGTCGGAGCGGAAGGTGCCGTCATCGTTGGCCGCCTTCGACCATGGGATGTTGCGCGCGGTCGGGACGTGACCGCCCCGCTGCGCCTGCTCCTGCGGGAGGTGTGCCGGCGCGAGCAGTTTGCCGGAGAACTCGTCGGGCGACCGCACGTCGACGAGGTTCTTGTTGCTGATGGCCTCCACGACCTCGTCGCGGAAGGCGCGGATCGAGTGGTCCTGCTCCGTGGCGGTGTAGTTGGTCTTCGGCCGCGAGGGCACGTCTTCGACGAGGTCGCGGGAGTCCAGCTCCCACTTCTTGCGGCCGCCGTCGAGCAGCTTCACGTTCTGGTGGCCGTACAGCCGGAAGTACCAGTAAGCGTAGGCGGCGAACCAGTTGTTGTTGCCGCCGTACAGGACGACGAGGTCGTCATTGGCGATGCCCTTCTCGGAGAGAAGGTTCTCGAAGCCGGTCTGGTCGACGAAGTCACGGCGGACCGGGTCCTGCAGGTCCGTCCGCCAGTCGATGCGAACGGCGCCACGGATGTGACCCTTGTCGTAGGCGCTGGTGTCCTCGTCGACCTCGACGAGGACGATGCCCGGGTCATCGAGGTGCGCCTGCACCCAGTCGGCGTCGACCAGGACGTCGGAGCGGCTCATGCTGTGGTCCTCCCTGTTGGAGTAGCGGATTCGTTCTTGCGGCATGGCCACGTTCTTTGAGTGAACTCGGCCTAGGACGTGGCTCGCGTGGGGGCGAGCCGGCGAATGAGCAGGTAGACCTCACAACCCAGGCAGAACCCGAAGGCGGCGTTGAGGAAGGCCGCGACCAGCGCGAACACTGTCGCAGTCATACCCAGCGCCGGAACCTTCAGGACATAGCCGGCCACTCCCGTCAGTGCGAACGCCGCGCCCACCCCCTGCGCGAAGCGGGGCGGCGCCTCCGGCTCGAGCTCCTTGGGAGGGCCGATCCGGGGGCGGACGAGCGCCTTGTAGATCAGGCCGTACGGCGCGTCGCGGAGACCGAAGACGACTCCGACGACGAACACGACGGCCTGGGCCGCCAGCAGCATCGAGCTACTGGTCACCAAGACGATGATCAGGACGAGTGTGGTGATGACCGCACCGAAACGCTGACCTCTTGGGTCGACCTGCATCGGCTGATGCTCCTGAGTGCGACGGGCTTGAGTGGGCCAAACTGACTCAGGCCGTGCGACAGAGCGCGGTGGCGACGCGGCAGAAGTCGACCGCCCGCCGCTTCGTCAGCAACTCTGTCCAGGAACGCACGGACACGATGGTAAGCGCCCTCTCGCTCCGCGTAAAACCCCGTCTCGGCCTGCGAGACCGGAGGACCACCCGCGACCTGCGAGAACAACCCTCAGGAAGGATTGTGAACACCCGGTGCGCGGACAGGAAGTTGCTCATCGGCGTGTGCCCGCTTCAGGCGACGGCTTCGCCGAGGGCGGCGACGATGTCGGCCTTGCGCGGCAGGCCGGAACCGCGGCGGACGATGCCGCCGGAGGCGTCCAGCACGAGCACGGTCGGCGTGCGGATGACGTTCAGCCGGCGCACGAGGTCGAGGTGCGCCTCGGCGTCGATCTCGACGTGGGCAACGCCGTCGACCATGCCCGCGACCTCGGTGAGGATCCGGCGGGTGGCACGGCACGGCGCGCAGAACGCCGAGGAGAACTGCACCAGCGTGGCCTTCTCACCGAGCTCCGTGCCCAACTCGGCAAGGCCGAGACGCTCCACATTCTCCCCCTCCGACGAGCGCAGCACACCATTGCGTCTCCGCCACACCAGGCCGAAGATCGTGGCCAGAACCATCGCCGCCACCGCGACGTACGTACCTGTCATCGTCGGTATCAAGGCGCGCGCCGCCCTCTTCATTCCCTCAGGTCCGGACGCTGAGCAGCCGCTTCCCGTCGGTCGTACGCACCTCGACCGACGCGATCTGGTCCCGCGGGATCATCGAGGAGCCGTTGAAGTCGACGTAGCCCGCGTATGTCACCTGCCAGCCGCCCGCGACGTCGTTCCTGCCGTTCTTGTCGACCGCGATCAGCCGGCACTGGGCACCCGGCGGGGCGCCGGCCAGACGTACCGCGAACGCGGTGCCCCATTGCTTCGGCTGCATGCTGATCCGCGCGCTGACGCCGGTGACGGGGTCGTTGCCGCTCACCGTCGTGCCCTTCGCGGCCGGCGGCTGGACCTGTTTCGTGACGGCGGGGGCCGGCCTGGTGCCGCCGATCCGGATCCCGGCGAGCACACCCCCTCCGGTCACGACCACCACGGCGGCCGCGGCGGCCGCGAGCCAGACGCGGCTGCGCCGCCGCCGGGCACGGCCCTCCCCGGCCGTTTGGGCCAGGATCGATGCGAGCAGCTCATCGGGGGGCGGGCTGAGCTGCGCGATCTGATCTTCCGTGACGCGGCCGAGCAGGGCGGGCAGCCCGGCCAGGGCGGCCAGTTCGTCCCGGCAGCAGGGGCAGGTGCTGAGATGCGCGTCCACCAGGGCGCGTTCGCCGGGCTCGATGGCGCCGAGGACGTACACACCGAGCGAGATCCGCAGCCGGGCGCATTCGGTGTTCATGGTCATGGCGCCAACCCCCGCTCCTCCAACGCCAGTTTGAGCGCACGCAGCCCGTAGTAGGACCGGGATTTCACCGTGCCGGGCGGCACCCCCAGAACCTCCGCGGCCTCGGCCACCGACCGCCCCCGGTAATACGTCTCGATCAGTACCGACCGGTGCTCGGGGCTGAGGTCGGCGAGTGCCTCCGCGAACGTCCACGACTCGAGGGCACGGCCGATCTCGTCGGCGGCCGGCACGGCCGCGAGCGCGGCCTCGCCGGCCTCGGGAGGCCTGGACCGCCGGGCGCGGTGAGCATCGACGACCAGGTTGCGGGCCACCGTGAACAGCCACGGGCGTACCGGCCGTCCCTCCAGCGCGCCGGGATGGCGCCAGGCACGCAGCAGCGTCTCCTGGACCACGTCCTCGGCCTGGTGACGGTCTCCGTCGGTCAGCCGCAGGACGTACCCCAGGAGCGGCCCTCCGTGCTCGGCGTACAGCGCGCGGAGCAGTCGCTCGTTCGCAGTGGCTCCCACACTTAGGACACGTATGCCCGGGGCCGGCGGTTCACAAGGAGTCGGCCGACTTCGAGCGACCGGCGCCAGGCGCCGGGTCGGTGAGACCGCGAGCCCGGCAGTCCCATCGCCGGTCGCTCTCAGAACGAGCCGAGACCGCGGGCCCGGCCTCCCCGCGTCAGCGTTGGTTGAGGCTGGACAGCTTCACGTGCTCGGCCGCAGTGGACACCCGGAGCCCGTCCGGCTCCACCTGAACATCGCTGATCCGCGTGCCCAGCGGAAGGCCATTCACCGGCATCGTGAAGGAGAAGGCCTGCTGAACGAGGGCGACCGGCAGCGTCGTACCGCCGGCGTTGACCGTCTGCGGCAGTACCCGGACCTTGCGCCCGGCCGGCTGGACCGTGACCGTCGCGGTCACGGTACGGCTCACGCCGAGGACGGTGACGGGGCCGCGGATCTGCAGCGCCGAGCCCTTGGCCGAGACCTTCGTCCCCGTGGGCGCCTCCTTGTCCACATCGGAGTACCCGACGGTCGCCGTGGCGACCGCCGAGTCGGCGATCATGTTGGAGGAGTCACCCTTCACGGCGTCGGACAGGGGCGCCTTGACGCCCTTCAGCGTGACCGTGGTGTTGGTGAGCTTGACGCCCCGCTGGGTGAGGTCACCGACGTTCACGTCTATCTCGTCGTACGTGCCGTTGATCGCCTGGGTCAGGAACGGGAAGTTCTTGATCGTCACCTTGGGCTTGTGGTCGAGCTGGTACTGCGAGGCGACGTCCTTGGCTATCTCGTCCTGCGCCACCATGAGACCGACCCGGTCCGCGGCGATGAAGAGCCCGATCAACACGATGAGGCTGATCACCAGTCCCTTGCGCATATCTCTCCCGTCCGCGATTGGCGATCACCCTACCGGCGGCCGGCGCGTGGCCGAGTCACCTCAGGTGGTGACGTTCGGACGCCGCCAGGTCCATCCTGAGGACTAACCGCCGGCGAACGGCGGGAGCACTTCGACCGTGCCGCCGTCCGGGAGTTCGACGTCCCGATGGTCCCTGGTGCCGACGGGCGCGTCGTCGATGAGGAAGGAACTCCGCTCCAGCACGCGCTCGAACTCCGCACCTCGGCCGGCCGCGGCGGTGGCCAGCGCCTGCGCCAGGGTCGCGGCGTCGTACGGCTCCTCGGCGACTCCGGCCGCCCCACGCGCGGCAGCCCAATATCTGATCAGGCCCTTCGCCATGCTTCCTCCCTCATGGTCTACACCACTCGGTGGTGAGCTATCGCCCTCCGTTCGATATCCTCCCGTACTAGGGATCCGGGCAGCGCTGCCCTCGGATCCTTACGTCTTTCTAGGGCCGCCAAGCGAGGAGGCCGCATGAGCAGCCTGCTATTGCTCACGAACGTGCTGGAACCGTCTGACGAGGTGCTGCCGGCGCTAGGCCTGCTGCTGCACTCCGTCCGGGTGGCGCCGGCCGAGGGAGCGGCACTCATCGACGCGCCCCCCTCCGACATTGTGCTCGTCGACGCGCGCCGCGATCTCGCCCAGGCCAAGAGCCTGTGCCGGCTGTTGCGCACGACAGGCTTGGACGCGCCGCTGGTCGCGATCGTGACCGAGGGCGGCCTCGCCGCCCTGACCCCTGAGTGGGGGCTCGACGACGTGCTCCTCCAGACCTCCGGCCCGGCCGAGGTGGAGGCGCGGCTGCGGCTGGTGTTCGGCCGGTCCGCCGCCTCCGAACCTGAGGACGCGCCGGGCGAAATCCGCAGCGGCGAGCTGACGATCGACGAGGCGACCTACACCACGCGGCTTCGCGGACGGGCGCTCGATCTCACATTCAAGGAGTTCGAGCTGCTCAAGTACCTCGCCCAGCACCCGGGCCGGGTCTTCACCCGCGCCCAGCTGCTGCAGGAGGTGTGGGGCTATGACTACTTCGGCGGCACCCGCACCGTCGACGTCCACGTGCGGCGGCTCCGGGCCAAGCTCGGCCCGGAGCATGAATCCCTGATCGGCACCGTGCGCAATGTCGGCTACCGGTTCGTGCCCGACCACCGCGCCGAGGACGTCCCGGCCCGCCGTTGA
>JAOPYL010000018.1 GCA_025964625.1 Actinoallomurus sp. | reverse complement strand
GTCGGCGTGGGGATGGGTGAGCACGAGCAGCGGGACGGAGCCGATCCGGAGGTCACGCAGGCACCGGTCCATCGGCCGCGGGTCCGGCCCTGTGTCGACGACGACCGCCTGGCCCGGCCCCGCGAACAGCGCCAGCCCGTCGCCCTGGCCCACGTCGCAGGTCACGAACAGCCAGCCGCGCGGCGGCCAGCCCGGAGCGACCATCCACACGCCGACGGCGGTCAGCGCGATGCCCGCGAACACGGCGGCGGCGATCCTGCGGGGCAGCGGCCGGCGCAAGGCGAGCGCGCCCGCGGCGAAGGCGGCGAGGAGCAGGGCCGCCCCGGCGACCCCCTGCGGCCACCCGATGGCGGTGTACGGCGCCCGGGCGCAGAACCTCGCGACGCCGGTGATCCAGCCCACCGCGAGCCCGGCCGGCAGCACGAGCAGCCGGGCGGCGGGCAGGGACAGCGGGGCGACCGCGGCGGCCAGGACTCCGAGCAGGGTCGCCGGCCCGACCGACGGGGCGGCGAGCAGGTTGGCGAGCACCGCCGCGAGGCTGACGCCCGCGCCGAGCATGACGAGCAACGGGGCGCAGGCCACCTGGGCGGCCGCTGACACCGCCAGCGGCTCGGCCAGCCGCCGGGGCAGGCGGCGGCTCAGCCGGCGCCGCCAGGGCGGCGCGATGACGAGGATGCCCGCCGTGGCGAGTGCCGACAGCGCGAAGCCGTACGACCGGGCCAGCTCGGGATCGATGAGCACGAGCAGGAGGACGGCCGCGCAGAGCGCGGGCACGCCGCGGCGTTCGCGCCCGCTGACGACCGCGACCAGGGCGACCGCGCCCATGACGGTGGCGCGCAGGACGCTCGGCGACGGACGCGCCACGACGACGAACCCGAGGATCGCCGATCCGGCGAGCAACGGTCCCGCGCGGCGGCCGAGCCCGGCGAACCTGCCCAGCCCGAGCACGGCGCCGATGATCAACGAGAGATTCTCACCACTGACGGCCATGAGATGCGTCAGCCCGGCCGTCTGGAACGCGTCGGCCAGATCGGGTTCGAGCAGGGATGTGTCGCCGTCCACCAGGCCGGGCAGGACACCCCGCTCGTCACGCGGCAGTCCGCTCACCGCCGCCCGTAGCCGCGCCCGGATCGTGTCCGCCGACCGCTGCAGGAGCGACGGTGAGCCGAGGAGGACGGGAGGTCCGCGCACCAGGGCCGCGGCCGCCAGCAGCTCACCGTGCCGGGGTGCCGTGAGCCGCGCCGTGAAACGGACCCGCTGGCTCGGCAGCACCCGCTTCCACGCCGGGTCGCCGGCGAGAACGAGCACGGGCACCCGGACCTCCCGCCGGTCGACCTCTTCCACCCGCACGGACACCAGCACCGTCTCGTGGTGCCGGACCGCCCCCGCCTTCACCAGCGCCCGCGGATCTCCGGTCACCACCGCGCCGAGGCTCGCGGTGGCCTCCCGGACGGCGAGCGCGCGCACCGGCCCGGAGCCGACCGCGGTGAGGCGCAGCGCCACGCCGGCCGCCGAGGCGGCCACGCAGATCAGCACGGCCGCCACACCCGTCCGCAGACCACCGGAGCCCCGTCGCCCGGCTCCCGGCCGGGCGGCTCCGTCCGTACGGCGCCCTCCCCGGAGGCGGCCGCCCCCCTCCGCGCGGATCCCGCGCCGGAGACGGGCGCGTGACACCGGCCGCGCGAGCAGAAACGCCGCCCCGCCGAGCGAGGCGAGGGCGGTGAGGTACGCGGTGGCGGACCCCGCACCGAGGAGCGCCAGCGCGGTCAGCCACGTCCCCGCGGCGGGTCCGGCCAGCCGCAGGTCGGGACGGCCTGCCTCGGCGGCTCCCGACCCGCTCTGGTCACCGCCGGGCGCCGTCGCGCTCACACCCGCACCAGGCTCTTCACATCCGCGAACTTGGCCTCTCCGATGCCGGAGACCTGACGCAGCTCGTCGACGGACCGGAAGGCTCCATGCTGGGTGCGGTAGTCGACGATGCGCTGGGCCAGCACCGGGCCGACACCGGGAAGCTGGTCGAGCTGCGCGACGCCGGCGGTGTTGAGGTCGAGCGGCGTGCCGGGCAGGGGCGCTCCCGGAGGGCCGGCCTGCGCCCCGGGCGGGACGGCGACGGCCGGGGTCGCCGCGACACCGACGAGGATCTGCTCACCGTCGACGACGCGGCGGGCCAGGTTGAGCGTGCCGGTCTCCGCTCCGGGCCGCACCCCGCCGGCCTCCTTGATCGCGTCGATGACCCTGGCCCCGGCGGGCACGGTCACCACGCCGGGGCGCCGCACCTTCCCCGCCACGTCCACCACCAGCGCGGTCTGCGACGGGCTCGGCGTGCCCGCAGGGGCAGCCCCGGTCGCCATCGCGGCCGGGCGGGCGGCAGGCCGGACGACGGGCTGCGGCGCGGGCTGCGGCTCCGGGCGCGACCACCAGAGATAGGCGCCCGCGACCAGGGCGGCCAGCACGCCGACGAGCGCCAGCACACGGACGCCGGGCAGGCCGGGATCGAACCGGCCGCGCCCGGTCCGGTCACCCCGCGTCCAGCCGCCTTCCCTCCGGCTGGGCTCCGTCCAGCCGAGGTCGGTCAGGTCGGTGTCCATCCGGCCGGGGTCGTCGGGTGAGGCGCGTAACGAGGCCGCCGGCGGGCCCTGCGAAGATGCGCCGGACACGCCCCCGAATGACTCGGGCGGCCGGAACACCTCACGCAGCCGGTCGAAGGCCGAGGAAGGATCGGAGGGCTTCATGCCGCCCGACGCTAAATCACCTGTGACGGTGAGCGACAGACCGAAGGCGAACTGTGGATAACGTCGCGCGGGTCAGTACTCGCGACAGGAGACGACCACACCGAGCATCCCCGGCCCCACATGAGCACCGACCACCGGGCCGGCCTCGCCCACATGGAGTTCGTGCAGGTGCGGGACGCGTTCCCGCAGGTGCGTGGCGAGGACGGCAGCTCGCGAGGACGCGGCCACGTGCTGCACGGCCATGTCGACGTCCCGATCCCCGGCGAGGTCGACGGCCAGCTCCTCCAGCCGGGCGAGCGCCCGCGAGGACGTACGGACCTTCTCCAGCGGCGCGATGCGCCCGTCGGTGATGTGCAGCAGCGGCTTGATCATCAGCGCCGAGCCGAGCAGGGTCGCGGCGGCGCCGATGCGTCCGCCCCGGCGGAGATGCTCCAGGGTGTCGACATAGAAGAGCGAGCGGGTCGCGCGTACACGGCGCGACGCGGCCTCGGCCACGTCGTCCAGTGCGGCGCCGGCCGCAGCCGCCTCCGCCGCGGCCATGACCGCGAAGCCGAGCCCCATGCCGATGGAACGGCTGTCGACGACCTTCACCGGAATCGGGGCGTCGCCGGCGGCGAGCCGGGCGCAGTCGAGAGTGCCCGACATCTCGGCGGACAGATGAATGGACGCCACCGCGGACGCGCCGGACCCGGCCGCTTCCTTGTAGGCGAGAGCGAAACGCTCCGGTGACGGCCGCGACGTCGTGACGGACCGCCAATCACGCAGCCCGCGGGCGGTGTCCGCGGGAGTACGTGCCTCTTCTCCTGTGACGCCGCCGATCGCGATCTGGAGCGGGACGACGGTGATTCCGTGCGCGGCGATCACGTCGTCCGGCAGGTAGGCGGTGGAGTCGGTGACGATCGCAACCGCTGCTGTCATGAACGAAGTCCAAAGTGCTTGGAGACACGACGTAGATCGCGCCAGACACGCCCTAGGCCTGGACGGGGACGCCGCCGCGCCACACCCGCTGTGCCCGCAGCCCGAACGCCCAGGCGAAGGCGCCCTCGTGGTCGGCGTCCCAGAGCACGATGTCGGCGTACATGCCCGGAGCGAGCGCGCCCCGGTCGGAGACGCGCAGGGCGGCCGCCCCACCGAGTGTCGCGGCGCGCAGCGCCTCGTTGACGCTGAGGCCGAACATCGCGACGGACAGGCCGATCACGAGAGGCATCGAGGTGATGCCGCACTGGCCCGGGTTGTGGTCGGTGCCGAGCGCCAGGGTCACCCCGCGGTCGAGCATGGCCCGCACCGGCGGGGTCCGGCCGTTGTGCAGGGCACTGCCCGGGCAGATCGTGGCGGCGACACCGCCGTGGTGAAGCGCCTTGATGTCGTCGTCGTTGGCTTCGGTGAGCAGGTCGGCGGAGGCGCAGCCGACCTCGGCCGCGACCTGCGCGGCGCCCATCCGCTCGTTGGCGCACGCGTGCAGGCGCGCCTTCAGCCCGACGCGCTGGCCGGTCATGAGCAGGACCCTGGCCTCGTCCGGAGTGAAGTGGCCCTCGTCGCAGTAGACGTCGATGCTGTCCGCGCCCGCCGCGGACGCGTCTCCGGCCCACAGGCGCACGGCCTCGATGTAGTCGTGGCGGCGGCCGAAGTATTCCGGCGGTAGCACGTGCGCGGCGAGGAACGTCGCGTGGATGCGGGGCATCGACGGCTCTTCCTCGAGCGAGCGCAGCAGCCGGATGTCGGCGAGCTCACCGTCGCGGGTGAGGTGGTATCCGGTCTTCGCCTCGACCGTGGTGGTGCCGGCGCAGATCCACTGCCGGAGTCGCTCGCGGACGTTGTTGCAGAGGGTCCAGGGATCGGTGCCGCGGGTCACGGTCACCGTGGACGCCACTCCGCCGCCGGCCGCGACGATCTCGTTGTTGGACGAGCCGCTCGTGCGCATGGCCAGCTCCGCCCAGCGGTTGCCCGCATAGACCGGGTGGGAGTGCGCGTCGATCAGGCCGGGAGTGACGAGGCCGCCGCCGAGGTTCTCCACGTGGTCGACGTCGACGATGTCGTCGATGACGCCCGGGACGCTCTGCGGGAGATCCGAAGCCGGACCGGCCCAGACGATGCGGTCATTGTGGATGAGAATGGCCGCGTTGCTGCAGACGTCCATGCCGGTCCAGAGTCGACCGATATTCGTCAGCAAACGCACGGTCATCGCGTCACCGCCTGCGTCTACGGTCGGGCGCCGGTGAAGGGTGTGCGGACACCATGCAGCGGGTCACCTGCTCTCGCTCGATTACGCCGGCAACGCTGTCGGCGGACCCAAGTGTGGTTAAAGGGGCGATCATCCGACCCCCGGAGCAACGAACCCTCAAACTTCGGTTTCGTCACGGTAGTGCACCAAGGCCACCCTGTACAGCCTGTCGCCGTATACCGCTCGTCAACCGCCCTACGACCGACTGTTACAGGCGCTTTGACGATACCTCAGGAACGCATCCCGCCCAGAGGGAACAGCAAATGAGGACGGGATCGGGCTCCCCCGAGAGCCCGCGGCGTGATCACACCTGGGCCGTGACGTACGGCTCCAGCTCACCGGCCATGCGCTCCGGCACCCGGGCGTGCAGGGCCGTGCCGTCGGCGGTGTGCTCCTGCGAGAGCACCTCACCCAGGTCGTGCACGCGGGCGACCAGATCGCCGCGGTCGTACGGCACCATGGCGTGCACCTCCCGGTCGCCGCGGGGCAGGTTCTCCTCGATCGCCTGGAGCAGATCGTCGAGGCCCGCGCCGGTACGCGCCGACACGACGACGCTGTGTGGCTCACGGCGGCGGAGCCTGGCCACCGACATCGCGTCGGCGACGTCGGTCTTGTTGATGACGATGAGCTCGGGCACCTCGTTCGCGCCGACCTCGCGCAGCACCTCGCGAACCGCGGCGATCTGCGCCTCGGGATCGACGTCGGAGCCGTCGACCACATGAAGGATCAGGTCGGCCTCGGCGACCTCCTCCAGCGTCGAACGGAACGCCTCGACGAGCTGGTGCGGCAGGTGCCGTACGAACCCGACGGTGTCCGCGAGGGTGATGCCGCGGCCGTTGGGCGTGCTCGCGCGGCGGACGGTCGGGTCGAGGGTGGCGAACAGGGCGTTCTCCACCAGCACCCCGGCGCCGGTGAAGCGGTTGAGCAGGCTGGATTTTCCGGCGTTGGTGTAACCGGCGATCGCGACGGCGGGGACCTGGCGGCTGCGCCGCCGGGATCGCTTGGTATCGCGCGCCTTGCCCATCTCGGCGATCTGCCGGCGCAGCTTGGCCGTGCGGGTGCGGATCCGCCGCCGGTCGAGCTCGATCTTGGTCTCACCTGGACCGCGCCCGCCGATGCCGACACCGCCGGCGGCACGACCGCCGACCTGCCGGGACAGGTTGCCACCCCAGCCGCGCAGACGGGGTAGGAGGTACTCGAGCTGGGCCAGCTCCACCTGGGCCTTGCCCTCACGGCTGCTGGCGTGCTGGGCGAAGATGTCGAGGATCAGCGCCGTACGGTCGATCACCTTGACCTTGACGACCTCCTCCAGCTGGCGGAGCTGGCTGGGCGCCAGCTCGCCGTCGCAGATCACGGTGTCCGCGCCGGAGGAAATGACGACGTCACGCAGCTCGATCGCCTTACCGGAGCCGACGTACGTCGCCGGGTCGGGCTTCGAGCGTCGCTGGATCATGCCCTCGAGGACCTCCGAACCGGCGGTCTCGGCAAGGAGCGCCAGCTCACGGAGGGAATTTTCGGCTTCGGCCTCGCCGCCGTCGGTCCACACGCCGATCAGAACCACGCGCTCCAGCCGGAGTGCGCGGTATTCGACCTCGGTGACATCGCTGAGCTCGGTCGAGAGCCCGGCGACACGGCGCAGCGCCTGGCGGTCCTCGAGATCGAGCTCGCCGGTCAGCGGCTCAGGCTCTTCGTAAGGAAAAGTAGTCATGTTCTCCCATGTCAACGCCGGAACGTTCGCGGATCTTCCTTGATGCTGCCACGACTACGCGGATCGCACACCTGGATATCCCCACGGACCCGGCGCCGGGTCCGCTGGGCGGCGCGTTCGCGGGTACGGAAGAGGCGGACCCCGCTTTGACCCGCCCGCGGGGGCCTTATTAGTCTTCCACTAAGCAGAACTATATTTTCGCTAGACGAAAGGGCAGGCAGATGGCTGAACCCAAAGGCGTGGAGCTGACCGGTCCCCTCGACGAGCGACACGCCGAGATCCTCACGCCGGAGGCGCTGGGCTTCCTCGCCGCCCTCCAGCGTGAGTTCGGCACCCGGCGCGGCGAGCTGCTCGGCAGGCGCGCCGAGCGGCAGGAGGAGCTGGCCCGGGGCGGCACGCTCGACTTCCTGCCGGACAGCGCCGACGTCCGGCACGACGACACCTGGCGGGTGGCCCATCCGGCTCCGGGCCTGGAGGACCGTCGCGTCGAGATCACCGGCCCGACCGACCGGAAAATGACGATCAACGCCCTGAACTCCGGGGCGAAGGTCTGGCTCGCCGACTTCGAGGACGCCAACACGCCGCTGTGGGAGAACATGGTCGGCGGGCAGCTCAACCTCCGTAACGCGCTCGACCGCACGATCGACTTCGAGACCGGTGGCAAGGCGTACCGGCTGAAGCCCGATGAGGAGCTCGCCACCATCGTCGTGCGTCCGCGCGGCTGGCATCTCGACGAGAAGCACGTCCTCGTCGACGGCGAGCGCATGTCGGGCTCGCTGTTCGACTTCGGTCTCTACTTCTTCCACTGCGCGCGCCGCCAGCTCGACAAGGGCAAGGGCCCGTACTTCTACCTGCCCAAGATTGAGAGCCACCTCGAGGCGCGGCTGTGGAACGACGTGTTCAACCTCGCGCAGGACCTCCTGGAGATCCCGCGCGGCACGATCCGGGCCACCGTGCTGATCGAGACCATCCCGGCCGCGTTCGAGATGGAGGAGATCCTGTTCGAGCTGCGCGACCACTCCGCGGGGCTCAACGCGGGCCGGTGGGACTACCTGTTCTCAATGATCAAGAAGTTCCGTGCGCGCGGCCGCCAGTTCCTGCTGCCGGAGCGCAACGCGATCACGATGACGGCCCCGTTCATGCGGGCGTACACCGAACTGCTCGTGCGCACCTGCCACAAACGCGGCGCACACGCGATCGGCGGCATGGCCGCGTTCATCCCGTCCCGCCGCGACGAGGAGGTCAACCGGGCCGCCTTCGAGAAGGTGCGGGCGGATAAGACCCGTGAGTCCGAAGACGGCTTCGACGGTTCCTGGGTCGCCCACCCCGACCTCGTGCCGATCTGCCGCGAGATCTTCGACGGCGTCCTCGGCGACCGGCCGAACCAGCGCGACCGGCTGCGCGAGGAGGTGTCGGTGTCCGCCTCCGACCTGCTCGCCGTCGACAAGACCCCGGGCGACATCACTGAGGCCGGCCTGCGCAACAACATCAGCGTCGGCCTGCAGTACATCGCGACCTGGCTGGGCGGCAACGGCGCGGTCGCCGTCTTCAACCTGATGGAGGACGCCGCGACCGCCGAGATCTCCCGGTCGCAGATCTGGCAGTGGATCCACAACGACGTCGAGCTCGCCGACGGTCCGCAGGTCACCGCGGAGCTCGTCGAGGAGATCATCGATGAGGAGCTCTCCAAGATCCGCGAGTCGTACGGGGACGCCTTCGACGAGAAGCGCTTCGACGAGGCGGTGAGCCTCTTCAAGGAGGTCGCGCTCGCCGACGACTACGCCGACTTCCTCACCGTCCCCGCCTACGAGCGCATGCCCTGACGTCTCACCCGCGTCTCTGAGCCCGGCACCCGGGCCGGGCTCAGAGACGGCCGAGCTAGGCCTTGTTCGGAACTGTCCAGTAAGTCAAGGATGGTGTTGTGACATCACGGCTTGACGGGCTCGCGGAACGGCTGAGGGTCATCGCCGGAGCGGAAGGCGTCATCACCGACCCGGCGGAGCTGCGCACGTACGAGTGCGACGGACTCACCTATCACCGGGCGACGCCGGGCGTCGTGGTGCTGCCGGAGAGCGCCGAGCAGATCGCGGAGATCGTCAGGGCCTGCGCCGCCGAAGGCGTGCCGTACATCGCGCGCGGATCGGGCACCGGGCTGTCCGGCGGCGCGCTCCCCCGCACCGACGGCGTGCTGATCGTCACGTCGAGGATGCGGCGCATCCTGGAGATCGACATCGAGAACCAGCGGGCGGTCGTCGAACCCGGTGTGATCAATCTCGACGTCACGAAGGCGACCCGGCCGCACGGCTACTACTACGCGCCCGACCCGTCCAGCCAGCAGGTCTGCTCGATCGGCGGGAACGTCGCGGAGAACTCCGGCGGCGCGCACTGCCTGAAGTACGGCTTCACCGTCAACCACGTGCTGGCCTGCGAGGTCGTCACTCCCGACGGGGACATCGTCGAGATCACCGAGGGGCCCGGCTACGACCTGCTCGGCGCGTTCGTCGGCTCGGAGGGCACCCTCGGCATCGCCACCAGGATCACGGTACGGCTGACGCGGCTGCCGGAGACCGTCCAGACGCTGCTGGCCGCCTTCGACTCGATCGAGCACGCCGGCGGGGCGGTATCGGCGATCATCGCCGCCGGAGTCGTGCCCGCCGCCGTCGAGATGATGGACGCGCTGTCCATCGAGGCGGCCGAAGCCGCGGTGAGGTGCGGCTATCCGGCCGGCGCGGGAGCGGTGCTCATCGTCGAGCTGGACGGTCCCGCCGCCGAGGTGGACCGACAGTTCGCGCAGGTGAAGGAGTTGTGCCGGGAGGCGTTCGAGATCCGCGTCGCGGCCGGCGACGCCGAGCGCGCGCTCATCTGGCGGGGCCGCAAGTCCGCCTTCGCGGCGGTGGGGCGGATCAGCCCGGACTACATCGTGCAGGACGGCGTGATCCCCCGCACCGCACTGCCCGAGGTGCTGGCCAAGATCGATGAGCTTTCGGGCGACAGCGGCGTCCGGGTGGCCAACGTCTTCCACGCCGGCGACGGCAACCTGCATCCGCTGGTGCTGTTCGACGACGCGGTGCCGGGCGCGGGCGAACGCGCCGAGGAGGTGTCCGGGAAGATCCTCGATCTGTGCATCGAACATGGCGGGTCGATCACCGGAGAGCACGGCGTGGGCGTGGACAAGGCGAAGCACATGCCGCGCATGTTCACCGAGGAGGACCTGGACACCATGCAGATGCTGCGGTGCGCCTTCGACCCGGCCGGGTTGTGCAACCCCGGCAAGGTTTACCCCACCCCGCGGCTGTGCGGCGAGGTTCCGGGCCGGGGCACGGGTGTCCATCCGCTCGTCGAGAGCGGAAAGGCGGACCTGTTCTGATGACGACACCCCTCGACGCGCTGGCGAAGGCGTGCGACACCCGGCCGGGTGAGCCGGAGGACGGCGTGCAGGGGGTCGTGCCGTCGTACGTCGCCGCGCCCGCCACGGTCGCGGAGGCGAGCGAGGTGATGCGCACCGCGGCCGAGCACGGGCTGGCGATCGTGCCGCGCGGCGCCGGCACCAAGCTGCACTGGGGCGTTCCACCGGACCGCTGCGACCTGGTCATCGACACGCGGCGACTCGGCCGGGTGATCGAGCACACGGCGGGCGACCTGGTCGTCCGGGCCGAGGCGGGGCTGCCCCTCGAGGACCTGCAGGACGTCCTCGCGGGCACGGACCAGCAGCTCGCGCTGGACGGCCTGCTCCCCGGCGCCACCGTGGGCGGCGTGCTCGCCACCGCCACCGCCGGGCCGCGGCGGCTGCTGTACGGCTCCGCCCGCGACCTGCTCATCGGCATCACGGTGATCCGCGCCGACGGCGTCACCGCGCACGCCGGCGGGAAGGTGGTGAAGAACGTCGCCGGCTACGACCTCGGCAAGCTGTTCACCGGCTCCCGCGGCACGCTCGGCCTGATCGCCGAGGCGGCGTTCCGGTTGCACCCGCTGCCCCGCGCCCGCGCGTACGTCACGGCCACCGCCGCGGACGCGGGCCGGGCGCACGAGATCGTGCAGGCGCTGCTGCATTCCTCGCTCGTACCGGCCGCGATCGAGGTCGACGGGCCCGGCCCGATCACCGTCGCGGTCCTCCTGGAAGGCGTTCCCGAGGGCGTCACGTCCCGGGCCGAGGCCGCGCGCGACCTCATCGGCGGCGAGATCGGCGCCGACCCGCCCCGGTGGTGGGGCCGGTTGCCCGAAGGCGACGTGCTCGCCGAGGTGCACGCCCGGCCCACGGCGCTGGAGCCGCTCTTCGCCGACCTCGGCACGGCCGCCGCCGGAGCGGACGGTGACCGTCTCCCGGGAAAGGCGCGCATCCGCGGCTCCGCCGGCCGCGGCGTGTGGCACGTCGCGCTGCCCGTGGACGGCGCGGGCGAGATCGTGTCGCGACTGCGCCGGCACGGCAGCACCGTCGTGCTGAACGCACCGGAGACCGTGCGCCTCGACCGATGGGGGCCGCTGCCGGCCCTGCCACTGATGCGGCGCGTCAAGGACCAGTTCGACCCCGGGCACCGCCTGTCTCCGGGACGTTTCGCGGGAGGGATCTAGTGGACGAGTTCCGTGAGCTCCTGGACGACTGCGTGCACTGCGGGTTCTGCCTGCCGACCTGCCCGACCTACGAGCTGTGGGGCGAGGAGATGGACTCCCCCCGCGGCCGCATCCACCTCATGAGCCAGCACGAGCTCGGCGCGCCGCTCAGCGATTCGATGGTCGAGCACTTCGACCGCTGCCTGGGCTGCATGGCCTGTGTCACCGCGTGTCCCTCGGGCGTGCGGTACGACCGGCTCATCGAGGTCACCCGGGCGCGGGTCGAGGACGAACATCCCCGGTCGCGAGGCGAACGGCTGCTCCGTGCGGCGATCTTCGCGGTCTTCCCGTACCCGCGGAGGCTGCGGGCCCTGCGCTGGCCGCTCCGCGCGTACCAGGCGTCGAAGATCAACATGGCGCCGCTGCTGACGCGGATCTCCCCCACCCTGGCCGCGATGGAGCGGCTGGCCCCGCCGCGTGCCAAGGCCGTACGGCTGCCGGAGCGCGTCCCCGCCCACGGCGAGCGCCGCGCCGTCGTCGGCATGCTGACCGGCTGCGTCCAGCGCGAGTTCTTCCCGGGTGTCAACGCCGCGACCGCACGGGTGCTGGCGATGGAGGGCTGCGACGTCGTCATCCCGAAGGGGCAGGGCTGCTGCGGAGCGCTGTCGCTGCACAGCGGCCGGTCCGAGGAGGCCAGGTCGTTCGCGAAGAAGACGATCGAGTCGTTCGCGGGAGTCGACACGGTGGTCGTGAACGCGGCCGGATGCGGGTCCGCCATGAAGGACTACGCGGACGTGCTGGCGGACGAGCCGGAGTGGGCCGAACGGGCCCAGGCGCTGACGGCCGGGACACGTGACCTCTCGGAGTTCCTCGCCGAGCTGGGACCGAGGGCCACCCGGCATCCGCTGGAGATCACGATCGCCTACCACGACGCCTGCCACCTCGCGCACGCCCAGGGCATCCGCGCCCAGCCCCGCGAGCTGCTGAGGGGCATCCCAGGCCTGGAGGTCAGGGAGATCGCCGATCCGGAGATCTGCTGCGGGTCCGCCGGCGTCTACAACCTCCTCCAGCCGCAGACCGCCGGTGAGCTGGGCGATCGCAAGGCGCGAAACGTATCGGCGACCAATGCGGATCTACTGGTGGCGGCCAATCCCGGCTGCTCACTACAGATCGCCACGGCGCTTCGCCGCCGTGGGGAGGAGATCGCGGTGGCCCACACCGCAGAAGTGCTCGACGCGTCCATTCGGGGGATCGGCAAGGAGCTTTTCTCCCGGAGGTGACCCGTTGTACCGTCAGGTCCTCGATCCCGTCTCTCATTCGCTCGCCTGGAGTTCGCTCGTCGCCGCGCTGCCGCTGCTCACACTGTTCGTGCTGCTCGGCATCGTGCGCATGCGGGCGTGGTCGGCCTCGATCATCGCTCTCGCCGTCGCCCTCGTCGTCGCGATCTGGGCGTACGGCATGCCGGTCGGCCAGGCCGTGCTCGCCGGCACCGACGGGGCGGCGTTCGGCTTCTTCCCGATCCTGTGGATCGTCATCAACGCGATCTGGGTGTACACGATGACCGTCGGCACCGGTCACTTCGATGTGCTGCGCCGGTCGTTCGCCCGGGTCAGCGACGACCAGCGCATCCAGGCGATCATCATCTCGTTCTCGTTCGGCGCGCTGCTGGAGGCCCTGGCCGGGTTCGGCACGCCGGTCGCGGTCACCTCGGTGATGCTGATCGCGCTCGGATTCCGGCCGCTCAAGGCGGCGGTGCTGGCGCTCACCGCGAACACGGCGCCGGTCGCGTTCGGCGCGATGGCGACGCCGATCCTCACCCTCGGCAAGGTCACCTCACAGTCCAGCGACACGCTCGGCGCGATGGTCGGGCGGCAGACGCCGATCCTCGCCCTGTTCGTGCCGCTGGTGCTCGTCGGCATCGTCGACGGGGTCAGGGGCGTGCGCGAGACCTGGGTCCCCGCCCTCGGCTGCGGGATCTCCTTCTCCATCGCGCAGTACGTCACGTCCAATTTCATCTCGGTGCCGCTCGCGGACGTCGTGGCCTCGCTCGTCTCCGTCGCGGCGGTGGTGGCGATGGTCCGGACCCGGCCACGCCGCCAGGTCCAGGCGGTCATGGCGGGCGGCGCCACGGACGAGGCGACGCCGGAGTTCGCCGGCCGGGTCGCCCAGCCCGACGCCCCACGCGAGATCCTCAAGGCGTACCTGCCCTACGCGATCATCATCGCGGTCTTCGTCGTCTGCCAGATAGGGGACATCAAGAAAGCCCTCGGCAACACCACGCAGACGGTGGACTGGCCCGGCCTGCATCTGGAGAGCGCAAAGGGCAAACCGCTGTCACTGGTGACGTTCACGCTGAACTATCTGACGACGCCGGGTACTCAGATGCTGGTTGCTGGATTGCTCACCATGATCTTTCTTAGGGTCTCGTTCACGCGCGCGCTGCGGGCCTACCGGGACACTCTGGTGCAACTGCGCTGGGCCATCCTCACCGTGATGCTCGTCCTGGCGCTGGGTTTCGTCATGAACGCGTCCGGGCAGACGGTCACGCTCGGCACGTGGATGGCGGGGGCCGGCGGGTTCTTCGCCTTCCTGTCGCCGATCCTCGGATGGCTGGGCACCGCGGTGACCGGCTCGGACACGTCCTCGAACTCCCTGTTCGGCGCGCTGCAGGCGACCGCCGCGGGCAAGGCGCACCTGTCGCCCGTCCTGCTGTCGGCCGCCAACAGTTCCGGCGGCGTACTCGGCAAAATGGTCTCCCCGCAGAACCTGGCGATCGCCGCCGCGGCGGTCGGCCTGGACGGCAAGGAAGGCGACATCTTCCGGCGTGTGATCATTTGGAGCCTCGTCTTTCTCGCCGGAATGTGTGTGCTCGTCCTCCTGCAGTCGGTAGTGGTCCTCTCATGGATGGTCCCCTGACGAATAGTCTCCGCCGTTGTCACGATCGTTTCCTGCGGTGCTTCGCCGACCATGGCACAGACCCATCAGGCTGAGAGTTCGATGAGAAAAGAGTCCGCGGGCGCCGTGACCGGATCGTCCGGTCACGGCGCCGGTTAACGTCGAATCGTGCGCATTCTGGTCGTGGACGACGAACCCGCCGTCCGAGAGTCCCTCGCCAGCAGCCTCGCCTTCGAGGACTACGAGGTCCTCACCGCCATGGACGGCCTGGAAGCACTGGACGAACTCGACCGCGCGCAGCCCGACCTCGTCATCCTCGACGTCCTCATGCCCCGCCTGGACGGCCTGACCACCTGCCGCCGCCTGCGCTCCCGCGGAAAGACGCTCCCCGTGCTCATGCTGACCGCGAGAGACACCGTCGGCGACCGGGTGACCGGGCTCGACGCCGGCGCCGACGACTATCTCGCCAAACCGTTCGAGCTGGACGAGCTCCTCGCGCGGGTGCGGGCACTGCTGCGCCGCGGCCTGCTGACGACGCGGTCGGAGGAGCCGGGCGAGGTTCTGGAGTACGCCGGCCTGCGGATGAACGCCCTCACTCGCGAGGTGAGACGGGACGGCCGGAGCCTCGATCTCACCCGCACCGAGCACAGCCTGCTGGAGATGTTCCTCGCCCACCCGCGGCAGGTGCTGACCCGCGAGCAGATCCTCGAGGCGGTGTGGGGCTTCGACTTCGAGCCCGCCTCCAACTCCCTGGACGTCTACGTCATGTACCTGCGGCGCAAGACCGGCGAACCGCGACTGATCCACACCGTACGCGGCGTCGGTTACGTGCTGCGCGAGCCATGATCCGGCGCCTGTCCCTGCGCGCCCGGCTGGCGGTGCTGACCAGCCTGGCCGTGGCCGTGGCGGTCGCGGCCTGCGCGGTCGGATGCTGGTTCGTCGTCCGTGGCCGGCTGGTCGACCAGCTCGACAAGTCTCTGTCGGGCCCCGGTCCCGGCACCATGGCCGGCGCGGGCGGGGTACCCGAGTCCCCCATCGCGCTGTGCGACCGGCCCCGGCCCGAGGACGATCGGCTGCGGGGATTCCTGCCCACGCTGCAGGTGGTGTCGCAGGACGGCACCGTCTGCAGCCCTCCCGGTACCACCAGTCCCCTGGTGGTCTCCGACGCCGACATCGCCATCGCCCGCGGCCTGAAGGCCCCGGCCTACCGGGACGGCCGGACCGCGGCCGGCACACCTATGCGCGTGTTCACCCATACAGACGGGTCCGGTATCGCCGTGTCCGTCGCCAAACCGCTCACCCCGGTGTACCAGTCCCTGGGCAGCCTCGCCCTGCTGATCATCGTGGTCTCCGCCGTCGGCGTGGTCGGCGCGGCGACCGCGGGCCTGCTCATCGCGCGCGCCGGGCTGAGGCCCGTGGACCGGCTCACCGAAGCGGTCGAGCACATCGCCCGCACCGAGGACCTCGGCACCACGATCCCGGCCGAGGGCAACGACGAGATCGCGCGGCTGAGCCGGTCGTTCAACAGCATGACCCGCGCGCTGGCCGGATCCCGCGAACGCCAGCAGCAGCTGATCGTGGATGCCGGGCACGAGCTCCGCACGCCGCTGACCAGCCTGCGCACCAACGTGGACCTGATGCTCCGCAGTGAGGCCACCGGCCGTCCGCTGCCCGCCGGCGACAAGCGGAAACTGCTCGTCAACGTGAAGGCCCAGCTCGTGGAGCTGTCCAGCCTCGTCGGCGACCTGCTCGACCTCTCCCGCACGGAGGCCCCCTCCACGACCGCCCCCGAGGCGGTGACGGCACTGCACGACGTCGTCGAGAACGCCGTGCGCCGCGCGCGGCTGCGCGGCCCCGAACTCCGGATCAGCGCCGAGGCGGCGCCCTGGTACGTACGCGGCGACGCCGCGTCGCTGGAGCGCGCGTTCGTGAACATCCTCGACAACGCGGTGAAGTTCAGCCCGCCCGACGGAACCGTGACCGTGCGGCTGCACGACGGCGAGCTGACCGTACGGGACAACGGACCCGGCATTCCGGCCGAGGACCTGCCGTACGTCTTCGACCGCTTCTGGCGCTCCCCGTCCGCGCGTGGCCTGCCCGGATCAGGGCTGGGCCTGGCGATCGCGGCCCGCGCGGTACGTGACGCCGGCGGCGAGATCCGGCTCTGCCCCGCCGACGGCGGCGGCATCGAGGCGTGGCTGCGGCTGCCCGGCTCACCGGCGCCGATCCAGGTTGAGGAGCCCCGTGACGACGAGGTCGAGGCCGGACTCTGAGCGCGGCGGTCGCCTCGCCGGTTTCTCATCGCGGGTTAATGAACGCCTCAGACCCCTCCCACAGTGAGTGACGATCTTTGTGTCATGAGCGAGCTCACGACTTCCCTGGAGTCACCAGGGGCACGGCCGGGTGGCGGCGACGCACGTCAACGGCCCAGCCTCGCCGGCAGGCTGCCGGGCTTCATAACCGGTGAACCCTATGGTCCCCTGATCGAGGTGGCCATCCCGGTGTACAACGAGGAACACGTCCTCGCGGCCAGCGTGCGGCGCCTGCACACCTACCTCCGCGAGACGTTCCCGTACCGCTTCGTGATCACCATCGCCGACAACGCGAGCACGGACCGGACCTGGGAGGTCGCCGAGCGGCTGGCACTGGAACTCGCCGAGGTCGAGGCCGTGCACCTGGAGCGCAAGGGACGCGGGCGGGCGCTGCGGCACGTCTGGGGCACCAGCGTGGCGGACGTGGTCGCCTACATGGACGTGGACCTGTCCACCGACCTGCACGCCTTCCTGCCGCTGATCGCCCCCCTGGTGTCCGGCCACAGCGACCTGGCGATCGGCAGCCGCCTGTCGCGCGGCTCGGCCGTGGTACGTGGTCCTAAACGCGAGCTCATCTCCCGCGCGTACAACCTGCTGCTGCGCACGGCGCTCGCCGCACGTTTCTCCGACGCCCAGTGCGGCTTCAAGGCGGGCCGCGCCGAGATCGTACGGGCGCTGCTGCCCGGCGTCGAGGACGAGGCATGGTTCTTCGACACCGAACTGCTGCTGCTCGCCGAGCGCAACGGCCTGCGCATCCACGAGGTGCCGGTCGACTGGGTCGATGACCAGGACAGCCGCGTCGACGTCGTCCGTACGGCAGTGGACGACCTGCGCGGCATGGCGCGGGTGGCCCGCCGGGTGCTGTCCGGGGCCTTCCGGGTCCCGGTGCCCGCGCGGTCGCGTGACGCCCGGCTGCCGACCGGCATGCGCAGGCAGCTCCCGAGCTTCGCGGTGATCGGGGTGATCAGCACGATCGCGCAGCTCGTGCTGTACGCGCTGCTGCGCCTCTTCATGCCGGTGATCACCGCGAACGTCGTCTCGTACCTCTTCGCGGCCGTCGCCAACACGGCCGCCAACCGCCGGTTCACCTTCGGCGTGACCGGCTCACGGCGTGCCGTACGGCATCAGCTCGAGGGCGGCGTCGCCTTCCTGGTGGGCCTCGTGGTCAGCACCGCCGGCCTGGCCTTCGTCCACGCGATGGCGCCGGACGCCTCCCGGCTCACCGAGGTGGGCGCCCTGTTCGGATTGAACCTGTTCGCCGCCGTCATCCGCTTCGTGCTGCTGCGCGCCTGGGTGTTCCACCCCCGGCGTACCAGCCAGGAACACGAGCCCGTCCTCCAGGAGCAGTCCCGTTGACCACTCAGCTCGCCGAACCGGCCACCGCGCCGCACCCCCGCCCCCCGGGCCGTCTCCGGCGTCTCGCGCTCGGGCCCTCTGACGAACCGCGGTGGACGCGTCCCGTCCTGTGGGCCGTCCTCCTGCTGGCCGCCGTCCTTTACGCCTGGGGGCTGTCGAAGAGCGGCTACGCCAACAGCTTCTACTCCGCCGCGGTCAAGAGCGGCACCGAGAGCTGGAAGGCGTTCTTCTTCGGGTCCCTGGACTCCGCCTCGTTCATCACCGTGGACAAGCCGCCGATGGCGCTGTGGGTCATGGAGCTGACCGCGCGGATCTTCGGGTTCGGCACGTGGAGCCTGCTCCTTCCCCAGGTCGTCATCGGGGTCGCGACGGTCGCCCTGCTGTTCTCTGTGGTACGGCGCGTCTTCGGCCCGGTGGCCGGAGTGATCGCCGCGCTCGTGATGACACTGACCCCGATCACCGTGGCGATCAACCGGGACAACAACCCGGACACGCTGCTGGTACTCCTGCTGGTGCTGGCCGCCTGGGCCTGCCAGCGGGCGCTGGAGTCCGGCAGGCTGCGCTGGCTGCTGGCCTCGGCGTTCTTCCTCGGCTGCGGCTTCAACACCAAGATGCTGCAGGCGTATCTGCTGCTGCCCGCGCTGACGCTCGTGTACCTGGCATTCGCACCGGGCGGGCTGCTGCGCCGGATCTGGCACCTGCTCGCCGCCGGAGCCGTCCTCGCGGTGTCCAGCTTCTGGTGGATGGTCATCGTCGACCTGATCCCGGCGGGCAGCCGCCCGTACATCGGCGGCAGCACCGACGGCACGGTCTGGAATCTCGTCATCGGCTACAACGGCATCGGCCGGGTCACCGGCAAGGAAAACGGGCCCGGTGGGGGCGGCGGCGGCTTCGGAGGAGGCTTCTCCGGCGCCTCCGGGCCGGGCCGGCTGTTCGGCGACGCCATCGGCGGGCAGATCTCCTGGCTGCTGCCGTTCGCCGTGCTCACCCTGGTCGCCGGAGTGGTCCTCTACTGGCGACGGCCCCGCCCCGACCTGACCCGCGCGGCCCTGCTGCTGTGGGGCGGCTGGCTCGCCGTGCACTACGTGGTGTTCAGCTTCTCGAACGGCACCATGCACCCGTACTACACGACCGCGCTGGCCCCGGCGGTCGGGGCGCTGACCGGCATCGGCGCGGTGACCCTGTTCGACCGCCACCGCGCCGCGGCGGCGTGGAGCTGGGTGCTGCCGCTCGCCGTCGCGGTCACCGGCGCCTGGTCGTTCGTCGTCCTGCGGCGCACGCCGAGCTGGAACCCGTGGCTGGCCTGGATGGTGGCCGGTCTCACCGTGGTCGCCGTGATCGGCCTGCTCGCCGCGCGGTTCGGCCGCGGGGTGCTCACCGGGTTCGCGGTGCTCGCCGCGGTCGCCGGGCTGGTGGCCGGTCTCGCCGGACCCGCGGCGTACGCGGCCTCCGCGACCGCCGGCCGCTCGAACGGGAGCAACCCGCTCGCCGGTCCCTCATCGGGCGGCTTCGGCATGGGCGGCCCGGGGATGCGCGGCGGCCGGATGCCCGCCGCGTTCCAGAAGATGATCGAGGAGGGGCGTTTCCCCGGCTTCCCCGGCTTCCCGGGCAACCGTCAAACCGGCGGTCAGCGGCCCGGCGGCCCGCTCCCGGGCGGTCAGGCCGGGCAACGCCCCGGCGGACGCGGCGGGGCAGGCTGGCCGGGCGGACGTGGCGGACCGGGCATGATGGGCGAGGTCAGCACTCAGATGATCTCCTACCTGGAGAAGAACCAGGGCGCAGCCACCTGGCTCGTCGCGGTCGGTAACTCACAGGCCGCCTCGTCGATCATCCTGCAGACCGGCAAGCCCGTGATCTCCATGTTCGGCTTCACCGGCAGCGACCGCGCCATGACCGTCCAGAAGCTCCAGGAGTACGTCAAGGCCGGCAAGCTGCGTTACGTCATGACCGGCGGAGGCGGCTGGGGCGGGTTCGGCGGACGCGGTGGACGCGGTGGCCTCGAGTCCGACGTGACCACGTGGGTCCAGAAGAACTGCTCCGCGGTGAAGTCCTCGGAGTACGGCGGAGGCTCATCGTCGGCAGGCAGCGGCCAGGCGCTCTACCGCTGCGGCTGAGAAGAGTCGCGGGCCCGGGGGCGTCTCCGCTCCCGGGCCCGTGATCCGTTGTGCGGGCTACGCCGTGAAGCCGACGTCGGTCCATACCGGGTTGTAGAGGCCGAAGGCGCCCCAGTTGACGAGGGTCCGCCGGACGGGCACGATCTGCGGCCGCTGGTAGAGCGTCAGCGAATGGACCTCATCCCAGATCATCTCGTCGGCCCTGTTCGCGTACTGCCGGGCCGTGGCCGCGTCGAGCGCGGCGGTCGCCCGATCGAGCATGGCGTCGAGCCGCCGGGACCCGATCCGGGCGACGTTCTGCTGCGGGTCACCATCGCGCGGCCGGCCGTAGATCGACCTCATGCCGGAGATCGGGAACGGCGTGCCGATCCACGAGAACGGCGCCAGGTCGAAGTCGCCGGGGATGAGGTACTTGTCGAAGAAGTCGCTGTCCGGCACCGGCCGCAGGTCCATCCGCATTCCCGCACGCCGGAGCATCGCCTGGATCAGCTCGCCGCTCTGCCTGCTCGCCGCCGCGCTCACCGGGTACACGTAGCGGAGCGTCAGGGGTCGGCCGTTCTTGCGGCGGATCCGCCCGGACGGCTCCCACCCGGCCCGGCCCAGGAGCCGCCCGGCCCGGACCGGGTCGTACCTGCCCAGGTCACCGGCGTTGTCCCGGTAGCCCTCCTGGGTGTTGACGAACACGTGGTCGTTCAGCGGCCGCACCGGCCGGCCGAGGTCCTGGAGGGCCGACCGCGCGACGGCCTCCCGGTCGATGGCCATCGCCACCGCCCGGCGGACGTCGGCGCCGGCCAGGACCGGGGAGGCGCCGTTGAAGGTGAGCTGGCTGAAGTCCGGACCGGCGGCGCCGCGCACCACCGCGCCGGGGACCACCACCGCCCGCCGGTACGCCGCGGCGTCCGGACCCACGTCGAACGCGTCGATCTCGCCGCCCGCGAAGGCACCGGGCATGGCGTCGCGCGCCAGGTACCGGAACACGATCCGGTCGAGCTTCGCCCGCCGCCCCCACCACCCGGGGTCGCGTACGACCGAGACCGTCTCCGCGGTCCGGTCGATCCGCTCCGGCCGGAACGGACCGGCGGTGATCGGGATGCGGTTCACCCAGGCGCGGTCCCACGCGGCCGGGGTGCCGATCGCCTTCGCCGGGTACAGCGGGCTGAACAGGCCCCGCCACTCGCCGAACGGCCGGGCGAAGGTCACCACCACCTGCCGGTCGCTCGCCCCGCGTTCGACGCTCTCGATCCGCTCGTAGCCGGTGGACGCGGTGATCTGGTACGCCCGGTGCCGGCCGTCGCAGGCCCTCCACAGGGCCTGGAAGTCGCGGTACCCCAGCGGCGTGCCGTCCGACCAGACGGCCTTCGGGTTGATGTCGTAGGTGATGACCTGCTTCGGCCTGGTCCGGGTGATCCCGGCGCCGGTCAGGTAGTCCGGGTCGGCGGTGACCCTGCCGTTCTGGTCGCTGCGGAACAGCGACGGCATCATCGCGGTGAGGGTCCGTGCCGCGTCGAGGCCGGTGCCGCCCAGATGCCAGTAGTTCCACTGCGCGGGGAACTCCGTGGTCGCCAGCCTGAGCGTGCCGCCGTCTCTAACCTGGTCGCGCGGGGTGAGGCCGATGTCGTAGGCGGCGCTGCCGCCCGCCGCCCCGCCCGCCCCGCCCGCTCCGCCGCAGCCGCTCGCGAACGGCACGGCGGCGGCGGCGAGGAGCAGGGTCCCGGCCATGCCACGACGGCGCCGCGTCATGCCGGGGACCGTCCCGACGCAGGGTCGAGGGCGTCGCGCAGGCCGTCGCCGACGAGGTTGACGCCCACGACGACGAGCACGAGCACGATCACCGGCGGCAGGAACAGCCAAGGGAAGGCGGTGGCGGAGGGTGCGCCGTCGGCGATGATCGTGCCGAGAGAGACGTCCGGCGGGCGCACGCCGAACCCCAGGTAGGACAGGCCGGTCTCGCCGACCACGGCCGCGCTGACGTTGAGCGTCGCGTCGACGATCAGCAGCGAGGCGAGGTTCGGGACGATGTGCCAGGCGATGACGGCCGGCGGCGCCGCGCCCAGAAGACGCGCCGCGACGACGTACCCCTGGCTCCGGAGCGAGATCGTCATGCCGCGCACGACCCGCGACGTGACCGTCCACATCACGGCGGCGAGCAGCAGGACGAAGAGGAGCGGGCTCCCGCCGCGAAGCGCCGGCGACACGATGGCGACGACCAGGACCGGCGGGAACACGAGCAGAACATCGACGGCCCACATGAGACCCCGGTCCACCCAGCCGCCGGCGTAGCCCGCGACGGTGCCCACGAGAGCGGCCATGCCGGTGGACAGGACCGCCACGAGGAATCCCACGACGAGCGACCTGCGCATGCCGTGCAGCGTCATCGCGTACATGTCACGGCCGGTCTGCGTCGTGCCGAGCCAGTGACGCGCCGACGGCGGCTCGCGGAACGCGGTGAGGTCGACGTCGGCCCAGCTCCACGCCGTGAGGTACGGGCCGGCGAACGCGAGGACGACGAGCAGCGCGGTGAGGACCAGGCCGGTCGCGGCCTCACGGCCGAGGATCACGCTGCGGATCACGCTGCGGATCACGCTGCGGCTCCACGACGGCACGGCGCGGCCGCCGGCGCCCGCGCCGCGCGGACCAGCACGGCGGACGGTGTCATCCCGGCCCGCACATCCGGACCCGGGGATCGAGCAGCGCGCGGGCGGCGTCCGACAGCAGCCCGGCGACCGGTACCAGCACGGCCGCGAAGCAGGTGTACGCGGCGACCGCGTTGACGTCCTCGCGGTGCACCGAGTCGATCAGCCACTCCCCCATGCCGTGCCAGCCGAAGACCTCCTCGGTGAAGGCCGCCCCGGCGAGCATCGCCGCGAAGCCGTACGCGAGGAAGGTGACCGCGGGGATCACTGCGACCCGCAGGGCGTGCCTGGTCAGCGCCCGGCGGCGGCGCAGGCCCTTCGCCACGGCGGTCCGCATGAAGTCGGCGCGCAGGACGTCGAGCATCACGCCACGCTGGTAACGGCCGCAGACCGCGAACGGGCCGAGCGCGACCGTGACCGTCGGCAGCACCAGATGCCGCAGCCGCCCGCCGAGGTGGCCGAGGACACCGCCCGGCTCCGCCGGGGTGTACTCCCCGGTCCACTCGAGGAGCCGGACGCCCGTCCGGTCGTTCACCCACTGCGCGCCGGTCTGGAGCAGCACGGCCAGGACGACGACCGGGACCGACAGCACGACCAGCGCGCCCACGGTGATGAGACGGTCGAGGAGGCGGTACTGCCCGGCCGCGCCGAGTGTGCCCGCGGCCACACCGGCGACGCCGCCGAGGACCGCGCCCACGAGCAGCAGCCGCAGGCTCACCCCGATCCGCCGGCCCATCTCCGCGGCCACCGGAGCCCCGTCCAGCGTCCGGCCCAAGTCACCGTGCAGCACTCCGGACGCCCAGGTGAGGTAGCGCTCCGGCAGCGGCGTCGCGTCGTTGAGGTTCAGCTCGTCGAGACGCGCGTCGACGGACCCGCGCGGAGGACGCGGACCGCGCCCCTCGAGCGCGGCACGCGGATGGAGGGCCGATGCGGTCAGCAGATAGGCGAGACTCGCCGCCACCGGCACGAGCACCGCGCACCGCACCACCCTGCGAACCAGAAAACCCGCCATGCACACGCCTTCCCAACCAGGAGCGTCGACTGCGGAAAGCTATCGCAAAGCCACGCTCCGTACACGGAGTTGGCCGCAATCGACGTCCGCCCTCGTTGGAGGACGGCGATACGGTCCTGGTGCACGCGGCAAGCCGTTGCCCGGCGCGGCCGCCTGGCGATCGCCCGGGTCTCCGCGCGCACAGGTGCGGAGACCCCGGGCGATGAGGCTCAGTCCAGCAGGTACGCCGCGACCTCGGCGCGCTGGCCGCGACCAGGGCCGTCGAAGGCGGCCAGCCACTGGGCGCGCTTGTAGTAGCGGTGCAGGACGTGCTCCCAGGTGAAGCCGATGCCGCCGTGGCCCTGAATGGCGCTCTCACAGGCGAACACCGCGGCCTCGGCCGCGAAGGACTTCGCCGCGAGGCAGGCCTGGCGTGCCATGGCGTCGTCCTCGGAGACGCACCACGCGGCCCAGTAGGCGAGCGACCGCGCCTCCTGCAGCCGTACGTAGACGTCGGACGCCTTGTGCGACACGGCCTGGTAGACGCCGATCGGCTTGCCGAACTGCTCCCGCTCCTTGGCGTAGGCGACGAAGAGGTCCAGTGCCCGCTGGGCGACGCCGACGCTCTCCAGTGCCACGGCGGCGTACGCGCGGTCACGGATCCGGCCGAGCAGGACACGTGCCTCCTCGCCGGAGGCGAGGGCACGCGCGGGCGCGCCGTCGAAGCGTACGTCCGCCACCCGGCGGGTCCCGTCTAGGGTCGTACGCGGTGTCACCGCGGCATCGGACGCGTCGACGGCGTACAGCCCGTCGGAGGCCACCACGACGAACAGGTCCGCCGCGCCGCCGTCGGGAACCAGCACCTTCTCCCCGGTCAGCCGCCCTCCGGACACCGAGGCCGTCACCGGGTCCAGCAGGCGCTGCGGCCTGCCCGGCTCCGCCCACGCGAGCGTCGCCTTCAGCGTCCCCTCGGAGATCCGCTTGGCCGTCTCGTCGTCCAGCGCCGGGGCGGCGAGGGCGATGGTGGAGAAGTACGGGGCGGGGAGCGGCCGGTGGCCGGTCTCCTCGAACAGCACCGCCTGGTCGAGAAAGGTCAGCTCGGAGTCGAGCCAGCCCATCTCGGCGAGCTTGGACCACACCTCTTCGTCGGCGCCGCTCGGGGAGTCGGCGAGCTGCGCCAGCCGTGTGTCGTCGTAGCGGCCGGCGAGGAACTCGCGGGCGAAGCCGCGCAGCTGCTCCTGCTCTTCGGAGAACGCGAAGTCCATGATCAACGTCCCTTCGGCAGGCCGAGGACGCGCTCGGCGATGATGTTGCGCAGGATCTCGGAGGTGCCGGCCTCGATGGTGTTGCCGCGGGCCCGCAGCTGCCAGTACTGCCAGAACCCGTTCCATGGCGCGTCATCGCCGGTGACCTGGGCGTGCAGGCCGAACACCGACTGGGCGAGGGAGGTCAGCCGCTGGTTGGCCTCGCTCCAGGCCAGCTTGACGCCGGAGCCCTCCGGGCCCGGGATACCGGTCTCCAGCAACGCCGTCAGCGACCGGTAGTTGGTGAAGCGCAGCGACTGCATCTCGATCCACTCACGCGCCACCGCGTCGCGGATCACCGGGTCGTCGGCGGGCCTGCGGCCGTCGGGCCCCGGCTCCTTCACCAGCGCGACCAGGTGGTTGACCATGCGCTCCAGCTCGGCGGACAGGGCGAAGCCGAGCGTGCCGCGCTCGTGCAGCAGCGTGGTCATGGCGACCTTCCAACCGTCGCCGGGCCGGCCGAGGATCGAATCGCGCGGCACCCGGACGTCGTCGAAGAAGATCTCGTTGAACTCCGGGTCGCCGGTGATCTGGTGGAGCGGCCGTACGGTCACGCCGGGCGCGTGCATGTCGACGATGAGGTAGGACAGGCCGGCATGCTTGGGCGCCTCCGGGTCCGTCCGGACGACGAGGATGCACCAGTCGGCCTTGTGCGCGTACGACGACCAGACCTTCTGCCCGTTGACCACCCAGTGGTCGCCGTCGAGGACCGCGCTGGTGCGGCCGGCGGCCAGGTCGGACCCGGAACCGGGCTCGGAGAAGCCCTGGCACCAGATGTCCTCCCCGGTCAGTAGCGGCTTGAGATACCGCTGCTTCTGCTCGCCGGTGCCCCACGCGATGATCGTCGGACCGGCCATGTTGAGGCCGATGACGCCGGGGTGGCCGGGAGCACTGGCCCGGGACATCTCCTCCAGGTAGATGGCCTGGTACGTCGGGGACAGGCCGCGGCCGCCGTACTCGGCCGGCCAGGTCAGCCCGACGTACCCGGCGTCGTACAGCCTGCCGCCCCACTCGCGCAGCGTCTCGAAGTCGCCTCTGCCTCCCTCGACCGGGCGGCCGGTCCAGTGGTCCTGAAGCCACGAGCGCAGCTCCGCACGGAACGCGGCCTCCTCTGGCGTGTCGCGAAAGTCCACACTGCCTCCCTAGATCCCGATCGCCCGGCAGTAGAGCCGGGTGAGTTGTTCGACGTCCCCGTCGTCGTGGGGCCGGCCGAGCACGAACCACGTGTAGGCGGTGCGCCCGATCATGGTCGCGAGTGCCACGGCGGCGGTCCGCGGATCCACGTCGGGTGGGACGAGACCTGCCTCCTGCCAGCCGCGGATCGCGTGCTCCTGGCGGTCGTAGAACACTCCCCACGCGCGCAGGTACGTCCGCCGCATCGCCGGGGAGAAGGTCGCCACCTGCTCGAACACCGCCATCAGCCCGGCGTTGTCCCGGTAGGCGCGCAGGTAGGCGCGGTTGGCGCGGGCGATGCGCGCCTCCGGGCCGTCGCCGTGCAGCGGCTCGGCGCGCATGACCGACAGCAGGGTCCCCAGCATCTCGTCGATCAGCTCGGCGAAGATCGCGTCCTTGTCGGCGAAGTGCGTGTAGAAGCTGCCGTACGCGACGCCCGCCCGCTCACAGATCTCACTGATCTTGGCATCGAGGAAGCCGCGCTCCTCGAACACCTCACGGCCGCCTCGGAGGAGCGCGGCACGGGTCCGCTCCGCTCGGGCCTGTCGCTTGACCGGGCTCACGCCTTCATCGTAACCGAAACCGATTCGGTCATCGCTATGAGCAGCCGCCCCGAGCGCGAAGGCCCATCCCTGCCCTGTTGTTGGTCGCGCGGCCCGAGAACATGGTGAGGGCGCCCCTCACCCGGCCATAGCGGGGTCGGGGGCGCCCTCACAGCTGCAGGCAGCGGCAGGCGCTCAGCCGGTCGGGCGGCCTTTCATCGCATCGGGCCGCAGCTCGCCCTCGGCGACCAGCACCGCCGGGCCCCGCAGGAAGCTGGTCGTGCCGTCGAGGATGACGGTGACGGTCCCGCCGGGCACCGCGATCTCCCAGGTGCCCTCCTGCCGCCCCTCCGCGTGCGCGGCGGCGACCGCGGTCGCGACGGCGCCGGTGCCGCAGGAGCGGGTCTCCCCGGAACCTCGCTCGTACACCCGCATCTCGACGCTGCCGTCGCCCAGCGGCCGGTACATCTCGACGTTGACGCCGTCGGGGAAGACGGCGGCGTCGACCTCCGGCTCGCGGGTCAGGTCGAGCGCGGCGACCGGCTGTGTGACCTGGCACGCCAGGTGGGGGTTGCCCACCGAGACGCGCAGTCCCTCCAGGGAGCGGCCGCCCAGGAGAGCACCGCCCTCGCCCAGCACCTCCGGGACTCCCATGTCGACCGTGACGTCGCCGCTCGGGCCCAGCCGCACCGCGCGGACCCCCGCGCGGGTGGCGACGGCCAGCTCGCCGGGGGCGGCCAGCCCCGCGTCGACCAGGTAGCGGGCGAACACCCGGACTCCGTTGCCGCACATCTCGGCGATACTGCCGTCGGCGTTGCGGTAGTCCATGAACCACTCGGCATCGTCGTCCCGGCCGACCGCCTTGGACCGTACGACCCGGAGCACCCCGTCGGCGCCGATCCCCGCTCGCCGGTCACAGAGCGCGGCGACGAACGACGGGGTCAGCTCGAGCGAGCCATCGGGGTCCGGCAGGATCACGAAGTCGTTCTCGGTGCTGTGCCCCTTCACGAAACGCATGCGTCGATCGTATCCAGCGCCCGCTCGACCGGCGCGTCGTAGTCGATCCAGCGCACGCGGGGGTCGCGGCGGAACCACGACTCCTGACGGCGGGCGAACCGCCGGGTGGCCCGGACCGTCTCCTCCCGGGCCTGTTCCTCGCTCCACTCCCCCGAAAGGACCCGCAGCACCTGCGCGTATCCGAGCGCACGGCTCGCGGTGCGCCCGTCGCGCAGCCCGTACGGCTCCAGCCGGCGGACCTCCTCCACCAGGCCCGCCGACCACATGCGCTCCACACGCACCGCGATGCGCTCGTCCAGCTCGGGGCGGGGGACCCGGAGCCCGAGTTGCGCGGTGCCCTCCGCGCGAGCGTAGGAGGGCATGGAGGCGGTGAACGGCCGCCCGGTCATCTCGATCACCTCCAGCGCCCGGACGATCCGCCGTCCGTTGCTGGGGAGGATCGACGCCGCAGCCCCAGGATCACGCTCGGCGAGCCGCGCGTGCAGGACCGCGGGACCCGCCTCGGCGAGCTCGGCCTCCAGCCGGACGCGCAGGTCCGGGTCGGTGCCGGGAAACTCCAGATCGTCCAGGACCGCGCGGACGTACAGCCCGGATCCGCCGACCAGCAGCGGCACCCGGCCCCTCGCGCGGATCTCGGTGATCGCCTCTCTCGCCGCCCGCTGGTACTCCGCGACGCTCGCCGTCTCGGTGACGTCCCAGACGTCGAGGAGATGGTGTGGGACGCCCCGCCGCTCGTCCATGCCGAGCTTGGCGGTGCCGACGTCCATGCCGCGGTAGAGCTGCATCGAGTCGGCGTTGACAACCTCGCCGCCGAGCCGCAGGGCGAGCTCCACCGCGAGATCGGACTTGCCCGCGGCGGTCGGCCCCACCACGGCGATCATGTTCATCCCGGTCACACGCATAATTCTGGCCCCGGCACGGGTATGGGTCCGCACATACGGGTACCGGAGGCCGGCGCCCGCCGAAAGCACAAGGGGACCCCATGTCGATCGTTGACAAAGTCAAGGAATTCCTCGGCCAGCACGGCGACAAGGTCGACAAGGTCATCGACAGGGCCGGGAACATCGCCGACGAGAAGACCGGCGGCAAGTACTCCGACAAGATCGGCGCCGCCCAGGAACAGGCAAGGAAGATGGCGAACCGGATGAACGAGGACGACGGGCGGCAGTAGCGGACCTCAGTTCCGGACCCAGCTGGCGACGAGATACCCGACACCGTACGGCGCGGCGTCGGCGAGGAGTTCCGCGCTGAACCGGTCGTCACGGGCCGCGCCCGCGAGCACCTGCCAGGGGGCACGCCCCGCGGCGCGCAGATCGGCGGCGAGCCCCGCGTCGAGCCGCGTCAGCGCGCCGGCATCCGCGCCGGCCAGGGCCCGCGCCACCCCGGCGTCGAAACCCTCGGCCCTCGTGTCGAGATAGCCGGGCGCCCGCTGCGTCCGGCAGGCGGTCCCGTCCCCCATCACCAGCAGCGCGACCCTCCCGGCCAGGCCGGCCAGCCGCGCGCCGAGCCGCCGGCACTCCTCGGGCGGGGCGTTCTCCGCCACACTCCGGTAGACGGCCTGGCGCTCACCGAGCAGCCAGCGTCCGATCGTCAGCGACAGGGGCAGGACCGGCTCCCCCGGCCCCACGGTGACGTCCGCGCCGTACGGTCTCAGGGTGCCCGCCGCCTCACGGCCGAAGTCGCGGGTCCGCGGCCCCGAGCCCACGACCACGACCAGGTCGCCCGCTGCCAGGCGGCGCACCGCCTCGGCGCACGCGGCCCGCAGGTCGTCGAGCTCGGGCGCCGCGCCGCACGCCACCTCGGGAACGAGCAGCGGAGGGTGGGGGCACACCGCCGCCGAGATCAGCACACCGCCGCCCCGTCCAGAATGATCACTTACAGGAGGGGGCCGCCGGCGCGGACTCCGGCCGGCCGATGCCGGGCATGCCGAGCGGCACGCCCTTCGGCGCCGCCGTGCGCCTCTCCCAGGCGTCACCCGCCGGCGTCCGGCGTACCGCGCGGACCGGGCCGTCGGCGACCAGGTGGTGCGGGGCGGCGTAGGTGACGTCCACGGTCACCACGTCTCCGGGCCGGGCGGTCTCGTCCTGGGTGAAGTGGACGAGGCGGTTGTCGGCGGCCCGGCCGGACATGCGGTGCGTGCGCTCGTCCTTGCGGCCCTCTCCCTCGGCGACGAGCACGTCGAGGGTGCGGCCGACCTGCTTCTTGTTCTCCGCCCAGGAGATCTCCTCCTGCAGCGCGACGAGGCGCTCGTACCGCTCCTGCACGACCTCCTTGGGCACCTGGCCGTCCATGTCGGCGGCGGGCGTGCCGGGCCGCTTGGAGTACTGGAAGGTGAACGCGCTGGAGAACCGCGCCTCCCGCACGACGTGCAGGGTCTGCTCGAAGTCCTCGCCGGTCTCTCCGGGGAAGCCCACGATGATGTCCGTGGTGATCGCGGCGTCCGGGATGGCCGCGCGAACCCGCTCGATGATGCCGAGGAACTTCTCCTGGCGGTAGGAGCGCCGCATCGCCTTCAGCACGCTGTCGGAGCCGGACTGCAGCGGCATGTGCAGCGACGGCATCACGTTGGGCGTCTCGGCCATCGCCGCGATCACGTCGTCGGTGAAGTCGCGCGGGTGCGGCGAGGTGAAGCGCACGCGCTCGAGCCCGTCGATCTCGCCGCAGGAGCGCAGCAGCTTGGCGAAGGCGCCGCGGTCGCCGAACTCCGCGCCGTAGGAGTTGACGTTCTGCCCGAGCAGCGTGACCTCCAGCACCCCCTCGGCCACGAGCGCCTGGATCTCGGCCAGGATCTCGCCGGGACGCCGGTCCTTCTCCTTGCCGCGCAGCGACGGCACGATGCAGAAGGTGCAGGTGTTGTTGCAGCCGACCGAGATCGAGACCCACGCGGCGTACGGGGACTCCCGCCGGGTCGGCAGGGTGCTCGGGAACGTCTCGAGGGCTTCCTTGATCTCGACCTGCGCCTCTTCCTGGACGCGCGCCCGCTCCAGCAGCACCGGCAGCGAGCCGATGTTGTGGGTGCCGAACACCACGTCCACCCAGGGGGCGCGGCGCACGATCGTGTCGCGGTCCTTCTGGGCCAGGCAGCCGCCGACGGCGATCTGCATGCCGGCGTGGGCGTCCTTGACCGGCCGCAGGTGGCCGAGGTTCCCGTACAGCCGGTTGTCGGCGTTCTCCCGGACGGCGCAGGTGTTGAAGACGACGACGTCGGGCGTCGCGCCGTCGTCCGCGCGGGCGTAGCCGGCTTCCTCCAGGAGGCCGGCGAGTCGCTCGGAGTCGTGAACGTTCATCTGGCACCCGTACGTGCGTATCTCGTAGGTGCGGGTGTGATCGCGGAAAACCGTGGGCGTGCTCATCTCAAGAAGAAAGGGTACGCGCGCTCACCCCCTCGCCGGGACGGGGCGTCCCCCGAACCGTCTTCACCATGCGTATCTCTGGATGAAGCCGACATGCACCGTGATCGGATCGGTATATCGATGAAGGGGATTTGTTCTTGCGATCACGTACGCTTTGCGGCCATGACGGACAGCGGCAAGGCGGCCCAGGAGGCCGGGCTGAGTGGCGGCGGACCGCTCGTGGTGCTTGAAAACGTCAACAAATACTTCGGTGAATTGCACGTCCTCAAGGACATCGATCTCGCCATCCATCGCGGCGAGGTCGTGGTGGTCATCGGCCCATCCGGGGGCGGCAAGTCGACATTGTGCCGCGCCATCAACCGGCTCGAGCCGATCGACGGGGGCACGATCCGGATCGACGGCAGGCCGCTGCCGGTCGAGGGCAGGGCGCTGGCCGAACTCCGGGCCGATGTGGGCATGGTGTTCCAGTCGTTCAACCTGTTCGCCCACAAGACCATTCTCCAGAACGTCACCCTCGGCCCGACCAAGGTCAGGAAGATCGGCAAGGCCGAGGCCGAACAGCACGCGATGGAGCTTCTCGAACGCGTCGGTATCGCCAGTCAGGCGGAGAAGTACCCGGCGCAGCTTTCCGGCGGCCAGCAGCAGCGCGCCGCGATCGCCCGCGCGCTCGCGATGCGGCCGAAGGTGATGCTCTTCGACGAGCCGACCTCGGCGCTCGACCCCGAGATGATCAAAGAAGTGCTCGATGTCATGACCAACCTGGCCGCCGAAGGAATGACGATGGTCGTGGTGACCCACGAGATGGGATTCGCCCGCGCCTCGGCCAACAAGGTGGTCTTCATGGCGGATGGCCAGATCGTCGAGGAGAACACGCCCGACGACTTCTTCACCAACGCGCGAAGCGATCGCGCCAAGGACTTCCTCTCCAAAATCCTGACGCACTGAAACGTAACGAATTGCCGGCGGCAGCGGGGCTCCGGCACGAAAACAGAGGAAAAAGTATGCGAGTACGTCATTTCGGTGTCGCCGCGGCCGCCCTGGCCCTGGCCACGATGGGCGTGACCGGCTGTGGCGCGAAGAAGGCCAGCTCGGTCGTTGACAAGGCGAAGACCGACAAGAAGCTCACCATCGGCGTCAAGTTCGACCAGCCGGGGCTCGGGCAGAAGCAGCCCGACGGCAGCGTCAAGGGCTTCGACGTGGATGTGGCCAAGTACATCGCCAAGCAGCTCGGCGTCGACGAGAAGAACATCACATGGAAGGAGGCGCGGTCGGCGAACCGCGACTCCTTCGTGCAGAACGGCACCGTGGACATGGTGATCGCGACCTATTCGATCACCCCCGAGCGCCAGAAGAAGGTCACCTTCGGCGGCCCCTACTACGTCGCCCACCAGGACCTGATGGTCCGGGGCAACGACAACTCCATCAAGAGCCTGGCCGACGTCAAGGGCAAGAAGATCTGCGCCGTGCAGGGCTCGGTCTCCTGGAAGAACATCACCGACGGCACCAACAAGCTGAACGAGAAGGTCGCGGCCAAGACGGTGCCGGCCAACGGTTACGACGACTGCATCACCAAGCTCAAGGGCGGCAGTGTCGACGTGGTCTCCACCGACAACACCATCCTCGCCGGCTTCGCCGCGCGGGAAGGCAGCTCCGTGAAGGTCGTCAACGTGCCGTTCACGGACGAGAAGTACGGCGTCGGCATCAAGAAGGGCGACAGCAAGTCCTGCGAGGCCATCAACGCGGCCATCTCCACGATGTACGCGGGCGGTTCGGCCAAGCAGTTCCTGCAGTCCGAGTTCGGCCAGACGACCCTGAAGTTCGACACGACGAAGCCGGCTCCGGTGGGCTGCAGCTGACCTCGCGAAGCATCGGGTGCCGGTGACGCCTCACCGGCACCCGGCCGATTCCGTGGAGTGCCATGAACCTGCATAACCTGCTCGATTTCGCGCCGGTGTTCGACAACATGGGCAAGATCTTGAGCGGCTTCTGGGCGACCGTACGGCTGTCGGCGGCCGCGGGTCTGTTCGCGATGATCATCGGGACGGCCGTCGCCGGGATGCGGGTGTCGCCGGTCCCCGTGCTGCGGGCCGCGGGCACGCTCTACGTCAACGTCTTCCGCAACACGCCGCTCACGCTCATCCTGTTGTTCTGCGGGCTCGGCCTGCGTGACACCCTCGGCCTGTGGACTCACGCCGACGCCAGCCTGAGCGGTTACTGGCTGGCCGTCCTGGGCCTGTCCGTCTACACCGGGGCGTTCATCTGTGAGTCGCTGCGGGCGGGTATCAACACCGTGCCGCTGGGCCAGGCGGAGGCCGCCCGCTCGATCGGGCTGACATTCCCCCAGTCGCTGCGGCTGGTGGTGCTGCCGCAGGCGTTCCGTACGGTCATCGCCCCCCTGGGCAGCGTGCTCATCGCAATGATCAAGAACACCTCGGTCGCCCTCGTCGCTGGCTCCCTGGAGGCGGCCGCCGTCATGAAGCAGATGTTCGACGACGTCGGCGGCACGATCCCGATCTTCATCGGGTTCGCGGCCGGTTACATGATCCTGACCTTGCCGACCGGATACTTCTTCGGCTGGCTGGCCAAGCGGATGGCGGTCACCCGATGACGACGACAGCCCAGAAGCCACCGCAGGCGCCCACCCGCCGTCCGCGCAAGGACAAGGCGTCGGTTCTGTTCGACGTACCCGGGCCGCGGGCCAAGAGGCGCAACTGGCTTCTCACCCTCCTTTTCAGCCTGGTCTTCCTCGCCGTGATCGGACTGCTCGTCTGGAAGCTCGCCCAGAAGCACCAGCTCGACGGCAGGCTGTGGAAGCCGTACACCGATGCCGAGGTCTGGCAGAACTACGTCTGGCACGGGCTCTGGAACACCCTCAAGGCGACGATCGTGGCCGCGATCCTCGCCCTGGCGTTCGGTGTCGTCTTCGGTCTGGCCCGGCTGTCGGACCACCGGTGGGTGCGGGTGCCGGCCGGGGCCGTGGTCGAGTTCTTCCGCGCCATCCCGGTGCTGATCATGATGTTCTTCGCGCTGGCCGGTCCGCCGATCATCGCGGACGCCTTCAACCGCGTGATCTCCCCGGTCTCCGGTTTCGAGGCCGTGGTCGCGGGCCTGACGCTCTACAACGGCTCGGTGCTCGCCGAGATCATTCGCGCGGGCATCAACTCGGTGCCGAAAGGCCAGTGGGAGGCGGGTTACTCGATCGGCCTGCGCAAGGGCGGCGTGATGCTGCGCATCCTCGTCCCGCAAGCCGTCACGGCGATGATGCCCGCGATCGTCAGCCAGCTCGTCGTGCTGCTCAAGGACTCCGCGCTCGGCTACATCATCGCCTACGAAGACCTGCTGAACTCCGGCTTCTACCAGGTGAAGGGCAAGTTCGGGAATCTCATCCCGGCCGCCATCGTGGTCACCGTGGTCTACGTCGCGATGAACATGATGCTCGGCTACTTCGCGAACTGGCTGGAGCGGCGCAGCCGCCGTAACCGCAGGAGCTCCGCCAAGATCGTCAACGCGCCTCCCGCGGCCGGCATGGAGAGCGGCGTGCCGGCGGCCTGAGAACGCGGTCGGACGCACGGGCGGCCGGAGGAGATATCCCACCGGCCCGCCCGTCGCGTCGATGGAGATCTTTGCGCTGTCAAGTGCCGGGTCGAGGCCCCATTGCCCACCGGTTTGCGAGACGATTCCGATATGACCGCTCGTGCTACCGCCCCCTACGGATCCTGGCCCTCCCCCATCTCCGCCGCCGACGTAGCCCGGGCGCGCCTGCGGCTCGGTTACCCGACCATCCACGACGATCGTGTGTGGTGGCAGGAGACCCGACCAGAGAGGGGTGGGCGGACCACCATCGTGCGGTCCGGCATCGAGCTGCTGCCGGCGCCGTGGGACGCCCGTACCCGCGTGCACGAGTACGGCGGGCGGTCCTACCTTCCCCTGCCGGACGGCGACGTCGTCTTCGCCAACTATGACGACCAGCGGCTCTACCGGCTCACCCCGGGCGACCTGCCCCGGCCGCTGACGCCGGATCCCGCCCGGCCGGCGGCCCTGCGCTACGCCGACTTCTCACTCTCGCCCGACGGCTGGCACGTCTGGTGCGTCCGTGAGGAGCACGGCTCCGGCACCGTGCGGCGGGCGATCGTGGCGGTTCCGCTCGGCGGCGGTGCCACCGAGGATCCCGGCGCGATCAGGGAGCTGGTCAGCGGCGCCGACTTCTACGCCTACCCGACGCCGTCGCCCGGAGGCGGCCACCTCGCCTGGGTGCAGTGGAGCCATCCCCGGATGCCGTGGGACGGCACCGAGCTGCGCGTCGCGGTCTTCAACGCCGAGGGCGAGCTGGAGCGGCCGCGCACGGTCAAGGGCGGTCTGAGCGAGTCGGCGCTGGCGCCCGCCTGGCTCGACGACTCCAGCCTGTACGTCGTCTCCGACTGGCCGGGCTGGTGGAACCTCTACGAGATCGGCCTGCGCGGCGACTCCCCGCAGGCGCTCTACCCGGCCGAGGAGGAGTTCGCCGGGCCGCTGTGGCAGCTCGGCGGCAGGCCGTACGCCATCCTGGACGACGGCCGCATCGCGGTGCTGCACGGCCAGGGCGACCAGCGCCTGGGGCTGTACGACCCGGAGACCGCGGAGCTCACCGACTTCGACCTGCCCTACACCGACTGGAAACTCCAGCTGGCCGCCGACGGGACGACCATCGTCGGGATCGCGGGCGCCCCCGACATCCCCTGGTCCGTGGTTACGGTGGACGCGGACACCGGAAGGTCCGAGGTCCTGCGCGGCGAGCTCGACTCACCGCCGGACACCGCCTACCTGCCGCTGCCGCGCGCCCAGGAGCTCGAGGGACCGTTCGGGCGGCCGGTGCACGCCCTGGTCTACCCCCCCTCCAACCCCGGCGCCCACGCTCCCGAGGGCGAGCTGCCGCCGTACGTGGTGTTCGTGCACGGCGGCCCCACCGGTCACTCCAGCAGTGTCCTTGACCTGGAGAAGGCCTACTTCACCAGCCGCGGCATCGGGGTCATCGACGTCAACTACGGCGGCTCGACCGGCTATGGCCGCTCCTACCGCGAGCGGCTGCGCCGCCAGTGGGGGGTCGTCGACGTCGAGGACAGCATCGCCGCCGCCCAGGCCCTCGTCAGGAGCGGCGCCGCCGACCCGGGCCGGCTGGCCATCCGCGGGGGCAGCGCGGGCGGCTGGACGACCCTGTGCGCGGTCACGCAGAGCACCCTGTTCAAGGCCGGGACGTCCTATTTCGGCATCTCCGACCCGCAGGGCTGGCTCAAGGAGACCCACGACTTCGAGTCCACGTACCTGTACGGCCTCATCGGGCCGATACCCGGCTTCGAGCGCACCTACGAAGAGCGGTCCCCGGTGGCGCACGCCTCCGACACCGCCTGCCCGATCCTGCTGCTGCAGGGGCTCGACGACCCGATCGTGTCTCCTCCGCAGTCCGAGCGGTTCGCCGACGCGATGGCGCGCAAGGAGGTGCCGTACGCCTACCTGACGTTCGAGGGCGAGTCGCACGGCTTCCGGCGCGCCGAGACGGTCATCGCCTGCCTCGAGGCCGAGCTCTCCTTCTATGGGCAGACGCTCGGCTTCGACCCGAAGGACGTGTCTCCGGTCGAGCTCACGGTCGGCCGCCCCTCGGAGGCCGCCCGCCCCTCGGAGGCCGCCCGCCCCTCGGCCGGCGGCTAGGGCAGGACGCGACCGGGCCGGCTCCTCGCCGCCCAGCACGACGATCCGGCCGGAGCCTTCCGCTCCGGCCGGATCGTCGTGCTGGTCCCTTCACCGAGGCCGGCGTCGCCGGCGCCCGGGAAAGGCCGGTGTTCAGGTCGAGACCCGGACCCGAAGCCGGTGGGTGAGTTCCCCGCCGTCCGGCTCGCTCCGGATCCGGTGCGCCGGCAGGCCCAGCTCGCTGAGCCGGTGCAGCGTGGTCAGCACCATCTCGGGCGGCCCGCAGACGAATGTGGCGGGGGAATCCTCGATGTGGTCTCGTCCGATCATGTCGGCGATCGTCTGACGCGGCAGGTAGGTGGGATCGTCCGACACCGCGGTGACCAGACGGACCCGGCCCGGCGTGGCCGCCAGGCGCATCAGATCGCCTCCGTCGTACAGATCCTCCTGCCGCCGTGCACCGTGGATCAGCGTGATGTCGGGGTTGCGGGTCGTTCGCAGCGTCTCCTCGATGATCGCCTTGATCGGAGCGAGTCCGGTGCCGCCCGCCAGGCACAGGAGCCTCTCCGGCCGTGGCGAGGGCAGCATCATGGCCCCGCGCGGCGGCCCGAGCAGCAGCTCGTCCCCGACCGACGTCTGGCGCGCGAGAGCGGTGCTGACCCAGCCACCCGGAACGACCCGTACGTGGAAGGTGAGCCGGTTGTCCGGCCGGGGGGCGTTCGCTATCGAGTACGACCGCCAGATCCGCGGCCAGCGTGCGGTCTGGATGCTGACGTACTGGCCCGCGTGGAAGGCGTAGGGCTGTGTGGGCTCAACGGTGAGGACGGCGATCTCGGGCGATCTCTGCTCGTGGGCGACGACCCGCGCGACCCAGTAGGGCGGGGATGAGTTCGCGTCCTCCGCGGCCCCCTGAATCATGATCCTGGCGATCAGGTCATAGGCCGCCATCCACGCGTCGTCGTACGCCGGCTTCCACTGATCGACGGCGTTCGCGCGCATCGCCGCGACAAGGCACCTGCCGACGGCGGGATAGTGCTCGGGCCGCACGTCGAACTTGCGGTGGTCCCTCGCCAGTTGCCGGAGGTACGCGGTGACGGTCCCCATGTCGTCGAGGTTGAGCACCACGTAGGTGAGAGCGTTGAGCAGCCGGTCCCGCTGCGCGTCCATGACGGCCGGGAACAACTCCCGGATTGCGGGGTACCGGGAGAACAGCATGCCGTAGAACTGCGCGGCCACCTTGTCGGACGCGTCGGCGACGAGCGCCCAGCTCTCGCGGAGAAGACCGGTGTCCACGCTCATCGAGGCAGCGCCTGAGGCCATACCGGCGCGTTCGGATAAGCCGCCGTGGCAGAGGGAACCGGCATGTTCCGGGGTGCCCCCTCCGCGCTCCTGCCCGCCTCGCCGGTGAAATAGCCGGAGCCGGCAGGACGCACCGGCCGGTCGGTGACCCGGGACCTGCGATCCTCTTTGCTCAGCAGCGGGATGTTCTTCGAGCAGTGGATGTAGGCCTCCTGGACGCTCACGGTGACCCAGCGTTCTGCGCGGCGGCCGGGGGCGGTCTCCTCGTCGGCCAGGCCGTACCCCACCGCCTCGCCGGCGCTGAGGATCCCGGCGCGGCCGTTGACGTGCAGGCCGACCAGGTCGTTGAAGAAGTCGACCATGAGGATGCCGATGTGTCCGTTTTCGACGATGTTGCCGAGGCTCGCCATGACGCCGTTGCCACGATATTCCGGGTAGGCGAGCATGCGTTCGTCGACCACCCGGATGAAGCCGGGCCGCCCGGCGCGGAAGGTGCAGTCGCACTCGCCATGGGCGTCCGCGGTCGCGAGGAAGGCCATCTCCTGGCGGCCGATGAATTCCCGCATGCGGGGATTGAGGTGGTCGAGCACTTGTTTGTCGTAGAAGCCGGCGGCTCGTTCATCAGTGCCGAAGAGTCGCTGGAGCAGATGCTCTCCGTGCGACCCCGGCTGATCTGGGCCGGAGGCGTGTGTCGGGTGGCCCGTCACGTCACTCCTTCTCGAGAACTCCCCCTGAGAGACGGGAAGGCATCCCGCACAGGTCAGAGGTGCGCCATGGCTGAAGCAGGCGTCACTGGTGTGGCTGGTGTTCCTCCTGGGAACGACGCAACAAACGGCCCGAGCCTACCCGAATCCTGCTGCTAGGACACGGTTTGACGTATTTTGTAGGCATTCTGCCTGCATCGTCACCTCCCGAACCGCCATAACGACAGACAGTAGTTTCAGGCGGTCAGACCATGCCGGGACACGGAGCGGCGCGTGGCCTCCCGGGGCAACGGCCTCCTCCAATGGTGAAAGTCTCCGTCGCCAGGGGCCGGCGCGTCCGTTGACGACGCCACCTTAGAGCCACACGCCGGCCGCCGCCTCGCCGGGCCGCCTCCCGGCCCTGTCGCGGAAGACGCCATGGGGCGGACGGTCCGGTCAGCGTGCGAACTCGGTGGCCCGCGACTCCCGGACGACCGTGATCCGAATCTGCCCCGGATAGGTCAGCTCGTCCTCCACCTGCTTGGCGATGTCATGCGCGATGACCTGCGCCTGGATGTCGTCCACGGAATCCGGCCGAACCATGACCCGCACCTCACGGCCGGCCTGCATGGCGAAGACCTTCTCGACACCCTCGCGCTCGGTCGCGATCTCCTCCAGACGCTCCAGCCGTTTGACGTACGCCTCCAGGGACTCCCGCCGGGCGCCCGGACGGCCGCCGCTGATCGAATCCGCGGCCTGGGTGAGGACCGCCTCCACGGTGCGAACCTCGACCTCGTTGTGGTGCGCCTCGATGGCGTGGACGACCTCCTCGTCCTCGCCGTACCGCCGGGCGATCTCGGCGCCGATGAGCGCGTGGCTGCCCTCCACCTCGTGCGTCAGCGCCTTGCCGATGTCGTGCAGGAGCGTGCAGCGCTTGAGGAGCGGCGCCGGAAGCTTGAGCTCGGCGGCCATGATGCCGGCGATGTGCGCGGACTCGATCAGGTGCTTCAGCACGTTCTGACCGTAGGAGGTGCGGTACTTCAGCCGGCCGAGCAGCGCGATCAGCTCCGGGTGCATGTCGGTGACGCCCAGCTCCACGAGGGCGTCCTCACCGGCACGCACGCACAGCTGGTCGACCTCGGCCTTGCTGTGGTCGTAGATCTCCTCGATGCGCTGCGGATGGATCCGGCCGTCCAGGACGAGCTTCTCCAGCGTGATCCGGCCGACTTCGCGGCGGACGGGATCGAAACAGCTGAGCAGGACCGCCTCGGGCGTGTCGTCGATGATGAGGTTCACGCCGGTGGTCGTCTCGAACGCCCGGATGTTCCGGCCCTCGCGGCCGATGATGCGGCCCTTCATCTCGTCGCTGGGCAGGTGGAGCACCGACACGACCGATTCGGCGGTCTGCTCTGTCGCCACCCGCTGGATCGCGAGGGTCACGATTTTGCGGGCGCGCTTCTCGCCCTCGTCACGCGCCTCGTTCTCGATGTCGCGGACGATGAGGGCGGCCGCACGCTTGGCCTGGTTCTCGATCGCGGCGACGAGCTCGGTCTTGGCCTGCTCGGCGGTGAGCCGGGCGGCCTTTTCGAGGACGCGCTGCCGTTCCTCCTCGACCCGTTCCAGCTCCGCCTTCCGCTCTTTGAGCGCCTGACTGGCGCCGGCCAGCTCGCGGCTGCGCTCCTCCAGGCGCCGCACCTCGTCGTCGAGCCGCTGCTCACGCTCGCCCAGCCGGGTCTCCCGGCGCTCGAGATCTTCGCGGACCGGCCGGAGATCCTCCTTGAGCGACTTGATCTCCTTCTCGGCCTCGGCACGGGCGGCCGCCGAGGCCTCTTTGGCCCTGGCCTCCGCATCGGTGATGATCTCCTGCGCCTGGGTGTCGGCCCGCGCTACGATCTCGTCCGCACCGCGTTGCGCGCCGGCATGCTCGTCGCTCCGCACCGTCTTGGCCGCCGCGACGATCCTGCCGAGAATCCGCCGCAGCATGATGACGAGGACGACGAACGCCACGATGATGAGCAGTGCCGCACCTATGACAACCAAGATCACGGCACTGACCCCTTTCCTCGACGCTGACGCCGCCTGATGCCGGGCGATGCGGCGCGAGGGGCTACGGGCGCGCCGTGCGGTCCACCGGACCGCCGACGGATGCCGGCCGGGGCACAACCATCAGGGCTCCGGAGTGAACCAGAACCCTGCAATCCGAACGACCGGCCTCGGGGAGCCGGTTCGCACACCTCTCAGCTCGTCAACGTCTGCGGTCGTATGGCAATCCGCACTGCGCGGAGTAACTCCTCACTGCCGTAACCGTAAGCGTCGAGGAGGTAATGGGCAAGGAAAGACTCCGCTTTCCGGACGATTCGTTGCATGCTGCACGTCTCAGGTCATACCGCCCTTCATCTCGGGACGGATCGGCTCAGCACCCTGACGCGAGGTTGCTCCCGCTCCCTGGCGCGGGCGTCGACGGGTCGACCTCCCATGCCGGTCCGCGCCGGCCCGTCACTCCTCGGACGGCATGCCGGGAAGGTCTTCGACGTCCTCGTTCTCGAGAGCCTCTCGGACCACGCGGTACGCGAGCGCGCCGGGGTATCCCCTGCGGGCGAGCAGGCCCAGGAGCCGGCGCGTGCGCTTCACCGGATCGAGGCCGCGGGTCGCGGGAAGCCGCTTCGCCACCAGGTCGCGCGCGGCGGCCTCCTCCTGCCCGGGATCGAGCTCTTCGACCGCCTCGTTCACGGTGTCGTCCGCGACCCCCCGCTGCCGCAGCTCGGCGGCGAGCGCCCGGCGGGCCAGCCCGCGCCCGGTGTGCCGCGACTGCACCCACGCCCGCGCGAACGCGACGTCGTCGATCAGGCCGACCTCGGTGTAGCGCTCCAGCACCCGCTCGGCCACCTCGTCGGACACGCCCTTACGGCGCAGGGCGTCGGCGAGCTGGGCGCGGGTGCGAGGTGAGAAGGAGAGCAGCCGGAGGCAGATCTCCCGTGCCGCCGCCTCCGGGTCCGCCGGCGGACTCTGCGCCGCCGGCCCCCCGGGCCGCGGACCAGCGGCGCCGCTGGTCTCCTGGACGGGGGCGGCGCCGCCGGGGAAGGCCTCCGCGCCGGTCTTGGTCCGGCGCGGAGTGCGACGCCACCGCCCGCCAGGAGGGCTCATCGATCAGTCACCCGGCTTCGGCGTGATCTTGCTCCCCCGCTTGGCCGGCGCAGGCTTGTCGGCGAGGACGCCGGGTACGGCCTGTGCGGCCTGTGCGGCCGGTTCGGCGAGAGGCGCGTCGGCCTCGGCGTCGAGCCGCGGGCCCACCCCGAGCTTCTCCTTGACCTTCTTCTCGATCTCGTTGGCGATGTCGGGGTTCTCCTTGAGGAAGGTGCGGGCGTTCTCCTTGCCCTGCCCGAGCTGGTCGCTCTCGTAGGTGTACCAAGCGCCAGACTTGCGGACGAAGCCGTGCTCGACCCCCATGTCGATGAGACCGCCCTCACGGCTGATCCCGACGCCGTACAGGATGTCGAAGTCGGCCACCTTGAAGGGGGGCGCCATCTTGTTCTTCACGACCTTGACGCGCGTGCGGTTGCCGACCGCCTCCGTGCCGTCCTTCATCGTCTCGATGCGCCGCACGTCGAGCCGGACCGACGCGTAGAACTTCAGCGCCTTGCCGCCAGTGGTGGTCTCCGGTGAGCCGAACATGACGCCCACCTTCTCCCGCAGCTGGTTGATGAAGATCGCTGTGGTCTTGGTCTGGTTGATGGCGCCGGTGAGCTTGCGCAGGGCCTGGGACATGAGGCGGGCCTGCAGGCCGACGTGGCTGTCGCCCATCTCACCTTCGATCTCGGCGCGGGGCACGAGTGCCGCCACGGAGTCGATCACGACGACGTCGATGGCGCCGGAGCGGATGAGCATGTCGGTGATCTCGAGGGCCTGCTCCCCCGTGTCGGGCTGGGAGACGAGAAGCGCGTCGATGTCGACGCCGATCCTCTTCGCGTATTCGGGATCGAGCGCATGCTCGGCGTCGATGAACGCCGCGATACCGCCCGCCTTCTGCGCACTGGCGACGGCGTGCAGCGCGAGGGAGGTCTTTCCCGAAGCCTCCGGGCCGTAGATCTCGACGACGCGGCCGCGTGGGAGGCCGCCGATGCCGAGGGCGACGTCGAGCGCGATCGAACCGGTCGGGATCACCTCGACCGGGGGACGCCCTTCCTGGCCCAGCCGCATGACGGAACCCTTGCCGAACTGCCGCTCGATCTGGGCGAGCGCCGCCTCGAGGGCCTTCTCGCGATCGTTTACTGCCATATGAGGTGTCCCTGTGGAGTCGATGCCTGCTGTTGTCGGTGCGACGTTACGGGGACCCACCGACAGTTTTCGAGAGTCCGGGCCATCACTGTGGACGACGTCGCGCGCCGCCCACTGTAGCCGAACAAGTGTTCGATCATGGCCTGACACTCCGATTCGCCCCGAAAACACCGCGAGTCTTGCCCTACGCTGAGCTCAGGATCATGCCGGTGACCATCCTCATGTGCGCCGACCCGCTCAACCCCAAGCGCGTCGATCAGCACTTCGCCCGGGAGGCCGAGGCCGTACGCGCGCTCGGCGGCTCGGTCGCGCTCATCGACCACGACGCCCTGCAGCGGGGTGACGCCACCGAGGCCGTCCGCCGGGTGCCCCACGACCTGGGCACGGCCTGGTATCGCGGCTGGATGGCCACGGCCGGGCAGTACACCGCGCTGGCCGCCGCGCTCGGCACCAGGAACGCCGCGCTCGCGGTGCCCCCGGACGGCTACCAGAAGGCCCATGAGCTGCCCGGCTGGTACGACACGTTCGCGGGCGTCACCCCGGCGAGCGTGTGGCTCCCCCTGTCCCCCGGCGCGGCTCCGGAGGCGGACAAGCTGGCGGAGCTCGTGCGGCCGCTGCGCCCGGGGCCGGCGATCGTGAAGGACTACGTCACGTCGCGGAAGCACGAGTGGTACGAGGCCTGCTTCGTGCCCGACGTCACCGACACCGAACGCCTGCACGCCGTCGTCTCGCGCTTCCTCGAACTGCAGGGCGACTCCCTGGCCGGCGGCATCGTGGTCCGCGAGCACGAGACGTACGAGGGCGGCGAGGCGCGCGTGTGGTGGGTCGACGGCGAGCCCGTGCTGGTGGGACCGCACCCCGACACGACGGACCGGCATCCGCGCCCCCGGATCGAGCTCACCGCACCCTGCGTACGAGCGCTGGGCTGCCGGTTCATCACGACGGACGTCGCCCGGCGCGCGGACGGCGCCTGGCGGGTGGTCGAGGTCGGCGACGGGCAGGTGAGTGGTCTGCCGGCGGTCACCGAACCCGCCGACCTCTACCTCAGCTTCCCCATCCGCTGATCGAGGCGTCGTGGCGACGGCGTGACCCGCACCTCTGCGGACGCTTCGATCTCCGGCGCCACTGAGGCCACGATCGGCCTGATCACCGTGATCTCCGTCATCTGACGTCGTAGGGAGCGAGACAGGGCCGTACGGGCGTGGCGTGCCGCGTCACCGGGAGCCCGGCGGACCGCCACTCCTGGAAGCCGCCCACGACATCGGTGGCGTTGACCAGGCCGATCGCCCGCAGTGACGCGGCGGCCAGCGACGAGGAGTAGCCCTCGTCGCAGATCACGATCCAGTGGACACCGTGATGGGTGGCCTCGGGGATGCGGAAGTCGCAAACGGGGTCGAGCCGCCACTCCAGGTGATTGCGCTCGACCACCACGGCACCGGGAATGTCGCCGTCGGCGCGCCGCTGGTATTCGGGGCGCACGTCCACGAGGAACCCGCCGTCGCTCATGGCCCCGGCCGCGTCGTACGGTTTCAGCCGCGCGAGGCCGGACCTCGCCGCGGCGAGCACGTCCTCGACGCTCACCGGAGCGTCTGCGGTACGTCGAAGGTGGCGCAGACGGCCTGCCACACGGTCTTGGCGGCGACCCCGTCGGCCAAGGCCTGCTCGATGGTGCGGCCACCGAGTTCGGCCATGACGTAGTCCTTGGCCACGCTCTCGGCATACCCTTCGCCGAACTGCTGATTCATCCGATCCCAGAACACGGTGAGGCGCACCTCTCAACGCTAGCGGCCTGCGATGACGGTTCTGTCGGTGGTGCGGGGCATGATGGGATGGTGCCTCCGATCAACCGCTTCTCCGACGCCGCGCGGGCGTGGTTCACCGGCGCGTTCGCCGCACCCACGCCGGCTCAGGACGGCGCGTGGGAGGCGATCGCTCAGGGCGACAACACCCTGGTCGTCGCCCCGACCGGTTCGGGCAAGACCCTCGCCGCGTTCCTCTGGTCGCTCGACCGGCTCGCCTCGAGCCCGCCGCCACAGGACCCGAAGCGGCGCTGCCGGGTGCTCTACGTCTCCCCGCTCAAGGCCCTGGCCGTCGACATCGAGCGCAACCTGCGCGCGCCGCTGACCGGGCTGCGGCAGACGTCCCAGCGGCTGGGTCTGCCCGAGCCCGACGTGCGGGTGTCGGTGCGCTCCGGCGACACCCCGGCGGACGAACGCCGCCGGTTCGCGGCCAAGCCGTCCGACATCCTCATCACGACGCCGGAGTCGCTGTTCCTGATGCTCACCTCGCAGGCACGCGAGGCGCTGCGCGGCGTCGAAACGGTGATCATCGACGAGGTCCACGCGGTCGCGGCGACCAAGCGGGGCGCCCATCTCGCGCTGTCGCTCGAGCGGCTCGACGCTCTCCTGGAGCGGCCCGCCCAGCGCATCGGGCTCTCGGCGACGGTCCGCCCCGTGGCGGAGGTCGCGACCTTCCTCAGCGGCACGAGACCCGCCACGGTCGTGCAGCCTCCGCACGAGAAGGAGGTCGACCTCGAGATCATCGTCCCGGTCGAGGACATGACGGAGCTCGGCCAGGCGACCGGCGACCTCACAGGGGCGGCCGCCGCGGAGCCGAACCGCATGTCGATCTGGCCGCATGTGGAGGCCCGCGTGCTGGACCTCATCCAGGCGCATCGCTCGACGATCGTGTTCGCCAACTCACGGCGGCTGGCCGAGCGGCTGAGCGGCCGGCTCAACGAGCTGGCCTACGAGCGGGAGGCCGAAGAGCCGCTCCCGGAGGACCACTCGCCCGCCGCGACCATGGCGCAGGCGGGGGCTGCGCGGGGGGCGCCGGCGGACGTCGTGCGGGCCCACCACGGCTCCGTCTCCAAGGAGGAGCGGGCCATGATCGAGGAGTCGCTCAAGGCCGGCCGGCTGCCCGGCGTGGTCGCGACGTCCAGCCTTGAGCTCGGCATCGACATGGGCGCCGTCGATCTCGTCGTCCAGGTCGAGTCGCCGCCGTCGGTGGCCGGCGGGCTGCAGCGCATCGGCCGGGCCGGGCACCAGGTGGGGGCCGTCTCCAAGGGCGTCATCTTCCCCAAGCACCGCGGTGACCTGGTGCAGACCGCGGTGGTGGCCGAGCGGATGCGCGACGGCCAGATCGAGGAGCTGCGCTATCCGCGCAACCCCCTCGACGTGCTCGCCCAGCAGATCGTGGCGATGGTGGGCGTGGACGACTGGCCGGTCGAGGACCTGGAGGCGCTGGTCCGGCGGGCCGCGCCGTTCGCGACACTGCCCCGGTCGGTGCTGGAGGCGACGCTCGACATGCTCGCCGGGCGTTATCCGAGCGACGAGTTCGGCGAGCTGCGCCCGCGCCTCGTGTGGGACCGCGTCGCCGGGGTCCTGCGGGGGCGGCCCGGAGCGCAGCGCCTCGCCGTCACCAGCGGCGGCACCATCCCCGACCGTGGCCTGTTCGGCGTCTTCCTCGTCGGTGAGAAAAGCTCCCGCGTGGGCGAGCTCGACGAGGAGATGGTGTACGAATCCCGCGTCGGCGACGTCTTCGTGCTCGGCGCGAGCTCGTGGCGGATCGAGGACATCACGCCCGACCGGGTGCTGGTCTCGCCCGCGCCGGGCCAGCCGGGGAAACTGCCGTTCTGGCACGGCGACGCCCCCGGACGCCCCGCCGAGCTGGGCCGGGCCCTCGGCGCGTTCAGCCGCGAGCTGTCCGCGCTGGAGCCGGACCAGGCCCGCGAGCGGGTGCGGGCCGCCGGGCTCGACGAATGGGCCGCCGGAAACCTGCTCGCCTATCTGGCCGAGCAGCGGGAGGCCACCGGCTACGTCCCCGACGACCGCACGCTGGTGGTCGAGCGGTTCCGCGACGAACTCGGCGACTGGCGGCTCGTCGTGCACTCACCTCTCGGGGCGCGAGTGCACGCGCCGTGGGCGCTGGCCATGACGGCGCGCCTCCGCGAGCGGTACGGCGTCGACGCGCAGGCCGTGCACTCCGACGACGGCATCGTGCTGCGCATCCCCGACACCGGCACCGCGCTCGATGACCTCGGCTCCGGCGCGACTCCTCCGGCGAGTGACCTCGCCCTGTTCGACCCGGCCGAGATCGAGCAGATCATCACGGCCGAGCTGGCCAACTCGGCGCTGTTCGCGTCCCGCTTCCGCGAGTGCGCGGCGCGGGCGCTGCTGCTGCCGCGGCATCGCCCGGGCAAGCGCATGCCGCTGTGGCAGCAACGGCACCGGGCCGCGCAACTGCTCGCCGTGGCGAGCGAATACGCCTCGTTCCCGATCGTGCTGGAGACCGTGCGCGAGTGCCTGCAGGACGTCTTCGACGTGCCGGGGCTGATCACGCTGATGCGCGACCTGGCGGGCCGCAAGGCGCGGCTGGTGGAGGTGGAGACGCCGGCGCCCTCGCCGTACGCGCGGTCGCTGCTGTTCAGCTACGTCGGCGCGTTCATGTACGAGGGTGACGCGCCACTGGCCGAGCGGCGCGCGCAGGCCCTCGCCCTCGACTCGACGCTGCTGGCCGAGCTGCTCGGCCAGGCCGACCTGCGCGAGCTGCTCGACCCGGAGGTGGTCGCCGAGGCCGATCGCGAGCTGCAGCGGCTGCCCGCCGACCGGCACGCCCGCGACGTGGAGGGCGCCGCCGACCTGCTGCGCGACCTGGGGCCGCTCACGACGGCGGAGCTCGGCGAGCGCGGCGCCACGCCGCGGTGGCTGGCCGAGCTGGAGGAGACGCACCGGGCGATCCGGGTCCGGATCTCCGGCGAGGAGCGCTGGGCCGCCATCGAGGACGCCGCGCGGCTGCGCGACGCGCTCGGCGTGCCGCCGCCGGTCGGGGTGCCGGAGGCGTTTCTGGAGCCGGTCGCCGATCCCCTCGCCGACCTGCTGAGCCGGCACGCCCGCACGCGCGGGCCGTTCCACGCGGCCGGCGCGGCGGCGCGGTTCGGCCTCGGCGTCGCGGTGGTGAACGACACGCTGCGCCGGCTCGGTGTGGCGGGCCGGGTGGCCGAGGGCGACTTCACACCCGGCGAACGCGGCACCGAATGGTGCGACGCCGGGGTGCTCCGGATGCTGCGCCGCCGCTCGCTGGCCCGGCTGCGGGCCGAGGTCGAACCGTCGCCGCACGAGGCCCTCGCCCGGTTCCTGCCCGCCTGGCACGGCATCACAGTGCTGAATTCGCGCGGCTCCGCCACGACCACTCATGAACGCGGCATCGACGCGCTCGTGCAGGCGATCGAGCAGTTGCAGGGCGCGACGGTGCCCGCGTCCGCCCTGGAGTCGCTGGTGCTTCCCGTGCGGGTGCCCGGATATTCCCCGACGATGCTCGACGAGCTGACCGCCTCCGGCGAGGTGGTGTGGGCCGGGCAGGGCGGGCTGCCGGGCGGCGACGGCTGGGTGTCCCTCTACCTGGCCGACACCGCCCCGCTGCTGATGGCCGAGCCCGCCGACATCACGCTGACGCCCCTGCACGAAAAGGTACTCGACGCGCTCGCCGGCGGCGGGGCCGTGTTCTTCCGCACCCTGTCCGACCGGGTCGGCTCACTGAACGACCAGGAGCTCGCCACCGTGCTGTGGGATCTCGTCTGGGCCGGCCGTCTCACCAACGACACCCTGGCGCCGCTGCGGGCCCGGCTCGGCTCCGGCCGCACCACGCACCGGCCGCGCACCCGGCGGCGCAGGGCCGCGATGCCGTCCCGCACCGGCCCGCCGACCGTCGCCGGCCGCTGGTGGCTGCTGCCCGCCCGCGAGGACGACGCGACCCGGCGCGGCCACGCACTGGCCGAAACGCTGCTCGACCGGTACGGCGTCGTCATCCGCGGGGCGGTGATGGCCGAGCGCACACCGGGCGGCTTCGGCGCCGTCTACCCGGTCCTGCGGGCCTTCGAGGAGACGGGGCGCTGCCGCCGCGGCTACTTCGTCGAGGGCCTCGGCGCGGCCCAGTTCGCGCTGCCCGGCGCCGTCGACCGGCTCCGCGCCACCGAGCGCACCGACGCCCGCGCACCGCGAGCGCTCGTGCTCGCCGCCACCGACCCGGCCAACCCGTACGGCGCCGCACTGCCCTGGCCGGAGCGGCCCGGCGAGGTGGCGAGCGGGCACAAGCCGGGCCGTAAGGCCGGGGCACTCGTCGTGCTGGTCGAAGGCCGCCTCGTGCTCTACGTCGAACGCGGCGGCAAGACCCTGCTGTCCTGGGGCGAGGACGACCCCCAGCCCGCCGTGGACGCCCTCGCCCTCGCCGTCCGCGAGGGCGTCCTCGGCAAGCTCACCGTCGAACGCGCCGACGGCGAGGCGATCGCCGGCTCCCCGCTCGCCGCCGCCCTGGAGGCCGCCGGCTTCCACCCCACGCCCCGCGGCCTCCGCATCAGGGTGTAGATGCGGCCGCCCAATGATCGTGGCAGGGGTCAGCCGCCGCGGTTCTGCGAGAAGCGCAGCATGTTGCCCGTGGGGTCACGGAAGGCGCAGTCGCGAACACCGTAGGGCTGGTCGATCGGCTCCTGCAGCACCTCGGCGCCCGAGGCGCGGATCCGCTCGAATGTGGCGTCACAGTCGTCGGTCAGGAAGATGATCCCGTTCATCGAGCCCTTCGCGATGAGCGTCTGGATCGCCTCCAGGTCCGCGGATGAGTTGTGCGGGTTGTCGCCGGGCCTCACCAGACCGATCTCGACCTCCGGCTGGGACGACGGGCCGACGGTCAGCCAGCGCATCCCCTCGAACGACGCATCGGTGCGCACCTCGAGGCCGAGGACGTCCCGGTAGAAGGCCAGCGCCTTGTCCTGATCGTGGACGGTGTTGACGTCCTCCCCCGCCTGAAGGCGGGGGATTCCAACCCGTCCCTACCCGGAGGAGGTAACGGGTTGAGGTTCGCGGTTCACAGGCCAGGCCAACGCCTGGCCTCCCCGCGCGGTCACCGTCCGC
>JAOPYL010000011.1 GCA_025964625.1 Actinoallomurus sp. | reverse complement strand
GTCCGCCGCCCCGGTGAGACGACCTGGGTGCACGGGCGCGCGGGCCGCCCCTGCCGACGCTGTGGAACGCGCGTCAAGCGGGCCGACCAAGGCGACCGGCCCCAGGAACGGATCACCGTCTGGTGCCCCCGCTGCCAGCCCGGAGGGCCGGCGCCGACCTGAGCGCGACCGGCGGGACAGGACACGGCCTCCTCCGCCGCGATCACGTGGCTCAGCGCTGGGCCTCGAACATCCAGTGCTGCTTCTCCACGTCCTGGGTGACCGCGATCAACAGATCCTGGCTCACCCGGTCGGTCTCGTCCGTCGTGGCGATTCGCTCGCGGAACCGCTTGCTCATCTCGGCCAGGATGTCCGTCATGGCCGCGACGACCTTGTCATCGGGCAGATAGCCGGCGTCCACCTGATGCAGCTTGGTGCGCTCGGCCACCGTGCGCGACCGGCCGTCCGGGTTGACGCCGATCGCCACCGCCCGCTCGGCCACCGTGTCCGCGTGGTCCCGTGCCAGGTCGACGACCTCGTCGAGCTGCAGGTGGATCGGGCGGAAGTTCCGGCCCCTGAGATTCCAGTGCGCCTGCTTTGCGAGGAGGTGCAGATCGATGAGGTCGACCAGCGAATCCTGCAACGCGGTCCCGGTCGCCTTGCGGGCATCGTCGGAAAGCGGACTCTTCACTGTCGACATCGCCAGGTCTCCTTTGCCGTTGGTTGGGCTCGCACTGGCGAAACTTCCCGCCGAGCCGCCGGATAACCGTCTTTCGGGTTACAGAGCACGTCAAACGCGACGTGCCCCTGCCGCGACGCTGCGGCGGGGGCACGGGGATGTGCTTGTGCTGGTCTGCGGCGGTCAGGCCGCGACCATGTCGGCGCGAAGCGCGCTCTCGATCGCCTCCGGAGTGGCCGGGATACTCCCCGCCGAGATGCGCTCGGCGCGGTCCAGGCGCTCGTGCTCCGGAGCGCCCGCCATCACCGGCTGCTGCTGCAGCTCGGCCAGCGCCAGTTGGTCGGAGACATCTCGCAGCACGTGCGAGAGCGGCACGCCGAGGGCTTTGCAGATCGAGGCGAGCAGTTCCGAGGATGCTTCCTTCTGTCCCCGCTCGACCTCGGACAGATAACCGAGCGACACCCGTGCCGCCGCGGATACCTCCCGGAGGGTACGGCCTTGGCGCAGCCGCAGCTGCCGGAGTACGTCGCCGAGCAGCTGACGAAGCAGGACCATGTCTCGCTCCCTCCGTGAGTCCTGACCCATCTATCGGTTCCACCGTACCTGTCTTGACGAGGCACGTGGCAGCCCGAAGCTTTCGTGTTCGCTTCCAACGTAACGCTGTAATCACCCTGGTTCTTCCCGATCTTCCGGCTTAGCCGGTCCACCGGACGCTCGGTTCCAGTGTGAGCAGAACACGCCGCAGCAGGTCAAGGGCGTGTACGACGGTCATGCGGCGGATCGGGCCGCGCGCATGGTCGCCGTCGCCCGGCGCCGGAAGCCGCAGGGAACGCACGGTCGTCTCCCCGCCAGAACCGGCCACCGCGACATGCACGGTGCCGACCGGCTGCCCGTCCTGGGGCTCCGGGCCGGCCACGCCGGTCACCGCGAGGCCGTACGACGCGCCGAGGCGCTCTCTGACGCCCCTGGCCATCGCCGCGGCCACCTCCGGGTGTACGGCGCCGTGGGCGGTCAGGAGGTCCTCGGGCACCCCGAGCAGCGAATGCTTCAGCGGGGTGGCGTAGGCGATGACGCCGCCGGCGAACGTCGAGGATGAGCCCGGCATGGCGGTGAGCTCCGCGCCGATCAGGCCGCCGGTGAGCGACTCGGCGACGGCCACGGTGGCGCCGCGCTCGGCCAGCAGACCGTGCACCACCCGGTCGAGCGTGGCGTCGCCGACCCCGTAGAGGGCGGAGCCGAGCAGGCCACGTGCTGCGGCCTCGGCCGCGGCCAGCCGGCCCTCGCCGTCGGCCTCGATCCGAACCCGCACCTCGCCCGGGGAGGGGTAGTAGGCGAGCCGCACGCCGGGCATCGCCTCGACCGGCGTCAGGCGGGCGGCGATCACCGACTCCCACACGGTCGCGGTGCGCAGCACACGAGCCGCCCTGGTCGTGCCGCGCAGCTCCGGCAGCACCGACTCCTCGGTGATGGCGCGCATCTCGGAGGGGACGCCGGGCAGCGCGTACACCACGCCGCCCGGTAGTGCCAGCCGCAGGCCCGGCGCCGTGCCCGCCGGGTTGGGCAGCAGCGCGGCGCCGCCGGGCACGTCGGCCATGCGCAGGGCCTCGTCCCGCAGCGGGACGTTGCGGGACGAGGCCCGCTCCCGCAGCCGCCGCTCCAGTTCCGGCTCACGGCGCAGCGTCACCCCGGCGGCGCGGGCGAGCGCGTCGCGCGTCAGATCGTCGGAGGTCGGCCCCAGGCCACCGGTCACGATCACCGCGCCGGCGCGGTGCAGAGCCTCGCCGAGAGCCTCGGTGATGGCATCGAGCTCGTCCGGCACGACAACACTCCGGGTGACCTCGGCGCCCACCTCGGTCAGCCGCCGCCCCAGCCAGGCGGCGTTGCCGTTGGCGACGTCGCCGCGCAGCAGCTCATCGCCGACCGTCAGCAGCTCGACCCGCACGACCATCCGCCCACAGCCTCCAGGCCTTCAAGACATAGTCGAGACCGGTGACGACCGTCACGAGCACGGCGGCTCCCATGGTCGTCCAGCGCAGGAGATCGATCGGCCCCGGCATGACGTAGAACCCGATGGCGATCACCTGGAGCATGGTCTTGAGCTTTCCGCCCCGGCTCGCGGCGATCACGCCGTACCGGATGACCACGAACCTGAGCAGTGTGATCCCGATCTCGCGGACCAGGATCACGATCGTGACCCACCACCACAGATCGCCGAGCAGGGACAGGCCGACCAGAGCCGAGCCGGTGAGCGCCTTGTCCGCGATCGGGTCGGCGATCTTGCCGAAGTCGGTGACGAGGTTGCGGCGGCGGGCCAGCTCGCCGTCGATGCGGTCGGTCACGGACGCCAGCGCGAACACCACCAGCGCCGCGACCCGCCACCAGGTGCCGTCGGTGAACAGCAGCCAGAGGAAGAACGGGACGAGCGCCAGGCGTACGACGGTCAGCAGGTTGGCGACGTTGAGGACACCCGCCTGCGGCGCGACCGGTGTTGCGATCGGATCCTCGGGCACGACCGGCGCCCCGATCGATTCGTCGCCGGCGGCGGTGGTCATGGCTCGTCCACGACGGCGAGGAGGTCGACGCCGATCGCCTCGACGACGCGGGCGCGCACGATCTCACCGACGGCCGCGTCGCCCTTGAGCGTCACGGCCCCGTCGATCTCAGGGGCCTGGTGGGCGGCGCGTCCCTCTCCCGGCTCCTCCACGAGCACCTCGACGACCGACCCCAGGCGCTCCTCGGCGCGCTGGGCGGTGAGCTCCTCGGCGAGTACGGACAGGTCGGCGACTCTGGCACCGACCTCCTCGGCGTCGAGTTTGCCGTCGAAGCCGGCCGCCTCGGTCCCCTCCTCGTCGGAGTAGCCGAACACGCCGACCGCGTCGAGCCGGGCGGCGGTGAGGAACGCGGCCAGCTCCTCGACGTCGTGCTCGCTCTCGCCGGGGAAGCCGACGATGAAGTTGGACCGCACGCCGGCCTCCGGGGCGAGGGACCGGATCTGCTCGAGCAGCCCGAGGAAGCGCTCCCGGTCGCCGAAACGCCGCATCCGCCGCAGCACCGGGCCGCTGGCGTGCTGGAACGACAGGTCGAAGTAGGGCGCCACGCCTGGGGTGGCGGCGATGGCCTCGATCAGCCCGGGACGCAGCTCCGCGGGCTGGAGGTAGCTCACCCTCACCCGGTCGATGCCCGGGACCGCGGCCAGCTCCGGCAGCAGTGTCTCCAGGAGCCGCAGGTCGCCCAGGTCCTTGCCGTAGGACGTGGAGTTCTCACTGACCAGGATGACCTCGCGGACGCCCTGGCCGGCCAGCCAGCGGGCCTCATCGAGCACCTCGGTCGGCCGCCGTGAGACGTACGCACCACGGAACGCCGGGATCGCGCAGAACGTGCACCGCCGGTCGCAGCCGGAGGCGAGCTTGAGCGGCGCGGCCGGGCCGCCGCCGAGCCGGCGGCGCAGCACCCGGGGGCCGGACGCCGGGGCCAGGCCCTCGGGCAGATCCGTGTGCTCGCGTGCCGGAGCGGGGGGCGCCTGCGTGCCGTGCCCGGGTACGTGCGCGTGGGCGCTCGAACGCTCGGCCGGGCTGAGCGGCAGCAGCTTCCGCCGGTCGTGGGGCGTGTGCGCGCGATGGGTGCGGCCGGCCAGCACGCCGTCGAGCCGCTCGCCGATGGAGGCGTAGTCGTCGAAGCTCAGCACCGCGTCGGCCTCGGGCAGCGACTCGGCCAGCTCCGCGCCGTACCGCTCGGCGAGGCAGCCGGCGGCGACGACCTTCGCGCCGGAGCCGGCCGCCGCGAGGAGCGTGTCGATCGAGTCCTTCTTCGCGGCGTCGATGAAGCCGCAGGTGTTGACGAGGACGACCGAGGCGTCGCCGGAGTCGTCGAGCGTCCAGCCAGCGCTCTCCAGCCGCGCCGCGAGCTCCTCCGAGTCGACCTCATTGCGCGCGCACCCGAGAGTGACGAGCGAGACGGAGCGGCGATCCGCCGAGTTGGCGGAGTGGTCGGCGGTGCTCACGTGGAGCGCTCCCCTCTCGCCGGGCGCGCAAGGGGCGCGAGCACGGGCTCAGTACGGCGGATGGACATGCTCCATACGGTACTGGGCCCCGGGATGGCGGCGACCCTCAGCCTTTCACCGGATCACGCGGGCCGAAGCTGAGCCGGACCACCTGTCCGCCGTCGCCGGGCGATCCCACATCCTTTCCGTTGACGGTCAGCCGGACTCCGCCACCGTTGCCGATCACCAGGTGGATGCGCTTCTTGGTGGTCCATTCCTCGATCTGCCCGGACTGGATGACGCCGCTGAACAGCTGCTTGCCCTTGGCGTCGCGCACGTTGAGCCAGCTGGCCCGCTTGGCCTTGACGCGGACCGTGACCTCCTTGCGCGGCGCCTGGGCCACGGCCTCGCTGTGCGAGGGCCCGGGGGTCGGACGGGTCGACGCGGGGGCGGCGGCCCGCTGCGCGGTCTTGTGCGACTCGTGCCCGGTGGCCACCCGGACGACGCCGTAGATGACGACCAGGGCCAGCGCCACGGCCATGGCGGCGCTCCAGTTGGGCGCCCGGCGCTCGCGGAACCTCACCGGGATCTCCGGCTCGAACGCCTGCCGCGCCGGGATCGCCTGCGGCGACCCGCCGTGCGCGTCGTCGTACTCGCCTATGAGGGGTTCGGGATCGAGCCCGACAACCCGGGCTATGCTCCGGATGTGCCCGCGCGCGTAGAAGTTCCCGCCGCACAGCGTGTAGTCGTCGCGTTCGATGGCATAGATGACGGTCTCTCGGATTCGGGTCCGGCCGGCCACCTGCGTGACGGTGAGACCGGCTTCTTGGCGGGCCTTCGCGAGGGTGCCACCGATGGTCACGCCGCGCCTCCTGAGAACCTCGTGGCGTTGTTCACACGTGCGACGTCGCCTGGGTCATCCTCCCACTCCCGTGCTGAGTCTATGAAGGCCGATCGCCAGAAGCGACGTGCAACGCTGTATAAATCAGCTACCCACGATCTCCGCTGCTACTCACCGCGCAGCAATGCCAGAACACCTGGCAAATCGTCGGGTTTGACCAAGACATCACGTGCCTTCGACCCTTCGCTGGGACCGACGATGGAGCGGCTTTCCAGCAGGTCCATCAGGCGGCCCGCCTTGGCGAATCCGACGCGCAGCTTCCGCTGAAGCATCGAGGTCGACCCGAACTGGGTCGAGACGATGAGCTCGGCCGCCTGGATCAGGACGTCGAGGTCGTTGCCGATGTCCTCGTCGATCTCCCGCTTCCGCTGCTCGGCGACGGCGACGTCCTCGCGGTAGTCGGGCTCGGCCTGCTTCTTGCAGTGCTCGACGACGTCGTGGATCTCCTTCTCGGAGACGTACGCGTTCTGCAGCCGCATCGGCTTGCTCGCGCCCATCGGCAGGAACAGCGCGTCGCCCTGGCCGACCAGCTTCTCCGCGCCCGGCTGGTCGAGGATGACGCGGCTGTCGGCGAGGCTGGAGGTGGCGAACGCCAGCCGGGACGGGACGTTGGCCTTGATGAGCCCGGTGACGACATCGACGCTGGGACGCTGGGTGGCGAGGACGAGATGGATGCCCGCCGCGCGGGCGAGCTGGGTGATGCGCACGATGGAGTCCTCGACGTCGCGTGGAGCCACCATCATCAGGTCGGCCAGCTCGTCCACGATGACCAGCAGATAGGGGTACGGCTGGTAGACGCGCTCGCTGCCCGGCGGGGCGGTCAGCTTGCCGGCCAGCACGCCCTTGTTGAAGTCGTCGATGTGCCGGTATCCCGAGGCCGCCAGGTCGTCGTAGCGGCGGTCCATCTCCCCGACGACCCACTGCAGCGCCTCCGCCGCCTTCTTGGGGTTGGTGATGATCGGCGTGATCAGATGCGGGATGCCGCCGTAGGAGGTGAGCTCGACCCTCTTCGGATCGACCAGGACCATGCGCACCTCGTCCGGGGTGGACCGCATGAGGATCGAGGTGATGAGGCCGTTGATGCACGTGGACTTGCCGGCGCCGGTGGCGCCCGCGATGAGCATGTGCGGCATCTTCGCGAGGTTGGCCACGACCGTACGGCCCTCGACGTCCTTACCCAGGCCGACGACCATCGGGTGGTGGTCGTTGGCCGCGACCGGGGAACGGAGCGTGTCACCGAGGCTGACGATGTCCTTGTCGGTGTTCGGGATCTCCACGCCGATCGCGGCCTTGCCCGGGATCGGCGAGATGATCCGCACGTCCGCGCTCTTCACCGCGAGCGCGATGTTCCTCGTCAGCGCGGTGATCCGCTCGACCTTGACCGCGGGCCCCAGCTCGATCTCGTACCGGGTGATGGTCGGCCCCCGGGTGAAGCCGGTGACCTGCGCGTCGATCCCGAACTGGTCGAGCACCTCCGACAGCGCGTTGACCACGATGTCGTTGGCCTTGGTGCGCGGCTTGACGACCGAACCGGGCTTGAGCACGCCGGCGGGCGGAAGCGTGTACGTGCCGTCGCCCGAGCCGCCCGGCGAGAGGATCAACTGCTCGGAGCTCTTCGGCGGCGGTGTCGGGTCCGGCGGCGCCGGGAGTTCGGCGGGCTCGGACGGCGAGAGGAGCTCGTCGGCGAGGCTGGGGCCCTCATCCTGCCCGGGCGTCTCGGAGTCGGACACGACCGGCGTGTCGTAGGGCTTCTTGTACGCGCCCACCTCGACGTCGCCCTTGCGAGACCGTTTCCCGGTCTTTGCCGGAGGCTCATCGCCGGCCACGGGTTCATCGCCGGCCAGGGGTTCGCGCAGCATGACCCGGTCGCGGAGCTCGGCGAGCCGTTCCGGCACCCGGTGCACCGGCGTCGCGCTGATCACGAGCACGCCGAAGCCGGCCAGCATGAGCAGGAGCGGCACGGCCACCCAGCCGGTGACGGTGCTCGCCAGGGGCGCCGACAGCAGCCACCCGACGAGGCCGCCGGAGGACTGCAGGGCGCGCTCGCCCGTGCTGGGGTACGGCGTGCCGTGCCCGATGTGGACGACACCGAGGACGCCACCGGTCAGCGCGCTGCAGCCGATGACGATACGGCCGATGTCGCCGTTGCGCTCGGGATGGCGCAGCAGCCGCCAGGCCAGCAGGGCGAACATGAACGGCAGCAGCCCGGCGAGCGAGCCGAAGCCGTCCCTGACCAGCCGGCCGAAGTATCTGATGGCGCCGGTGTGCGGTGACCACCACGTCGCCGCGGCGAGCACGATGGCCAGGCCCAGGTTGGCGAGCCCCAGCCCGTCGCGGCGGTGCTCCTGGTCGAGATCGCGGGCGCCCTGGCCGAACGTCCGCACCAGGCTGCCGACGCCCTGGGCCATGAGCACCCAGAGACCTCCGACGAGCCGCCAGACGCCGAGGATGAGCTGGGCGAGCGGATCGGGCTTCCGCGCTCCGCGGCCCTTCGCGGCCGGCCTCCTGGACGAGGC
>JAOPYL010000007.1 GCA_025964625.1 Actinoallomurus sp. | reverse complement strand
CCGACCTGCGGATCACCTGAGCGACCGAGCTCCGTCACCAACTGCCATCCACGGATCGAGCAGGTCGGCGTGGTTCTCCGGACGTCGGCTCAGGGGCGGTGCGGAATGCAGCGCTGGCCTCCTCTAGGCCGTGTTTCCTGGATCATGGAACGGGGTCGCGGAGCCAGATCTTGATGGACGCGACGTCGATGGTGCCCTGGTAGATGCGTTCGCGCTTGTCGAAGCGTGTGGCCACCGCGCGGAACTGCCGCAGCTTGTTGAAGCAGCGCTCGACGGTGTTGCGTTCCTTGTACCGCTCGGGGTCGAAGTTAGGCGGGCGGCCTCCGGCCGAGCCGCGTTTGAGCCGGTTGGCCTTCTGGTCCTCCTTGACGGGGATGACCGCCTGGATGCCATGTCTGTGCAGGTAGGCACGGTTGGCCTTGGAGGAGTACGCCTTGTCGCCCATCGTGCGGCCGGGCCGCTTGCGAGGACGGCCGCGTCCGCGCCGCAGGATGCGGATGGACTCCATCAGCGGGATGAACCGTGGCGAGTCGCCGTACTGGCCCGGGCTGGTGAGCCGGGTGATCGGCCGGCATCGCCGGTCGGCGACCAGGTGAATCTTGGTGGTCAAACCGCCCCGGGAGCGTCCCAGTCCCTCGCGGCCCTTGCCGGTGGCCGGATTCTTGTCATTCGATCCCGCCCCCTGTGGGATTGTCGCGGGCCGGTTCGTGGGCGGCGCCGGCCGCGTGCTGGTGGGCGCGGGCGATGGTCGAGTCGGCCGACACCGTCCAGTCCTTGCCCTCGATCTCATCGCATCCGGCGCGTAGCCCGTCCAGCACTTTGGCCCACGTACCGTCCATTGACCAGCGGCGATGTGGTTTGTAGACGGTCTGCCACTTGCCGTACTGCTCAGGCAGGTCCCGCCACGGGCAGCCGGTCCGGGTCCGCCAGAACACGCCGTTGATCGTGCGGCGGTGGTCGGCCCACCGGCCGCCACGACCCGGGTTGCGCGGCAGCAGCGGCTCCAACCGGTCCCACTCTTCATCCAGGAGGTCATGTCGATCCAGCACAGATCAGGACTTACAGAACAACCAGTTCAAGATCCAGGAAACACGCCCTAGTGAGATGACGTCGGCGTACTTGGCGTCGAGGTCGAGCGTTGGCCAGCTGCAGGCGGGGATCGCGGTCGCCGCATGCATCCTCCACCACCAGCGGGCGGAAGGCGTGCTGGACGCGTCGGTCGCGGTGGCGCGGACGCAGCCGCTGGTGGTCAGCCCGCAGATCAGCGCCGTGTCCAGCCGGCCGAGCCCAGCGTGGCCGCCAGCGAGGGCCTGTGGAAGACGCTGGCGTACTGCTTGACGTCATCCACGGCGTGAACGCCGGGGGATACCGACCTCGACCTTCGGGATCTTCACCTCACCTGTCTTACGAGACACGTGGCGTACCTCCCAGTGCCTGCCGCGTTGACCGACCCGCAACCGCTCGTGCCGGCCCGCTTTGCGCCACCTCCGGCGCCGGCGGGTCCCGCCGAAGTAGCCGCCCATCGCCTGGGCGAAGTCTTTGAACGCCTGCCGCGCCACGGTCACCGATCCGCCGGCCAGCCACACAAACTCCGCCCGCGCCTGGGTCAACTGACGGCACATTTTGGCGAATCCCGGCCCGCCGTTGCGGCCCGGCCGCCCGTGCGCATGCTGCTCCGACGCAAGATTCCACACGAACCGGGCGCAGCACGCAGTGCTCTAGCAATGCCTGTTCCTGGGCAGGCATTGACTGAAGACGGAACCGGGGCATGCGGGCACGATAATGACAACCACTGACACAACAAGATAGGCAAGCGCCATCCCCCTCCGGCCTGAGGCCGGAACATCCTGGCGCCGATCAGGTGAGCAGGATGTCGCCCTCGTCGATCGTGCCGTCGAAGTTCGCCAGGAAGTCGGGCACCGACAGGCCGAACTGGCCCACGACCATCTTGCCGTCGGGATCGGCGATCGGCGGGAACTCGTCGTGCTGCTCCCGAATTCCCGCCGACAGGGCGGTGCGTAAGAGCACCTCGTCCATCTCGTAGCGCGTGTTCGCGCAGCACCTTCTCGATGATGTCCAGGGTGACCGGGTCGACGTCCACCCAGGGCACCGGGTCGGTGTTGGTTTGCAGGATCTCGGCCATCACGGCTGTTGTTAAGGGAACCAAGAAGCCTCCCCTCGACAGCCTCCGTCCATCGCCACATGGAGGAGGACAACCGCTCGTGAACGACCCCTGGGCGTCCCAACTCGTCGCTGACCAGGCGACAGGTGCTGAGCGCCCAGAAGACCCTGCACAACGTCCGTGAGCTGCTCGACCACTGGTACGACTCCCACTCCGACAACCGGCGGCAGCTCGCCGCGGTGGGCCAGGCTGGGCGGGCGACGTCATGAGCGACCATTACCGCAAGGTGTGCGAGGTCGTACTGGAGGCCCTCGATATCCCCTACGCCGCGACGCACGGCGACGACGAGATCCGAGACAAGATCCTTGACCGGCGCCTCGCGCAGGCGGTGAGCGCCCTCACGTTCATCCTCGATGACGGGCCGGACCGCCCGGACGTCGATACCACCTGGCACCTGTCCTACCTCCGCGAGAAGTTCGCCGAGCATCCGCCCATCGGCTACCGCACCTGGGATGAGGCGGTGGCGGAGACGGCCGCCCGCAAGGTCGAGGGGGCGTTGTGATCGCCCGTGTCCTCGTCATCGGCGCCGTCGCGTTCGCGTTCATCGTCCTGCTGACGGCCCGCATCACCTTGCCCGCGCTCACCGTGGCCGCCCTGCTCACGTGGGCGGTCCTGGCCAGCATCGCCGTGCTCGTGTTCTGGCGGCGATCCCGTCAAGGAGACCTGAGATGGACCATTGACGATCCTCGCCGTCGCGATGTTGGTGGGCGGCGGCTACCTCATCAGCGTGCGGCTGTGGCCTATGCGCGCTGCCGCACCTGCACCGGCAAGGGCACGAACGCGGGCAGCAACCGGCGCCGGTTCGGGACCTGCCGACGGTGCGAGGGCTCCGGCCGGCGGGAGCGGCTCGGCACCCGGCTGATCTTCCGGAAGTGGGTAGGCCCGTACACGCGAACGCCCCCGCCTGGACGTACCGGTGCGGGGGCGTCGTGGTGCACGCACCTCTCCGCGTAGCGAGGTGACGGTCAACCGTCCGCCAGCCCGCACAGTTCCCGGTACGCCTCCCGCAGCTCGGTCATCTCTGACACACGCGTGGCCTCCACGGCGCCGATGACCTCTGCGGCGCGCCAGTAGTTCGAGGGCACGAGTACGCCGCTCGTGACGGCCGTCAACGTCTCGTGGGCTGCCTCGTCGGGTCGGTCTGCGGCCACGAGCGCCAGCGACAGGTCCAGCCGCGCAGACGCCACCCTGCGGGCCCGTATCCGGCCGTCCGCGGGCGCCTGCATCCTGGCGAGCACCTGCCGGGCGTATGGCTCGGCGGCGGGATCGCCGAGCCATGCCAGCGTGGTCGCGGTGTAGGCGTCGGCCTTGGCGGGGTCGTAGCGGTAGTGGTGTTCGGGGTGCTCGGGCGCTGGCAGGTTGCAGGCCAGCGCGGCAACCCGGTCGAGTAGTTCGCGCGTCTCCCGGGCCGCCTGCAGCCGGGCCCACGCCCTGCCCTCCTGCGCGGACGCCTGGATGTAGGCCGAACTTCCGCGCGGGGCCATCGTCTGGGCGCCCTGGGACAGCGTGACGGCCTGCCGGTAGTCGCCATCGGTCAGCGCCTGCCATGCCTCGGTCTCCAGGCACCACGCGGCGATCTCGGCGTGACCGGTGTCCTCGGCGAGCCGAGCGGCGGTGCGCAGCCGTGCGGCGGCGGCCGGACGCTGATGCAGGTCGATGTGGCATGTCGCGCCGAGCAGGGACAGCCAGCCACCGACCACCAGCAGCCGCCGATGCTCTGACAGGGTCTTGCGGGCGTCGAGCAGGTTGGCGACGTACACCAGATGGCGCCGTACACGCTGCAGCAACTCGGCTGGGGGCGTCCGGGGGTAGGCGATGGCCAGGTCATCGACGGCCTGTTCCAGCCGCCCCAGCGTCTCAGTGCCCACGTCGCTCGCGGCCACCCTGCGTGTCAGCTCCAGCGCCTCGATCTCGCCGTCGGGAGCCACATCGCCGCGCGGCTCCAGCTGGTCCGCAGTGAACAGCTGAGCCGTCTCGGCCGGGCTGAGGATGACCGGCCGTCTCAGATCAAACACCTCGGCCTCGGACATGCCGAACGCGCGGGCGTACAGCAGCCGGTAACGCTCGGAGACGCTCACGGCGGCGCGCTCCCAGCGCTTGACATAGGTCAGCAGGGACTCGTGGTCAGGCAGGCTGCGCCGGGCGTCCCCCGCGGCGTGCGCGAGCTGACGCGCCATCTCCGGCTTGTCCCAGCCGCGTGCCTTGCGTTCCGTCCGGATGCGGTCAGCCCACACCCTCCGAACATCGGCCGACATGTTGCGTGCACCTCTGCCGAACATCCCGGAACACGAGGGGCGTGTTCCGTCGTGTTCCGCATTGTCCTCTGTCGGTGTCGATTGCGCAGCCTCTTCACTAGCGGTAACCGAATCGCCACGACACCGGGAGGCGTCAGGTGCACGCAGAAGAAGCCAGCCCGACCACAGCGCAGACGGTCAGGACGCGGCTGCACGAGCTCGCAGCGGCGTTAATGGCCCGCGACATGAACGTCCGCGTCGACGAGCGCCACGGCGCACTGGTGGCGAAGAACCCGGCCGCCGAACAGACAGGCGATCCCCCCGGTCGCCACATGAACCCGGGGCTATCACAGACCGTGGCCCTATCCGTGCACGACGACAACACGCTGCACTGGTACTGGCAATGGTCGGGAGCGGACCGGGGCGCGCCTCCCGAGTACGAGTACATGTGCCCGGCCGGTGACGCCGACGCGGCGGCCGGCAAGGTCGCTCAGGTACTGCGGCTCATCGATGAGCCCGCGGGGGCCGGGCAATGATCCGCCTTCGCGGTAGCCGCCGCGTCCAGGGGCATGGGCAGCACCGGTCACCGGCCGATGTCCACGCGGCCGAGGTCGCGGCGAGGCTTGAGAGCACCTGTGCGGGTTGGGTCGTGATCTGGTCGCCGTGGCGGCGGAAGTTCACGGCGTTCGGTGCGTGCACCCCCGAGCGGACGATCGTGGAGGACACGAGCGTTCACGGGCTCCGGGTCCGCATGGACACGGTGCAGCTGGCTGTGGCGGTCGGCGCGCCGATTCTCATTAGCTCCCGTGCGGCCGTCCAGCCCCGTGACGGTCGCACGGGAAGGCGGGACCGCGGCGGTGTTGAGGGATGCCGTCGCGACCCGCGTGGGGGCGCCGCCGGTTGAGCTCGGCCAGGGCGTCTGCTAACGCCCCGTGCCGCCGTCCGGTTCCCGGCGGCCCCTCACAATCGCCCGCGGCCCCGGGTTACCGACGCGGTATGCCCGGAGTCGTGGCTCCCACAGAGGACGATGAGCGCATGACACTCGTGATACGTGATCACCCCGGATGGACGTCCGCGGGTGCCCTATCCCTACGCGCGCTCGGCAGCGGCGCGCGCCGATCGGCTGTGGCGGTGAATGCCGATGATTGGCACACCTATGGCTCGGCGTCGGCTGAGCCGGACGTATTCGACCTGGTGGTGTTTCCTCCGTCGGTTCCCTCATCGCTGGCGCACAGTCTGGCCGCGATGGGACCGGTGGTGCGCTGGCGAAATCCGGACCTGTGGGATGCGCTCGCAACCGCCATCATTCGACAGGTGATCCGCGCCGATCAGGCCCGCCTCCTGTACCGGCGGTTCTGTGCTGCGCACGGCGAGCCGGTCGATACCCCTCACGGCACCGTTCATGTGATGCCCGATGCCGCAGCGGTCGCAGAACTACCCGCGGAGGAGTTCCAGGCGCTGGGGATGGCGTTCAAGCGCAGTCCGCTGCAGGCCGCCGCGCTCGCCTATCTCGACCACGGCGGCAAGTGGTGCGAACTCTCACCGCGTCGGCTCGTGGAGGAGCTGCAGACCGTGCCGCGGATCGGGCCGTGGACTGCCGGTGCCACCGCCGCGGACTTCACCCACGAGTGGACGCTCTACCCCTACGGCGATCTCGCGGTCCGCAAGCGGGCCGTAGCCGCCGCCCCCGACATCGACTGGCCCGCAAAGGAGGACGCCTTCGCCGCGCGGTGGCGCGACATCACCGCTGGCCAGCTAGGACCGATCACCGTGTTAACCCTCGCATTCGGAGGACACCATGGAGACTCGCCGTAACCCCCCACTCGTCCTGGGCGCCGACCCCGACCGACCGCTCGACTGCGTCTTCGTCAACGCCCCCCTGCGCGACTACGCCGATCGCCCCCGCGTTAACGACTACACCCTGCCCGTGCTCGGCATGGCCTACATCGCCACCTACGCCGCCCGGAAGGGGTTCAATGTCGGGATCCTGGACGCCGAAGCGCACGGGATCCCGGTCGCCGACGTCGTCCGCACGGTGAACGACCTCGCGCCTCGCTGGGCCGGATTCAACCTGCTCGCCCCTACCTATGAGATCTCCGCCGACATCGCCGGCCGGCTCAACCCCTCGATCATGGTCATGGCCGGTGGCCACCAGGCCAAGGCGATGCCGGCCGAGATCCTCGCCGACCCCAGGATGAGCCGCTGCGAGGCACTCGTCTTAGGTGAAGGCGAGACCCGCGTCGCCGAGATCCTCGCCGACCACCGCAACCGCGCCGATCTGCCGGCCGTGATGTGGACCGACCCGATCCTCGGCCGCCCCGTCACCGGAGGCCGCCAAGGCACCGGCAAGCACCTGGCACCCGACGTCGGCGCACTGCCGTTCGTCGACCGGGCATTCCTTGCCCAAGACCCCTACCCCGCGGCCGGCCGCGTCGAGGCGAACATGGTCGGCGCTCGCGGCTGCCCTTACGACTGTTCGTTCTGCGGTGCGGCCGTCTCCGCCAACCCCGACGTAACGATCCGTACCCGTGAACCTCAGGAGATCCTGCGGGAGATGGACGAACTCCGCGACCGGCACGGAGTAACGGCATTCCGGTTCGTCGACGACCTGTTCCTCGGCGCGCGCCGAGTCATCGAGCAAATGATGACCGCGTTCACCGCCGCGCACGTCGGCAGCTGGGCGGTGTGGGATGCAACCGGCCGAATCAACGTGCTGGACCGCGCCCACGACGACACCCTGGACCTACTCGCCGCGAACGGGCTCCGTGAGGTCGCTCTCGGCATCGAGTCCGGAAGTGAGAGGGTCCTGTCCTACATCGATAAACGCATCACCCCCGACATGATCCGCTCGGTCGCCGCCCGCCTCACCGAACGCGGGATCAAGGTGAAGGGCTACTTCATCCTCGGGTTCCCCACCGAGACTCGCACCGAGCTCGCGGACACCGTCCGGCTCGTGCACGAACTATGGGACCTCACCGACCACCGGCCGGGCTCGTTCCGCGCCTCGGTGTTCGAGTTCCGCCCCTACCCCGGCACCCCGGAGTGGACCCGGCTGATGCATACCGGCCGCTACACCGCCGCCCAGCTCCTCGACTACACCGCGGTCGACCTCACCGACCAGGGCGTGGACGAATCGATGCGGCAACGCGATGAGTTCAACTTCTCCGTTGGCATCCAGTTCGGCGAAGCGCCGATCGCCGAGATCCGCCGTCACCTGGTCGACCTGTCACGCCGACAGCACGAGCGAAACGAGGTCCTCGCGTGAGCCGCGGCCGACTGATCACCCTCGATGGGCCGGGCGGGGCGGGCAAGTCCACCCTCGCCCGGCTCGCCGCCGAGCAACTCACCGCGGTGGGAATCCCGGTACTCGCAACCACCGAGCCGTCGACCGGTCCCGTCGGCGAACTGGCCCGCCGCAATACGGCGGTTTTCCACGGCCATGCGCTGGCGTGCCTGGTCGCCGCCGACCGCTACCACCACCTAGAGACCGAGATAGAGCCGGCGCTGGAGGCGGGCAAGGCCGTCATCTGTGACCGGTACGTGCCGTCGTCGTACGTCCTCCAGGTCCTCGACGGCGTCGACCAGGGTTTCATCGCCCAGATCAACGCCCACGCCCGACGACCCGATCTCGCCGTGATCCTCACCTGCGACCCCGACGAGCTCCAGCGCCGCCTGGCCACCCGAGGCTCACACGGCAGATTCGAGAACGCCCCAGGGATCTCGCACGCCGAAACAAAGCGCTACCGGGAGGTCGCCGAGACACTCGCACGCGATGGGCTGCGAACGCTGCTACTCGACTCCACCAGGCATCATGCCGATTTCCTCGCCCGGCAGCTCCTCACCTGTATCCAGGCGCTACGGTCACTACCGCACCAGTGACCACGGACCAATGGGGGGACGCATGCCAGAGCGGTACCGGTCCATCATCGACGTGCACGTCATCCTCGAGCGCGGCGAGGAGATCCTGCTCCTCGAGCGTCAGGGAACCGGCTACTGCGACGGGATGCTGCATCTTCCGAGCGGACACCTCGACGAGGGCGAGCCCGTCAACGAAGGCGCTGCACGTGAGGCGCGCGAGGAGATCGGCGTCCGGATCGACCCGGCCGATCTACGGCTGGCCGCCGTCGTCCACCACCGGCAGCGGGAAGACCTCGCCCGCGTTGGCTTGTTCTTCGCCACCGACCAATGGGACGGCGAACCGTATAACGCCGAACCTCACAAGTGCGGCAAGCTCCTGTGGAGCTCACCCGCAGTCCTGCCGTCCAACACCATCGACTATCCGGCCGCCGGGATCAGCGCCTACCTGACCGGTACCTCGCTCACTCTGCACGGCTGGTAGTCGCGCCCGCGAGACCACGACCACCTGACCCGAAACACGATGAAGGCCGCCCGCCCGCCCAAGCGAGATGGGAGAGCGGGCGGTTTGCTGTTCACCTCAGAAGTCCGGCTCTTCGATCCTCTTGGGCATCTGCCGGTAGTTCTGGCTTTCGACCGATTCCAGGTCGGCCGCTCGCATCCAGACGTCAACACCACGCCAGGCGACGTGTTCCCGTGCGAGCCACGCGACGCGTGCATGCCAGGCGCCGTGCTTGTCTCGGGCCCAGGCCAGGAGGAGCACATATCGGCCGGTGGTCTTGATGCGGATGACCGGCGCGTACATCTCCACGGCTCGAACATAGTAGCGAATCCCGGTTCGCGGGGCCGGGCCAGGCGGTCGTCGTCGACACAGGGCCGGACCCGCGGCCGATGGACCGGTGCCTGCGTGACCTCCGGATCGGCTCCGTCCCGCTGCTCGTGCTCACCCATCCCCACGCCGAC
>JAOPYL010000335.1 GCA_025964625.1 Actinoallomurus sp. | reverse complement strand
ATCGTGTCACAGGGCCTGATCTGCGGTTTCGCCGCGCTCGGGAGCTCGGCTCCGGCAGGATCGCAGGATGGCTTTGCGGCTGCTGTACTTGATCGTCTTGCGGGTGTCCGGCACGACCACGTTCGCGCCGGCGGGCAGCGACTCGGCCACCGGTGCCAGCATTTGGGAGACCGCGGAACCCACGGCGACGTCGTCGGCCTCCGCCCCGACGAGCCGCGCGAACGCCGCCCGCGCCCGGCCCGTGGAGGCATCCTAGGACGCCCAGGGCCCCGCGCCCCGCTGTGGCTCCTGCGGGGCGCGGGTCATCGCGTTGACCGTGGTCCGCGGCGGAAGGCCGTAGCTCGCGATGTTGAGCCAGCCCGGCTCGGCCTGCCACAGATATACGGCTTCGCGCAGTTTCATCCGTCGAGTGTGCCCCGCCTACGCGTCAGCGGTCGCCCTGGCGTACTCGGCGGCCGTGACGTACTCCACCCCCTGGTCGCGCAACAGGGGCCGCAGGTCGTACCGGTCGAGGCCGAGCTGCCCACCCGCCAGTGCCGCGCGCGTGGCCTCCTCCTTCTCCATCCGGGCCCGCGACGCCCGGACTCCGGCCTCGGCATCGGCGCGGGGTACGCACATGACACCGTCGTCGTCGGCCACGATCACGTCGCCGGGACCTACGATGCCGCCGCCCACGACGACCGGGACGTTGACCGAGCCTGCGGTCGCCTTCACCGTGCCCTGCGCGCTCACCGCCGCCGACCAGACCGGGAAGCTCATCTCGTTCAGCTCGGCGACGTCGCGTACCCCCGCCTCGATGACCAGCCCGCGCACCCCCCGGGCCCGCAACGACGTGGCGAGCAGCTCGCCGAACATGCCATCCGTGCACGGCGAGGTGGTGGTTACCACCAGGAGGTCGCCCGCCGTGCACTGCTCGACCGCGGCGTGGATCATCAGGTTGTCGCCGGGCGCGCACAGCGCGGTCACCGCGTTGCCGGCCACCCGCGCGCCGCGCTGGATCGGGCGCAGGCCCGTGCCCAGGTAGCCGATGCGGCCCAGCGCCTCGTGCACGGTCGCGACCCCGTACGCAGCGAGGGCGTCCACTACCTCCAGGTCGGTACGCGGTGGGTCGGTGACGACCACCTTCCTCATGACAGCACCCCCGTGACCTGCGGGTACAGGCGCATATACGCCTCGGCGCGGGTGTCGTGGGCGAGGCCGAGGTTCGGGCCGGCGTTGCGCTTGAGCTGTACGCCGCGCCGCTTGGCGAGGTCGGTGTAGTAGTCCCACATGTGCTGCTGGGCGGGCAGGCACTCCATCGCCCGGCGCTTGCGCTCGAAGACGCTGGTGATGTCGAGCAGCACCTGGGGCTTGAACTCGCACATCTCGGGCTGGTGGGGTTCGAAGAAGAAGACCGGCGGCGCGCCGAGCGGCTCGCCGGGCGCGGGATAGCCGATCGCCTGCGCGAGTACGCGAGCCTCCAGAGCGATCCGGGCCGCCGTGGGGTGGTCTCCGTTGTACGGGTCGGTGAGCGGATGGGTGAGCACCACGGCCGGGTCGACGTCGCGGTAGACGCGTACGACGCGGTCCACCAGTTCGTCGTCGGAGCGCAGCGGATAGTCGCCCGCGTCGAGGAACTCGATCTGCGCGCCGAGTGCGGCCGCGGCGTTCTCCGCCTCCTCGCGGCGCTGTGCCTTGATCTGCTCCAGCGACTTGCCCTCGCGCCAGGCGCGGGCCGACTCGCCGCGTTCGCCGTAGGTCAGGCAGAGCACCTTGGCGCGCTGGCCGCGCTCGGCGGCCAGCGCGATGGCGCCGGCGGCCCGCCAGACGAAGTCGCCGGCATGCGCACTGATCACCAGCAGGGCGCCGGCGGTGGCATCCGGCTCGGTCGGCGTGGTCATCGGTATCTCCTCCGTTTCGATGTTGCGTGGTCTAGGCTGCCCTCGGCAGCCCGTCCGGTTCGGCGACCCTGTCCAAGTCGACGTCTCGGGTCTCGGGACCGATGAGCGCGCCGGTCAGGATGAGGAGGCCACCCAGCACGAGCAGCACCACCGGCGTGTACGCGTACGGGACGATGTGCCCCAGCCAGTCCTGGTAGTAGGCGTAACCGGCCGTCACCAGCAGCGGGAAGCTGTAGCCCATGCCGAAGCCGCTGCCGCGGACCGCGGCGGGGAACCGCTCGCAGATGTAGGAGGGTGTCACCGCGAACATGCTGGCGCCGCTCAGCCGGATCAGCAGGGTCAGCACGAACACCAGCGGCACACCGGACCACAGCCCCTCGGCCAGGAACGCGAACGCCGCGGCGCAGACCAGGCCGACGCTCACCCCGCACGCAATGAAGAACCTCCGGCGGCCGATCCGGTCGGTCAGCGCGCCCATCAGTGGGAAGCACAGAGTGTGGACGAACTGCGCGATCACGAGCGTGCCGGTGACCTGGGTCGCCGTCAGCGTCGTCTGTGAGCCGAGCAGGGACGGCAGCAGCCCGGAGGCCATGTTGGAGGCGAACCAGACGCCGGCCATGAGCACGAACACCTGCCAGAAGCTGCGCCGCGCCGAGCCGAACAGCACCGTCCTCACGGGGTTGGTCCGCTTGGCCTTGCGGACCGAGGCGAGCCAGACCTCCGACTCGCGCACCGTACGGGAGTAGTAGATGAGGAAGATCACGCCGAGGAGCGCACCCGCCGCGAACGGCACGCGCCAGCCCCATTCCGCGTACGCCGAGTGCGGGCCGCCCGCCGGGGCGATGTGCAGCATGAGGAAGCTCAGTAGGGAGATCGCGCAGTACGAGAGCGGGAACCCGATGCTCACCAGGCTCCCGTACAGCCCGCGGCGTCCGGGTGGAGCGATCTCCATGGCGAGTGGGATGGCGCCCGTGTACTCGCCGCCGAGGAAGATCCCGTCGACGAACCGCAGCGTGATCATCAGAGCGACCGCCCACAGGCCGATCTGGGCGTAGCCCGGCAGAACGGCGATGACACCGGTGGTGATCGCGCATCCAGCGACGGACAGCAGCGTCACCCGTCTGCGGCCGACGCGGTCGGCGAGCCGGCCGAAGATCAGCGAGCCCAGTGGCCGGCCGATGAGCGTCGACACGAAGACGCCGGCCGTGATGAGCGCCTTGGTCCCCGACGGCACGGAGGCCGGCACGAAGTAGGACAGGGCGGGGGCGAGCGCGATGGTCGGCAGGTAGACGTCGAACATGTCGACGAAGAAGCCGAACGCCCCGCCGATTACGGCCGCTCTGCGCTGGGCGGAGTCGGGGGCGGGGACCTGTGTGGTCGTGGTCATGGGGGCACCAGTCCGGAGCTCGCGAAGGGGGCTGCCCTAGGGTGGGACTTGCATTCGTTTTGTTGACAATCGCGTGGCCAATCGTGGGGTCGCGGGCGGCGGCTGTCAAGAGGAGCATCCCGAAACCTCGCGCTCGCCACCGTATTTAGCTGGCGCTTCGCGGGCAGCGGCAGACGACGAGGTCGACGGCCTGCATTGCGTCGCCGTGACTTCGAGGCTAGATTGTCAACATTATTGATGTACATCCGGCCCACCGGATCGACGGCCGGATCCCCCTATCGGCCTCCCGGGCCGGAAAGACGCTCATATGACCCACGCTCCTTCTCCCCCGTCCGCCCGGGCCCGCGCCCTCGTCGAGGGCGCGTATGACACGCACATCCACGTCGCTCCCGACGTGATGAAACGTCGCATCGACGACGTCGACCTGGCCCGCAGGTTCACCGACGTGGGACTGGCGGGCTTCGTGCTGAAGTCCCACTACGTTCCGACCGCCGAGCGCGCCCAGGTCGTCCGCAAGGTGGTGCCGGGCGTGCGGGCGCTGGGAGCCATCACGCTCAACGGTTCGGTCGGCGGCCTCAACCCGTCGGCGGTGGAGATCGCCGGCCGGCAGGACGCGCGCGTGGTATGGATGCCGACCGTGGACAGCCGCAACCAGCGGGACAGCCGAGCGCAGGATCCGCCGGGCGCCAAGCCACCGATGTGGGCGGCTCTCCAGGACGACCTGCGCGCCGCCGGGATCGAGCCGCCGGCCGTCGACGTGGTCGACGACGAAGGCGCCGTCACCTCCGCCGTCCGCGACGTGCTCACCGTCGTGGCCAAGCACGGCATGACGCTGGCCACCGGCCACCTCAACGCCGCGGAGATCGTCGCGGTCGCCGATGCGGCCTTCGACGCGGGCGTACGCTGTGTCGTCGTGACGCATCCGGAATTCACCTCTCAGCGGCTCCCCGTTGACGTGCAACGCCGGCTCGCCGCCCGCGGCGCGCTGCTGGAGCGGTGCTTCACCACCCCGCACACCGGCAAGGTCAGCTGGCGGCGGCTGCTCGACACCATCCGAGCCGTCGGGCCCGAGCACTCGGTGCTCTCCAGCGACCTGGGGCAACCCTTCAACCCGCCCGTCGAGGACGGCCTGGCGCTCATGGCCGACACGCTGCTGGATGACGGCTTCGGCGACGACGAGATCCGCACGATGGCGGTCGTGAACTCCACCAGGGTCGCGGGCGAGGACGCGCGATGACGGACGGCCGCACCGAGCTCTGCGTCGCCGTCCTGGGCCTGGGCGAGGCCGGCGGCGCGATCTCCCGCGACCTGGCCGAGGCGGGCGTGCGCGTGCGCGCGTACGACCCGCTGCCCAAGCCGGCGGACGGCCTCATCGCCTGTACGGACGAGGCCGACGCCGCACGCGGCGCCGACCTTGTCCTCAGCGTGAACAGCGCGAAGGCCGCCGAGGACGCGCTGCGGGCCGGTCTGCCGGGCATGGGCGAGCACGCCGTGTGGGCCGACCTGAACACCGCGGCACCCGCGCTCAAACGCCGACTCGGCGAGCTGGCCGCCGAGGCCGGTGTCGCGTTCGCCGACGTGTCGCTCATGGCCCCCGTACCGGGCAAGGGCCTGCTCACGCCGATGCTGGTCTCCGGCCCGGCCGCCCGCGCGTACGCGGATCTGCTGGGTCCGGTCGGCGCGCGCGTCACCACGCTCGACGGCCCAGCCGGCGAGGCGGCCACCCGGAAGCTGCTGCGCAGCGTGTTCTTCAAGGGCATGGCGGCGGCCGTGGTGGAGGCGCTGTACGCCGCCCGCCAGGCCGGCCTCGAGGACTGGATGCGCACGCACATCGCCGAGGAGCTCACCGCCGCCGACGCGACGTTCGCCGAGCGGCTGGAGACCGGCAGCCACCGCCACGCGGCGCGCCGGGCCGAGGAGATGCGCGCGGCGGCCGAGTTGCTCACCGAGCTGGACGTGCCACCGCGGATCAGCGAGGCGAGCCGCGCCTGGCTGCTCCAGCTGGACGGGGCCACGGCACCGGAACAGACATGACGACACAGCACGAGTCAGCAGGGAAAGCATGCCGCCGAAGGGGACCGTGACCAACCGGCAGGACGACGTCCTGGCCGCGATCCGCGACGCGATCATCCAGGGCGAGTTCGCGCCGAACCAGCGCCTGGTCGAGGCGGACGTGTCCGAGCAGTTCGGCGCGAGCCGCAGCAGTGTGCGCTCGGCCCTGTTCGAGCTGGCCAACGAGGGCCTGGTCGAACGCGTGCAGAACCGCGGCGCCCGGGTACGCGCCGTCACCCTGGACGAGGCGATCGAGATCTCCGAGGTCCGCATGGTGGTGGAGGGCCTGTGTGCGGCCAAGGCCGCCGAGCACATCACCGACGAGGAGATCGCCGAGCTCCGCGCCCTGGGCACGGCGATGCGGACGGCCGTCGCCGACGGTCACGTCCTGCGCTACTCCGAGCTCAACCAGAGCCTCCATCTGCGCATCCGCCAGATCAGCGGCCAGTCGACCGCCGCCGGAGTCCTGGAGCGACTGCGCGCGCAGAACGTACGCCACCAGTTCCGGCTCGCCCTGGTCCCGGGCCGCCCCGACGTCTCACTGGCCGAGCACCTGGCGATCATCGACGAGGTCTGCGCCCGTGCCCCGGAGGCCGCCGAACGCGCCGCCCGCCGCCATCTGCTCAGCGTCATCGCGGCCCTCAAGTCCGCCTGACCTCCTCGGGTCTCGTCGGGTCTCATCGCGGCGGCCCAGGCCCGCGCCGGTCAGGCCACCGTGCAGGCCGTCCCGTTGAGCGTGAAGGCGGACGGCGTGGCGGCCGGGCCGTTCGCGTTGAACCCGAGGCCGGCCGAGGGGCCGGCGGCCAGCGAGCCGTTCCAGTCCAGGCTCTTGGCCTGTGGGCATCCCACAGGCGATCCCTGGCAGGGCGGGCCGCAGTCGCTCTGACCGCACTGCCGAGATGACACGAGCCGTGGGTGGCACCGGCTCCATTCCAACGGTGCCTGTCGGTGCCGAGAATCGTGTCACAGGGCCTGATCTGCGGTTTCGCCGCGCTCGGGAGCTCGGCTCC
>JAOPYL010000328.1 GCA_025964625.1 Actinoallomurus sp. | reverse complement strand
GGAGCAAGGCGCCATCCGGAGGCCCAGGGACCCGAGAAGACCCGAGGTGCACGCGGTCTCCAACTGCTCCGCCAGGCGGCGTCCAGCACTGTCGTCATCATGACGTTGATCACCGTGCTCGTGCTCGTGCTCGTGGCGAACGTCAATTTCGGAAAGGGCAAACCGCCCGCCGGCGCCGCGGACATATCCACCAACGACCTCATGCAGACACTCTCCGGCGTGAAGATGAACCCGGTCATCGCCCGGGCGCAGGCCAACGCGAGCGAACGCGCCTACGAGCAACAGCTCGCGGCCGAACGCCGAGCCGAGAAGGCCGCGAAGAAGTCGAAGGCCGCGGCAAAGGCCCTGGCGAAGGCCAAGGCCGAGCGGAGAGCATGGGAAGCACTGAAGAAGAGGATGAGCAACAACCCGACCGCCCAGGAGAACCAGCAGGTCGCCAGGCGGATGAGCGCACTCAAGGGCTGGGGCGGGTGCTGGGACTCACTGCTGACCATGTGGAACCACGAGAGCGGCTGGAACGAGCACGCCAACAATCCCGGAAGCGGGGCCTACGGGATCCCGCAGGCCCTCCCGGGCTCCAAGATGGCCTCGGCGGGGGCCGACTGGAGAAACAACGCCATGACCCAGATCACCTGGGGGCTGAGCTACGTCGGCGCCCGATACGGCGACCCGTGCCGTGCATGGTCCTTCTGGCAGGCCCACCACTGGTACTGATCCACGCCCCGCCTGAGCGGCCATCACGAACGCGCGGCGCTCCGGCAGGCCGCGGCCGACTCGTACGGGCGATCCGTCACCCGCGCGGCAGCTTGGAGGCCACGGAGCGCACAAAGTCGGGCATCACGGTCTTCACCCAATAAACCCGGGCTTCTGTCTGTTTCGGCTGCCCGACGAAACTGGCGATGTACAGCGTCGAGCCCGCGCTCACCGAGAAGGCGATGTTCGACATGCGGCAGTAGTAGTTGTCGCGGTCGAGCACGCATTCGAGCGCACCGAGGTCACCCGTGGCCTTGGGCTTCGCATGGGCGAGTGAGTCATAGTTGTCCTTCACGGTGGCGGAGTCCCCCACCGCGATGTCCTCGACCCGGAGGATGTCCGGCCGTGACAGCCTCTTCTTCTCCGTCCCGGCGACCCAGAACTTGATCTCGCACGAGGTGTCCGGAGCGTCGCCGTCGCCGCCGGCCAGATTCATGATCTTGATGCTCTGCCCCTGCGGCGACTCCGCGACCTTGGTGATCTGGGGCAGCACGGCCTTCATGTCGTCGGCTGTCAGGAGATCGCATGCCTTGGGCCATTCATGGAACTGCGCGAGGCCGTCAGCCTCGGCCGGCGGCAGTGGGATCTGGGTCGTGCTGATCCGGGGCGCCGCCACCCTGATCGGCGGCGTCGTCCTCGTCGCCGGTGCGCACCCGGTGGCCATGACGATCCCACCGGCCAGGAGGGCCGCCATCGCTCGTCTTCGTCGCTGAGGCATGTCACCGCGACCCTAGCGGCACGGCGCCGGCGGCGTTTGACAGCCATCCCGTCCTGGTGTCATCCACAGGCCCGCAGCGCGGGATCGGAGTCGTGGTGTTCATCTGCCGGGTCAGGGCCGGCCGACATGCGCTCAGCGCGCAGGTTGCGGAGTGCCTTCAGCAGCGCGACATCGCTCTCGTCGCGTGCGGCCAGGTAGTGGATCGCCTCGATCAGTTCATCGCTGTTCAACTGCGACAGCGGCTTGCCGCCACGTCTCCAGAGCGGCCAGACCTCATTCACGTGCACATCCCCCTCTTCCCCGTAGCCCGGTGGGGCCTGCGGCGCGCCGGCCGGACACATGGAGCATGACAAGTCGATCTTCGACGCCGAGCCGACGCCGGTGGTTTCACTGCCGAATCGTGATCACTGCCGTCCCGCGCGCCCTCATCCCCGGCGGGGTGCCGGCACCGGCGGGGAGGGCCCGGTCGCGGGCGCGATCTCGGCCGTGCACTCCGGGCAGCGCCTCGCCGCGACCGGGATCTTCCTGGTGCACTCCGGGCAGTCCCGCTCGGTGGCCTCGGCGTCGCGCTCGAAGAGCTTCAGCAGGCGGGTGACCGGCAGCACGATCACGAAGTACACCACGGCCGCGGCGATGAGGAAGGACAGGGCCTCCGTGAGGAACGCACCGTACGTGAAGCGCGCGCCGCCGACCGTGAGCACCAGGCTCGAGAAGTCCGGCTGTCCTCCGACCAGCCCCAGCAGCGGAGTGATGAACGACCGCACGAACTGCTTGACCAGGTTGCTGAACTGCGTCCCGATCACAACGGCCACTGCGAGATCGATCATGTTGCCGCGCAGCACGAACTTCCGGAAACCACTCATGCCCCAACCATGCCCTTTACTCGCAGCTTATGCACACTCACCAGCCGGAGCCGCATGGACGAACCTCGGTCGGCGCCCGCGGGGATCATCGTCCCGGACGATCAGAGATGTCATGCGCCCGGGCGCGTACCTCGGCGAGCACGTCCTTGATGGGGCGGCCGGTGGCCTGCGCGGCGGCGCGCACGTCGTCGTACTCCGGCTGCACCGTCACCACCCGATCCCCGAGCAGCCCGCGCTTGACGCCGACGGCGACGCCTCCGGCGCGTACCTCGCCCCGGTCACGGCGGAGAGAGCGTCTGTCGACGGATGAGATCCGCACTCCGAGAGTCGTGGTCTGCTCGAAGACGACCCGGCATACCGCGTCGAGGCGTTCTGGGTCCACGAGGACGCTCAGGATGTGACCGGGGCGGCCCTTGCGCATCAGCGCGGGCGAGCACCACGCGTCGGCGGCGCCGGCGGATCGCAGCGCCTCCAGCACGTCCGGCCACAGCCGGGGGTCGAGGTCGTCGATCGTGCTGTCCACCCGGTGCATGTCCGAGGACACCCAGCGGGGCGCCGCCGCCGTGTCGCCCACGACCACGCGCAGGACGTTCGGATGACCTTCGGGGTCGGCTCGGCCGGCACCGGTCCCCACCGAGCGGGGAACGCAGTCCGGCGCCGGCCCCCACCCGGTGGCGAGAGTGGCCAACAGGGCCGCGCCGGTCGGCGTGCACAACTCCATCTGCGCGGTGTGCGAGCGCAGCGGCGCGCCGGCCTCGGTCAGCAGCTCCAGCACGGCGGGCACCGGGACGGGCAGCGGCCCGTGCGCGGCGCGTACGACTCCGGAGCCGGCCGCCACCGGCGACACGACCCGTGTCGCGGACCCGAGCAGGTCCAGGCTGTGCAGGGCGAGCGCGCAGCCGGTGACGTCGGCGATCGCGTCCAGCGCGCCCACCTCGTGGAAATGGATCTCCGAGACGTCCACGCCGTGCACCCTCGCCTCCGCGCGGGCCAGCCGCTCGAAGACCGCCAGGGCGAACTTCCGCGCCTCGTGCGGCAGCCGGGCGGCCGACACGACCGCGGCGACGTCGGCCAGGTTCCGTGACACGTCGCTGCGCGGAGCGCGTACGTCCGCGTGGACGGCGCGCAGGCCGTGCCGCCGTACCTGACTCACCTGCACGTCGAGGGGCTCGACGGCGAGACCGCGCAGGCCCGCGCGTACGGCTTGCAGATCGGCGCCGGCGTCCAGCAGCGCCGCGAGCAGCATGTCGCCGGCCGCTCCGTTGCCCGCGTCGACCCAGAGGGCTCTCACCGGGCCGTCCTCCTGGCGATGCGGGCGGCGGCGACTCCGGCGCCGAAGCCGTTGTCCACGTTGACCGAGACGACGCCGGGTGCGCAGCTGTTCAACGTGGCCAGCCAGGCGGTGACACCGTCGAGGTTCCATCCGTACCCGACGCTGGTCGGCACCGCGATGAGCGGTGCGCCGATCAGGCCGCCGAGCACCGACGGGAGTGCGGCCTCCATGCCGGCGACCGCGACCACCACATCGGCCTCCGCGATCCGGTCGCGCTGGGCCAGCAGCCGGTGCAGGCCCGCGACGCCGACGTCGACGATCTCGTCCGGCTCGGCGCCGAAGACCCGGACGGTCGCCGCGCACTCTCGCACCACGGGCAGGTCCGAGGTGCCGGCGGCGACCACCGCGACCCGGCCGCGCGTCTCGCCGGTCCCCAGCACCGCCGTCCTGCCGACGGGATCGACCTCCGCGTCCGGCAGCCGTTCCGCGCACTCCGCCATCGCCGCGTCGGACAGCCGGGTGGCGAGAATCGCCCGGCCGGGATGCGCGTCGTGCAGGGCGTTCAGCGTGGCGACGATCTGCTCGGGGGTCTTGCCCTCGCCGTACACCACTTCCGGGTCGCCGGTGCGGGCGGCACGCTCGATGTCGAGCCGCGCGAATCCAAGATCGGCGACCCCGTCTGGCTGAGATACGGTCATTGGAGTCCCAACGGATAGGGGTGCATGGTGGGCGTTGTAGTCCTCTCCCGCGAGCTGCTGACCGAAATGGCAGGCTACGGCAGAACGCTGGTGGCGTTCTCCGGCGGCGTGGACTCCAGTGTCGTACTCGCCGCGGCGGTACGCGCGCTCGGCTCCGCACAGGTGGCCGCGGTCACCGCCGTGTCGCCGTCGCTGCCCGCCGCCGAACTCGCCTCCGCGCGGGAATTCTGCGCCGGGCTGGGAGTCGCTCACCACACACCGGCCACCTCCGAGATGGACGTCCCCGGCTATCGCGAGAACGGCCCACGGCGCTGCTACTTCTGCAAGAGCGTCCTGCTGGACACCGCGAACGCGCTGGCCGCCGAGCTGGGCTTCGCCACCATCACGACCGGCACGAACGCCTCCGACGTCGTCGCCGGGTTCCGGCCCGGCATCCAGGCGGCGGCCGAGCGCGGAGCCCGTACCCCTCTTGCCGACCTCGGCCTGGAGAAGACGACGGTTCGCGACATCGCGCGCCACTGGGGCCTGCCCGTCTGGGACAAGCCGGCCGCCGCCTGCACGGCGAGCCGGGTGGCGTACGGCATCGCGGTCACCCCGGCGCGCCTGGCCCGCATCGAACGCGCCGAGACCGCCGTCCGCGCCGCTCTCGGGGGCGCGGTCCGCGACCTGCGGGTGCGCGACCTCGGCGACGCGGTGCGCCTGGAGGTCGATCCCGACCTGGTCGAGCGGGCCCGCGGCGACGAGGCCGTCGGCGCCGCGATACGCGAGGCGGGATTCGCCGCCGCGCCGATACGGGTCGAGGTGTTCCGGTCCGGATCCATGAACGACCGGCTCGCCGACCCGCGCCGGAGACAGTGACCAGGACATGGTCCCGGCCGGACACGCCCGGCCGTTGGTCCCGAGCCGCCCAGCCGTTAGTCTTGCCCCGAAAGCTCGCGACGGGACGGCTCATGCCCACGATCGGAGAAAGTCAGCGGATGACGCCAGACCGACACGAGTTCCGCCGTCTCGACGCCTGCCACCTCCTCCTGACCGGCGCCACCGGCTTCCTCGGGCAGGCGACGCTCGAGCGGCTCCTGTCGGACTACCCGGGTGTGCGGATCTCACTACTGATCCGGCCCAGGGGCGGCGCGTCCGCACAGCGGCGCTTCGACGGCCTGCTCCGCAAACCCGTCTTCCGTGAGCTGCGCGAACGGATCGGCGAGGAGGAGCTACGCCGCGTCGCGGCGGAGCGCGTCACCGTCATCGAGGGCGACCTGGGCGAGGTCACCCTGCCGGGCGACCTCGACGTCGTGATCCACGGCGCGTCCACGGTCTCCTTCGATCCGCCCATCGACGAGGCGTTCCGGACCAACGTCTCCGGCGTCGTGACGCTGTACGAGGCGCTGCGCGCGAGCGGGGCCGACCCGCACGTCGTCCACGTGTCCACCGCCTACGTCGCGGGCGTTCGCAAGGGCGTCGTGCCGGAGAACCGGCTGGACCACACGGTGGACTGGCGGACGGAGCTGGCCGGCGCGCTGGCCGCCCGTGCCGACGTCGAGCGCGACTCGCGGCGGCCCGAGGTGCTGCGCAAGTCCATGTCCCGCGCGCAGGGCGAGCACCGCAAGGCCGGTCCCCAGTCGGTCGTCTCGGCCGCCGAGGAGGCCCGGCAGGAATGGGTCACCGAGCGCCTCGTCGACTACGGCCGGGCACGTGCGCAGAGTCTCGGCTGGCCGGACGTCTACACGTTCACCAAGGCCCTGGGCGAACGCGCCGCCGAGGAGCTCTGGGGTGAGCGCCACCTGTCGATCGTGCGGCCGGCGATCGTGGAGAGCTCGCTGCGGCATCCCTATCCCGGCTGGATCGACGGCTACAAGATGGCCGACCCGCTGATCATCGCCTATGGACGCGGCGCCCTGCCGGAGTTCCCCGGCCTGCCCGACAGCGTGGTCGACATCATCCCGGTCGACCTGGTCGTCAACGCCACCCTCGCCGTGGCCGCCGCGCCGCCCGAGCCCGGCGGGCCGGCCTACTTCCACGTCGGCTCCGGGTCGCGCAACCCGCTGTCCTTCCACGGCCTGTACGAGAACGTTCGGGACTACTTCCGGCGGCACCCGATGCCCGCCGGGGAGCGTGGCCATGTGCGGGTGCCGTCGTGGCGGTTCCCCGGCAGCCGGCAGGTCGAGATGATGCTGAGCGGCAGCGAGCGGGCGACCTCGATGGCCGAGCGCGCGCTGCTGCGGCTCCCCGCCTCCGCCCGCACCCGCGACTGGATGACCGCGGTGCACCGGCAGCAGAACAACCTCGACTTCCTCCGCCGCTACGCCGACCTCTATCAGGCCTACACCCAGGCCGAGGTCATCTACGACGACAGCCGGACGCACGCCCTGCACCGGACCCTGCCGCCCGAGCTGGCGGAGGAGCACGGCTTCGACCCGTCGGTCATCGACTGGGCGCACTATCTGCAGGAGGTGCACTCGCCCAGCGTGACCGAGCTGATGCGCGGCTTCTCCAAGGGACGCGGCGGCAGCAGGCGCACGGCCAGCCCCGCGCTGCCCGAGCGCACCGACATCGCGGCCGTCTTCGACCTGGAAGGCACCATCGTCGCTTCCAACCTGATCGAGTCCTACCTCTGGGCGCGCCTGTCGTCGCTGCCCAAGTCGCAGTGGAGCGGCGAGCTCGCCGACCTGGCGCGGTCACTCCCCCGCTACCTGCGGGCCGAGCGCCGCGACCGGGGCGACTTCGTGCGCGCGTTCCTGCGCCGTTACGAAGGCGCCGACATCGCGGAGCTGCGCCATCTGGTCGACGACGTGCTGGGCGAGGCGCTGCTGCAGCGGGCCATGCCGGAGGCCGTCCGCCGCATCCGCGGCCACCGCGCCGCCGGGCACAAGACCATCCTGATCACCGGCACCGTCGACGTCTTCGTCCGGCCGCTCGCCGGCCTCTTCGACGAGGTCGTCGCCAGCCGCATGCACGCTCGCGACGGCGTGCTCACCGGCTACCTGGACTCACCGCCGCTGGTCGATGAGGCCCGCGCGGCCTGGCTGCGCCGCCACGCGCTGGACGAAGGCCTCGACCTCTCCCAGTCGTACGCCTACGCGGACAGCTACTCCGACCGGCCGCTGCTGGAGACCGTGGGCAACCCGGCGGCGGTCAACCCGGACCCCTCGCTCTACCGGCATGCCAAGCGCAAGCACTGGCGCATCTACGAATGGGGCGCCCACACCCGCGGACGGGGAGACGTGCTGATCGACACTATCGGGACGGTGGGCGCCCGGTGATCCTCGCTCTGGAGTACCACCGCTCGCCGGGCCGGTTCCTGGCCGCCCGCGGGCTGACCGCCACGAAGGCGGGCGGCCGGATGAGCGGCATGATCGCCGGGAACGTCTCGCCGCTCCGGCTGGTGAACCGCCAGGCGCCGGAGCTGCCCGGGTCCGGCTGGACCCGCGTGACGCCGAGGCTGTCCGGCATCTGCGGCTCCGACCTCGGACTCCTGACCGGCCGCTCCTCGCCGTACCTGTCCCCGATGACGTCCATGCCGTTCGTGCCCGGGCACGAGATCGTCGGTGAGACCCAGGACGACCTGCCCGACATGCCCAAGGGCAGCCGTGTGGTGATCGACCCGGTGCTGTCCTGCGCGGCGCGCGGAACCGCCGAGTGCCGCTGGTGCGCCGCCGGGCGGCAGAGCCGCTGCGACCACATCACCACGGGCCGGATCTCGGCCGGGCTGCAGACCGGGTTCTGCGCGGACACCGGCGGCGGCTGGAGCCGGCAGTTCGTCGCGCACGCCGGTCAGCTGCACCGGGTGCCCGACGGCCTGCCGGACGAACGCGCGGTGCTCGCCGAGCCGCTCGCCTGCGCGGTGCACTCCGTACGGCGCGTGGACGTCGAGCCGGGTTCCACCGCTGTGATCATCGGGGCCGGCACCGTCGGCCTACTCACCCTGCTGGCCCTGCGCGAACTCACCGAGGTCGGCGCGGTGTACGTCGTCGCCAAGCACGGTCACCAGCGCGACAAGGCCAAGGCCCTGGGTGCGACCGCCATCATCGAGCCCGGCAAGGCCGTACGCGCCCTGCGGCGGGTCACCACCGCGCGCATGCACTCTCCGGAGCGCGGACCGGACTTCCTGCTGGGCGGGGTCGACCTCGCGTTCGAGTGCACCGGCGGGACCAGCGGGCTGGACACCGCGCTACGGCTGGTGCAGGCCGGCGGCACGGTCGTCGTGTCCGGCATGCCGTCGGGGAGCGTCGACCTCACCCCGCTGTGGTACCGCGAACTGCAACTGGTCGGGGCGTACGCCTCCGGCGCCGACGGAGCCGACTTCGCCGACGCGCTCCGGCTCGCCGAGTCCACGGCGCTCGACGGGTACGTCGGCACCACCTACCCTCTCGCCCGCTGGCGGGAGGCCCTGACCCACGCGGCCGACGCGGGGCGCCTCGGCACGGTCAAAGTCGCCTTCGACCTGGCCCGATAGGAAGGTAACGAGTGAGCAGACCAGGCTTCGTACTCGACGTGGATGAGCGGACACCGCCGCTGCTCATGCACCAGGGTGAGGGCTTCCGGCTGGAGCGGCTGCCGCTCGGGGCCAAGGTCATCTACCCGCCGGACTCCCTGCCCGGGATCCGGAACGTCGATGCCGCCATCCGGCACGCGCTGCTCAACCCGCACGGCACCGAACCGCTCCCGGAACTGCTCACGCGCGGGATGCGGCTGACCATCGTCTTCGATGACCTGTCGCTGCCGCTGCCGCCGATGCAGACGCCGGACGTCCGACAGCGCATCATCGAGCAGGTCCTGGAGATGGCCGCGGCCAAGGGCGTGGACGACGTCGAACTGATCGCGGGCAACGCGCTGCATCGCCGGATGACCCCGGCCGAGCTGCGACGTACCGTCGGCGACCGGGTCTTCCATGCGTTCTTCCCGGACCACCTGAAGAACCATGACGCCGAGGACCACGACAACCTCCTCCACATGGGCAAGACCAAGCATGGTGAGGACGTCGAGATCAACCGGCGGGCCGCCGAGAGCGACCTGATCGTCTACGTCAACATCACGCTCACCGCGATGAGCGGCGGGTCCAAGTCGGTCTCGGTCGGCCTGGCGAGCTACCGCAGCCTGAAGCACCACCACAACGTGCACACGCTGCGGCACTCGAACTCCTTCAACGACCCGCCGAACTCCGCGATGCACCACTCGTACGACCGGATGAAGGGCGTGATCGACGAGCACGTCAAGGTCTTCACGATCGAGACGACGCTCAACAACGACACGTTCCCCTCGTCGATGGGCTTCCTGAACAAACGCGAGTGGGAGTGGAACGTCCGCGACCAGGCGTCCTACGTCGCGGTGAAACGGGCCAACGAGCTGATTCCGGCGAAGACCCGGCGCCGGATCTGGCAGTCGACGGCGGCACCGTACGGCGTGACCGGCGTGCACGCGGGACTGCAGTCCGAGGTGCATCCGCGCACCCTCGCGAACGTCCACCGGCAGCAGCTGACCGAGGTCAACGGCCAGGCGGACGTCGGGATCTACTCCCTGCCCTACATCTGCCCGTACAACGTCAACTCGGTGATGAACCCGATCCTGGTGATGTCGCTCGGGCTGGGCTACATGTTCAACCTGTACAGGAACAAGCCGATCGTCCGGCAGGGCGGGGTGGCGATCTTCTACCACCCGGTGCCGAATGAGTTCCACCCCGTACATCACCCGAGCTACATCGACTTCTTCGAGGAGATCCTCACCGAGAGCACCGACCCGGTGCTGCTGGAGAGCAAGTACGAGGAGCAGTTCGCCACCGATCCCTGGTACATCCAGCTGTACCGCAACAGTTACGCCTACCACGGCGTTCACCCCTTCTACATGTGGTACTGGGGGGCGCACGCGCTGGAGCACCTGGGCGACGTGATCTTCGTGGGTGGCGACCGCAAGACGACCGCGCGGATGGGCTTCCGGGCCGCCACGACCCTGGCGGACGCGCTCGAGATGGCGAGCCACACCGTCGGGTCCAGCCCGTCCATCTCCTATCTGCACGCCCCGCCGCTCGCATTGGCGGACGTCCAGTGACCATCCGCAAAGAGATACGCCTGCTGCGCCACGGCCGCGACTGGCGGGGGCGCGGGGCCGTGCCCCGGTCGGCGGAGCCGCATGTCCTGGAGCAGGAAGGACGGGAGTTCCCCACCGCCTGGGCCCGCACCCGCCTGGCCGTCAGGGCCCGCGCCGCCCTGCGGCGGGGGCTGCTCAGGCCGGTCGCGTGGGGCCAGACGACACCGGTGGTCGAGGGCACCGAGTATCTCGACGGGGTACGCGGCCCGGTGGTGTTCGTGGCGAACCATTCCAGCCATCTGGACACCCCGCTGATCCTGGGCTCGCTGCCGGAGCGGTTCGCCGACCGGGTGGCGGTGGGGGCGGCGTCGGACTACTTCTTCGACGTCCGGTGGCGTGCCGCGCTGACCGCGATCTTCTTCAATGCCTTCCCGGTGGAGCGATACGGCTCGCGGCGGCTGCGCAGCCTCGCCCTGGACCTCGTCGACGACGGCTGGAGCCTGCTGCTCTACCCCGAGGGAACCCGCTCCGAGGACGGCTGGATCAATCCGTTCAAGCTCGGCGCCGCCATGCTGTGCGTCACCAAGGGCATCCCGTGCGTCCCGATCGCGCTCCGGGGCTCGTACGCCGCCATGCCGCGTGGACGCAACTGGCCTCAGCCCGGCAAGCCGCGCGTCACCGTCCGGTACGGCCGTCCCCTTCTCCCGGAGGAGGGCGAGGACGTCCGCGGGTTCCGGGTCCGGATGGCCAAGGCCGTCAGTCAGCTCGCCGCCGAGGAGGAGCTCGGCTGGTACGGCGCGCTCCGCGCGGCGGCGGACGATGCCCTCGATGTCCCGGGTGGCGCCCGGTCCGTTCGTCCCGGCGCCGTCGCGGTCCCGGCCGGCGAGGACGACGGGAACGGTGGGCAGGTCGCGCACTGGCGCCGCATCTGGGCGTCGACCCAGCCTCTGGACGACAAGCGCCGCCG
>JAOPYL010000316.1 GCA_025964625.1 Actinoallomurus sp. | reverse complement strand
TGAGCCGCGAGTTCGAACGCCCTGGGCGTCTTCTCCGGGTACACCGACGCGGTGGACAGCGTGATCGGCGCGTCGGGAACCTGGACCGCACTCAACACCGCACACTCCTCCTCGTTGATCACACCGGGGGTACGCACGGAACGGTGTCACCCACCTCCAAAGCCTAATCGCTCGGAGACGTTACGTAACCGGCCAGGTACTGTGTGTTATCAGGTGGTGGCGGGCTGAGCACGGCGGGTCGTCGACACCCGGATCACCCGCCGCCCACGTGAGTCCTCCGTGCGGCATACGGTTCACCAGCCCCAACAGCTGAGCGGATGATGATCTGGCCTGCGCCAACGTCGCCGTCGCAGCCGGGTCGCAACAGCGTGACGTGCGCTGTTGTGGAGGTGCTGCAGCGGGTTTTGTGGGTCAGTCTGGGAAGTATGAGCGATGAGTACCCGCACCCGGAGGCGTACGGCCACGGCCACGGACATGGGCACGGACATGGGCACGGACATGGGCACCCGCACGGGCGCGGCGGTGGTCGAAGTGCGTGGGGGCGGGTGGGGCATGTGTTCCAGCCGCATTCGCATGAGGCGGCCGACAAGGTGGACGCGGCGATGGAGGCCAGTGCCGAGGGGATGCGCGCTTTGTGGATCTCACTCGCGGGGCTGGGAGCGACCACGGTGATCCAGGCGGTCGTGGTCGCGGTTTCGGGGTCGGTGGCGTTGCTGGGTGACACGCTCCACAACGCCGCCGACGCGCTGACCGCTGTGCCCTTGGGGATCGCGTTCGTGCTGGGACGGCGTCCGCCGACTCGCCGTTACACCTACGGGTACGGGCGGGCCGAAGATCTGGCCGGGGTGGCGATCGTGCTCACCATCGCCGCCTCATCGATCGCGGCCGTCTATGCGGCGATCGAGCGGCTGGCTCACCCGCAGGAGGTCTCGCATCTGATCGCGGTGGCGGGGGCGGCACTGGTCGGATTCGCCGGCAATGAGCTGGTGGCCCGCTACCGCATCCGCATCGGACGCAAGATCGGATCCGCTGCCCTGGTCGCGGACGGGCTGCATGCCCGCACCGATGGGTTCACCTCTTTGGCCGTGCTCGCCGGTGCCGGCGGGGTGGCGCTGGGCTGGCGATGGGCCGATCCGGTCGTCGGCTTGGTCATCACGGTGGCGATCCTCATGGTGCTGCGCCAGGCCGCCCGGGAGGTTTACCGCCGGTTGATGGACGCCGTCGACCCCTCCGTGGTCGACGCGGCCGAGGACACCCTGCGCGGCACAGACGGCGTCCAGGGGGTCGGACAGGTGCGGCTGCGCTGGATCGGCCACCGGCTACGCGCGGAGTGCGAGGTCATCGTCGACGCACGGTCCAGCGCTGTTGAAGCCCACCAGGTCGCCGTCGAAGCCGAGCACGCCCTCATTCACGCCATCCCCCGGCTTTCGGCGGCCCTCGTGCACGCCGATCCGCAGTCCCATGACGGCGTCGACCACCACGCGGCCCTCGCCGGCCACCGCTGAGCGGCTCATGCGCAGCGTATGTCCATGTCTCACAGCAGTCTGACGGAGAGGGCTGCAGTCAACGCCGGACGGAGATGTAGGAGCCGGCCAGGATCAAGGCGAGGCCGGCGAGGGCTTTGAGGCTGACTCTCTCGGCCAAGAAAACCGCACCGTATGCGACGGCGAACCCGGGGGCCAGGTACGCGGCGAGATTGGCGCGGACGGCACCAATGCGGCGGACGAGCGCGTAGAAAAGGACGAGGCCACCGCCAGTGGCCGCCACACCGAGGATCACCAGCCACACGACTGTGGACAAGTGAGGTGTGTGCCATGTAGTCATGACAGCGAACGGAGTCAGGGCGATAGCGCTGATGGTCATAGCGGCCGTCGCGGTCGCCAGTGGCGGCACCTCAGGGATGACGCGCTCGGTCCATATCGCGCCTGCGGCGAAGGAGGCGGCACCAGCCAGCAGGAGGGCCCCGGCCAACCCGCTCGTACCGCCGATGTGGACGTCACTGAGGAAGAGCAGGGCCACACCGCAAAGTCCCGTGAGCACGCCAGCGAACTGGCGAGGAGGAAAAGTCCGGTCCACGATCGCTGTCATGATGGCGGCCCAGACAGGTTGAGTTGCCATCAAGATGCCCGCCAGGCCAGCGGAAATGTAGCGCTGCCCGATGGTGAACAGGACGAGCGGGATCGTTACCTGCAACAGCGCCGCGACCAGCACGCCTGCTGGGCGAGCCCGTATGGCGCCTAACGTTCCCCTATGGGCGGCCAAAGGAAATAGTACGATCGCGGACAATGCGGTGCGTGCGACGACGACTGCGGGTGCGGAGAGCTCGCGCAGGACCACGGCGGTCAGAGGATAGGCGGCTCCCCACGCTGCGCCGAGCAGGATCAGCAGGACTACATCGCGGCGGGTCACAGGCCGACCTGTTCATCCAGTCCTCGTACAGCGCGCATGCGCCGATAGGGACCGAGGCGGGGTCGAAGGTATCCCATGTATCGCAGGTTGCGGGAAGAACGCATTTTCAGAGCGATTTCAAAGGCCCTGCCGGTAAGGCGAACGGATCCGGATATTTCGCGTTGCGCGAGGCGGGCCGACGCACGAGCCCTCAACATTTCGGTCAACTCCCGTACGCCACAACGTGGCCACACTTCAAACGCCTGATCGGTCGCTTTTCGGCCCTCGCCAAAACAGCCACACCCACATCACCAGCCACCACGGTGACCGTAGTCACTGGACGCCGGTCGCGCCTGCAGTGCTGTGCCGTACTTGGATTACCCGCCGCCGTGCTTGACTCACAACGCGGCGCCTCTGGCCAGATCCTAGGCCACCGTTCGCGGAATCAGCTGCACATCGGCCTCGCACGAACCCACGTCGTGGCGAACGAACTTGACGCCGCAGGATCAGACATACGAGGGAGAACACCATGCCGGGATGCTCCCGGTCGGCAGGCCCGCGGCGGAACACCAGGTACAGCCCGAATCGAGTATTCCAGCCGCAAACGCTCAGGTCACCACGGTGCTCGCCGGCCGGACCAGTCACGGTGATAGCGTGGCAACGACGCAGGTCGCAACCTTGACCGAGGTTCTCGGACCCTGCACCGCACCGACTGCACAATCAGATACTTCTGTCCTGGCAGCAGTCCAGAACCGCCATAACGAAGCAAGGCGTTCGCTGTTTCGCTCTGCTCGGTGGCCCTGTTGCCTGTCCGTAGGAGTAGCCGGCGGCGTTCCCCTTGATGTTTCCGTTCGCGGGTCGGCAAGAAGGCCGTGATTCGTGGTGACGGACGGGCCTTCTTCCTGCTCCTCATAGGTCATCTGATGGCAACCTCCGGCGCCGGTGAGCGAGGGAGGAGATAACAATGCTTTGTCGCCGACCTGGCTGATATCGGCCTGAAGTGGAGCCGGCGGGAGTCGTGAATAGGGGGAGATTGCTATGGGGGACCATCATCGTACCGAGGTCTCGAATGTTCTGATCATCGGTATGGGCTGCGCCGGTCTGCGCGCTGCCATCGCAGCCAATATGGCGGGGTGCGAGGTCACGATTATCGGCAAACGGCCATGGAAAGACGCTCACACGGTTCTTGCTGCTGGAGGAATCAACGCCGCCCTTGGCACGGTCGACCCTCAGGATAGCTGGCAACAGCACTTCGCCGACACCCTGAAGGAAGGTTACTTCCTCGGTATTCCACGGATGGTGGAGATTATGGCCAAGGAAGCGCCGGCCGCCGTACTCGAGCTGGCAGACTGGGGTTGCCCATTCTCCCGGACGCCTGACGGGAGGCTGGACCAGCGATTCTTCGGGGCGCATAAGTACCGGCGCACCTGCTACGCCGGGGACTATACCGGACGCGCAGTGCTCGACACCCTGGCCGACAAGGTAAGTCAGCTGCATATCGCCAGCAACGACACACAGTACGTCTCTCAGTTGCTGGTCCATGATGGCGTCTGCTTCGGGGCACTGGCGTTCGATCTGTATACGGGCGAGCGAACGGTCTATGGAGCCGATGCGGTAGTGCTCGCCACCGGAGGCGGCACCCGTCTATGGCGTCGGAGCTCGTCTCGCCGTGACGAGAACACCGGCGACGGCATGTACCTGGCACTGCGTGCCGGCTGCACCCTTGGCAGTATGGAACTGGTCCAGTTCCATCCAACTGGCATGGTCTGGCCAGAGGAGACGGCCGGCGCACTTGTCACGGAAGCCGTACGCGGTGAAGGCGGTCGGCTCTACAACAGCGACCACGAGCGGTTCATGGAGCGCTATGACCCCGAACGCCTGGAACTGTCCACGCGCGACTGTGTTGCCCTGGCGAATTACACCGAAATCATGGCGGGCCGCGGCGGCCCGCACAACGGCGTCTTTCTGGACATCAGCCATCGCGACAAGGACTACATCCTCGAGAAACTTCCCCGCACATACAGGCAGTTCATGGAAACAGAGCTGTTGGACATCTCCCGCCAGCCGATGGAGGTCGCACCTACAGCGCACTACACGATGGGAGGAGTCATGGTCGACGCGGAGACGCACGCAACCGCAGTGACCGGGCTCTACGCGGTCGGTGAAGTGACCAACGGCTTGCATGGCGCCAACCGGCTGGGCGGGAACTCGCTGGCCGAAACCGTTGTGTTCGGACGGCGCGCGGGTGAGGACGCCGCGAAGTACTCCCGGGCATGCGAGACACACGTACGTTCAAAGGCCACCGTAGACGCCGCTTTCGATGACTTGGACAGCCTGCTTCACAAGGGAGACGAAATGGCACGACCGCTGCAGCGGTCCCTGCGTGACACTCTGTGGGAATGTGCTGGTGTCGTGCGGAACCAGCAGCGCATGGAGCAGGGCCTTGAGAAGGTGGCCGACCTGACTGACAGCATGCCCAGGCTGGATGTTCGCCCCAGCGCCGAGGGCTACCAGGATCTGGCGCACGCGCTTGATCTACGTGCCTCACTGCTGGTGGCACAGGCCACGCTCCTGAGTGCGATCGAGCGACGGGAGAGCCGGGGTGCACACCAGCGCTCGGACTATCCCGAGCAAGATCCTGATCTCAAGGTCAATTTCACCATCAGCCTCGAGAACGGCGAGCTTGTCATGTCTCGCGTTCCCGTCCCGGAGATGCCTGAGCACTTGAAGGAATGGGAGACCATGGGCACAGACGTAGAACCAGTTGAAGGGCGGCTGCTTGAGTAGGCTCTCCACGCGGGCCCACGTCTACGGCGTGAGGACGACCTTGAGGCACTCATCCTCCTTGTTCCTGAACATCTCGTAGCCCCGCGGAGCCTCGTCCAATCGCATGCGGTGGCTGATGACGAAGCTGGGATCGATGCTCCCGTTGCGGATCCTGTCCAGTAGGGGACGCAGGTACCGCTGGACGTGGCACTGGGCGCCTCTCACAGTCAGCGACCGGTTCATCAGCGCGCCCATCGGGAATTTGTCGACCAGGCCGCCGTAAGCACCGATCACGGAGACGATTCCGCCGTTGCGGCATGCCCTGATCGCCTCGCGCAGGGCGAACGGCCGATCGGTCTCGATCCGGGCCGCCTGCTTGGCCCGGTCATACGCGTAGATCGCGGGGGCGGGGTGGTGCGCCTCGATGCCCACGGCGTCGATGCACGCGTCCGGGCCACGCCCGGCGGTCATGTCCCGCAACGCGTCGAGCACGTCGACCTCCTCGTAGTCCAGCGTCTCCGCACCCGCGCGCTCGGCCTTCTTCAGCCGGTAAGGGAAGCGGTCGATGGCGATCACCCGTTCGGCGCCCTGCAGAAAGGCGCTGGCGACCGCGAACTGGCCGACCGGCCCGGCTCCCCAGACGGCGATGATGTCGCCGGGCTTGATGTCGCACATCTCCGCGCCCATCCAGCCGGTGGGCAAGATGTCGGACAAGAACAGCACCTTCTCGTCCGGCAGGTCGTCCTCGATCTTGAGCGGCCCGACGTCGGCGAATGGCACCCGCGCGTACTCCGCCTGCCCTCCGGCGTAGCCGCCGAACATGTGGGAATAGCCGAAGATACCCGCGGGGGAGTGGCCCATGAGCTTCTCCGCGATGCCCGCGTTCGGGTTGGAGTTCTCGCACACCGAGTACTGGCCGTGTTGGCAGGCGCTGCAGTTCCCGCAGGCGATCGGAAACGGGACGACCACCCGGTCGCCAGGCTGGAGGTTCGACACCTGCGGGCCGACCTCCACGACCTCGCCCATGAACTCGTGGCCGAGGATGTCGCCCTTCTTCATCGTGGGGATGAATCCCTGGTAAAGGTGCAGGTCGGACCCGCAGATCGCGGTTGAGGTTATGCGGATGATCGCGTCGCGGGAGTTCAGGATCTTGGGGTCCGGGACCTCCTGGACCTCGACAGTGCCGCGGCCCATCCAGCAGTTGGCTTTCATGGCATTCCTCCTCACATCACGGGCTGGGCGGGACGCTGCATGACCTGACGTATCGCGCGGATGCCCTCCGGGCTGCCCTCGGAACGGACCACCTCGCCGGTCTCCATGACCTGCTTGAACCGCCGCAGGTCGTCCCGTACCTGCTGCTCGGGGTCCTCGCCGAACAGCTTGGCGAAGGCGACGCCGGCCATGCCGACCGGCGGGTCATAGTTGAGATCCACCCACACCTCCGTGCCGCGACCGCCGGGCGCGTCGGTGAATCGCACGGAACCGCTGTTGCCGACGGCGGAGCCCTCCACCGAGTGCCAGGCGATCAACTCGCCGGGGCGATCATCGATGATCACCGCATCCCACTCCACGGACCTTCCCGCGGGTCCCTTCACCTTCCAGTGCGAGCGCCCGTCGCCGGTCGCTCTCACCGACTCCAGGTGCGCCATGAAGCGGGGGAGGTTCTCGAGGTCGTGCCAGTACCAGTACACATCCTCGCGCGGGCGGTTGACCGTGATGGCCGCACGCAGGGTCACCCTGCGCCCGGTCCGCCGGCTCCCGCATACCGCGGTGTACAGGTCGACGGCCGTGATACCGACGACCGCCGCCGTGACGGCCGCGGCCCGGCGACGCCTCCACCCCGTGCGGTTGGCGACCGAACAGCCCAGCACGGTCAGGTCGAGGGCGTCGCCCGCGACGCGGGTCCATGCCCACGGCGCAGGTCTGCGGCTGCCCAGCAGGACCGCCGCGTGGGACAACTCCCGCACGCCCACCAACGGCACGGTGATGCGGGCCCAAGGCGAGTCGTCGACCCCACTGAGCCGGGCGACGGCATTCGGGGCGGTCAGCTGGATCACGCCCAAGCCCAGGCTGCCCCACCCCAGCGCGCGGGCGAGACGGTCGGTCTTACGGTGGTGTTCTTCGCTCATGTCGTCCTCACCTGGTTGCTTCCCGATTCCCGGCCCACCGGCGGCTCGGTACCGCAACCGGTGGCGGGTTGCGGGGCCTGGTTCGAGCTCGCCCGCGATGACAACGGGCAACGTCCCCGGCAGGGTCTGAACCAACGCCATCCCAACGCCATCCCAACGCCGCCTCGACCGCCGCACCACCAACCGCCGACTCAACGATCAGCGCATCACACGCGAAGTCGTGTTCGGGGCCTCGTCGACGAGTACCACCAAGCCGCTTGAACCCAGACGAAACCGCAGCTCAGAGTCCGAACCTGTTGTCGAGCGAGGACGGTGGCAACGACTGCGAGAACCACGATGATCGCCGCGGGCTGGTGGGTCACTCCTTGTCGCGTCCGGTGATCTTGTCTCGGGCTTTGTCGGCTCCGGCCACGGCGGGCCGGGTGGCCTTGAGAATCCCCGGCCTGGGCGGGATGTGCGGGTGCGGCCGGGTCGGAGCGGTCTTCTTGGCCTTTTCCAGCTTGTCGCCGAGTTCGTTGGCCTCTTCCGCACTGAGGACCTTCTCAAGCTCCGGCCAGACCCGATTCTCCTCGAACGCGATGTGCTCCCGCCCGTCGGCGATGAACTTCCGGACGAGCTCCTCGAACTTCGGATCGCTGGGATCGAGGCCCAACAGGTCGTTCAGGACGTACTTGCCTTTTTGTTCCTGCTCGATGGCCTCGTCGGCCAGCCGATCCCCCTCGGGTACCTTGTCGCGGACCGTCGGCCAGAAGTACTCCTCCTCGACGGCCTCGTGTTTGGACTCCTCAGTGATCAGTTGGTCGGCCAGCTTCCCCCGCAGTTCCAACTGATCGGCGTTCGCGCCGGCCGCCGCTGTCAAGCCCGTCTCCAGCTGCACAAGGACCCGCTTTACTTCTTCGTGATCTTTTCGCAGCACTACGAACACATTCGCCATGGCTTGCCCCCCCGATGACTATGTTCGATCCGTACCTGCCCGGACGTCTGATGACGAAACGCTCACTACGGCGGAGAGGGCCGGCCGCAGGGACCGGTAGAACGCCAGGTGCCGCTCGGCGGCGGCCCGCCAGGTGTGGCGGGACGCAAGGTCGCGCCCGGCGGCCCGCCGTCGCGGGTCGGCGCCGCCCAGGGCGGCGCGCAGCTCGGCGGTCAGCGCGGCGGGCCCCGAGGCGAAGCGCGCCGCGGGGCCGAAGACCT
>JAOPYL010000310.1 GCA_025964625.1 Actinoallomurus sp. | reverse complement strand
GGCGATGCCGTAGTTCCGGACGGTGTTCGGGTTGGCGAGCGAGTCGAGGAAGGCGTCGGCCGCCGTCCGGACCGTTAGCGCCTTCCCCGTCGGCAGCAGCAGGACCGCGGGCACCGTCTCTCCCTTGTCGCAGATAACAGGGCCGCTCCACGCAACGTGCGAAGAACGTCCGCGCAGGTCGCGCTCAGTGATGCCGCAGATAATAGGGCGTTATCTGTGCCAAGACTTCGAAGCTCGTCCGAGGTCGTACGTCCACCGGACGCTCACCAGGAACGACGACGCCTTAGCGCCGGTTTTCGTTCCGATGTTCCTCGACCCCCGCGTCCGCGATGGCCGCACCGCATGCGATCATGCTGACGAGCATGTGCCGCCGGAGCCGGAGCCCGCCGTCGCCGTGGGACCGGGCCGATACGCGGTGCGCGCCGCCTGCCGATCATGCCCTCCCGGCCTGTCCGTTCGCGCGCCGCCCCAGCGGGAAAGCAGAGTGACCCCGCATCCCCTAAGGTCTCACTCTGGAGCAGATCGCCCGCGGACCGTGACGGACGCGAATGATCGGCCCGTCCTGGTCCACTCACCCCTGGAGCGTCGTCGTGCGGAACCATGTGCTCGTCCTCGTGGCCCTGGCCGGCCTCGGCATGACGGGCTGCGGCAGCGGCACCCCGCACCACGGCGCCGCGTCCGCACCGGCGGACGGCAAGGCCGGGACGGGCAGCAGGCCGCTGCCGACCGCCGCGCCGCACGGTGACAGCGCCACCGGAACGTGCACGACCGTCTCCTACCGGATCACCGGCGCCGGAGTCGAGGTGACCGCGCGCGTCGCCGCCACCCCCGCGAACATCAACGTTGAGGCTGACGACAAAGACGACAATCCCGTCACCGGCGACCCGCGCACCGCGGGGGCCGACTATGCCTTCAAGGGGCGGGACACCCAGCACATCCTTGTGATCAAGGGTGTGCGATCCCTCGACCACCTGACTGTCATAGCCGTGGGCACCGGGCAGGACGATTCCTGCCGGGCCTACCCGCGGTAGGCGCGGCAGGAATCGTCCTGCCGGTCTCAGCGGGTGCCACGGCCGGTGAGCTGCCCCAGCCGGTAGGCGAGGCCCCACTGGGTGACCCGCTGCAACGCCTCGATGATGATGGCGCGGCTCATCTTGGAAGCGCCGTGCGTGCGCTCGACGAAGGTGATCGGGACCTCGGCGACGCGCAGGCCGCTCCGCACGGTACGCAGCGTCAGGTCGACCTGGAAGCAGTAGCCGTGTGACGACACGTCATCGATGCCGATCTTCTGCAGCGTGGTGGCGCGGTAGGCGCGGTAGCCGCCGGTCGAGTCGTGCACCGGGATGCCGAGCATCAGCCGGGAGTAGGTGTTGGCGCCCCGCGAGAGGACCTCCCGGTTCTTCGGCCAGTTCTCCACCCTGCCGCCGCGTACCCACCGCGAGCCGATGACCAGATCGTTGCCGTCCAGTGCGCTCAGCAGCCTCGGGAGTTCTTCCGGCCGGTGGGAACCATCGGCGTCCATCTCGACCAGCACGTCGAAGCCGTGTTCCATGCCCCAGCGGAACCCGGCGATATAGGCGGCGCCCAGCCCCTCCTTGCGGGCGCGGTGCAGCACGTGCACCTGGCCGTCCGCGGCGGCGATCCGGTCGGCGATCTCGCCCGTGCCGTCGGGGCTGGCGTCGTCGGCAACGAGGACGTCCACCTCCGGCGCGGACGCGCGGACACGACCGATGATGGTCTCCAGGTTCTCGCGCTCGTTGTACGTCGGAATGATCACGAGAACGTGCCCGTCGTCCATGTTCTCCACCCGCTAGATCCCCCTGCTCATTCGTGTCCTGCAGACGGCGACCGCCGCCGCCGTGAACCCCAGGAACGCCAGCACCCACTCGGGAACCGCGCCGAGATGATCGGCAAGCGTACGCGACCAGCGCAACGGGACGCGCTCCACCTGGATGTCTGGGGTGAATTCCTGTGATTGGTCCAGGACCCGGCCGTCCGGGGCGATGATGCCGCTGATCCCGCTCGTGGAGGCCACCACCATGGTGCGCCCGTGCTCGACCGCCCGCAGCCTCGACATCGCGAACTGCTGCTGCGGCAGGCCGGTGCGCCCGAAGGTCGCGTTGTTGGTCTGCACCACGAGCAGCGGGTCGTCGGCGACGTCGCGCACGATCTCGTCGTAGGCGACCTCGAAGCAGATCACGTCACCGATCTTCACCGGGCCGAGCTGAAGGGATCCGCGCCAACGGCCCTTGACGAACTCGCCAACCCGGTCGAAACGCGTGATGACCTTTTGGAGCAGCCCCCGGAAGATCGGGATGTACTCCCCGAACGGCAGCGGATGCCGCTTGACGTAGTAGGCGCCAGGACCGGTGGACGGGCTCCACACGATTCCCCGGTTCTCCACGTGCTGCCCGTCGCCGGTATCGACGACGGCGCCGACGAGCACCGGAACGCCGATGTCGCGGACCGCCGCGTCGATCACGCCGCGCGCCTGGTCGTCGGCGTAGGGGTCGAGGTCGCTGGAGTTCTCCGGCCAGATCACCACGTCCGGCCGTGCGACCTTGCCGGCGCGGACCTCCGCGGCCAGCCGGTGCGTCTCGCGCGCGTGGTTGTCGAGCACGGCCTCCCGCTGCCCGAGGAAGTCCAGGCCCGAACGCGGCACGTTGCCCTGGATCACCGCGACCGTCACCGCCCGGCCCCCGGTCGGGCGGGGCACGAGGGAACCGACGAGCCCGAGGACCACGATGCCGGTCAGTGCCAGGGCGACCACCTTGACGGCACCGGCCGCCGCGCCCCGCCGCCTCCGCCACAGGGCGAGGACCGCCGCGGCCAGCAGTCCCCCGGCGAGCGCGGTCACGAAGCTCACCAGCGGCGCGCCGCCCAGCGGCGCGTAACCGGTGAGGGGCGAGGCGGTCTGGCTGAAAGCCAGGCGGCCCCACGGAAAGCCGCCGAACGGCACCCGGCCCCGTACGAACTCCTCGGCGACCCACAGGGCCGCGGTCCACACCGGCCAGCCCGGCAGCCGGGTGGCCAGGGCGAGTCCGGGTCCGAGCAACGCGAAGTACAGTGCCTCGAAGACGCTCAGCGCCACCCACGCGTCGTCTCCGACCGGCCGCAGCCCCTCGAACAGGGGGAAGCAGAAGGCCAGCCCGAACAGCATGCCGAGCCCGGCGGCGGCACGCCAGGGCCGCTCACGGACGACAAGGATGATCATGCCGGCGGCGACGAGGGCCAGCGGCCACCAGCCGATCGGAGGGAACGCCGCGGCGAGGAGCAGGCCGGCCAGCACCGCCCCTGCCGGACGGCGCAACCGCCCGGAGGTCCGCCGCACGCGCTCACGCTCGGCGACACCGGGTATCTCCTCGGCGAGCATCTCCTGCGCCACCGGCACTCCTTGTTGAGTGGATCGTTCCCCGGCACGGTACCGTCCGGAAACCACCGAGACGAATGCGGGTCGCGGGCGCCGTCAGTGCCGCGGCGCCGGTGCGAGGACGGGCCTCGCGGCGCCGCCTGATGTGCCGGGGGTACGGCAAAGGACCCGGGCGGTCCCTTCGAACCGGACCCGTCTCGTCGGCGGCGAGCGCGTAGTCCGTTGTCTGATGGGTGCCCAGGCCCTAACCGAGTCTCACCCCGTGCCGGCCGGGGTGCTCCGGGCCCGGACGTCCGCGCGGTCCTGCGTCTGGCTCAGACGGATGGCGCCGTCGTCCGGCGCGTTCTCAACCCCCGTCGCGGCGCAAGAGTCGCGGCGCCCCGGTCGGCCGACCGGCCAGTCCTGTGGTGGACGCTTAGGCAACTTATCGGGATCCGTAGCGATGTCAACCTGTCCGCGAACTGGCGTTACCGGATCTGCCCGGCGGGCCTGCCGCGCGGATCGGGGAATCCGCGGGGCGGCGCCGGTCGTGGTGTGCGATCCGCCCCGTCAGGGCCCGGCGGGGGGCACGACGACCGTTCCGGTGGCGGTGACCACGACGATCGGCTCGGGCAGTACCTCGGCCGCGGACTCCCCCTTGTCCGGGCGCGCCCGGCATACGACCCGCGCCTCGAAGGCCAGGGTGCGGCTGCGGCGCCCGGCCCGGGTCACCGTCGCGGTCGCCTCCAGCACGTCGCCGGCCCGCACCGGGGCACGGAACTGCACCTCGTCATAGGAGGCGAACAGGCCCTCGTCGCCATCCGCCCGGACGCACATCTCGGTTGCTACGTCCCCGAACATGCCGAGGACGTAAGCGCCGTCCACCAGGCTGCCCCCGTAGTGCGCGTGCGCGTGCGGGACGTACCTGCGCTGGGTGACGGTCAGGCCCACTCTGGGATCGATGTCCACGTGCTCCCTCTCTCCGGTGGTCACGACGGCTCGCTGGGGATCCAGTTGGGCAGCAGGGCGTGCACGAGGTAGGCGGCGACCTCTCCGGGGGTGGTGCCCTTCCCGAAGATACGGTCCACCCCCAGCTCCTCCTCGGTGACGGTGTCGAACCGCGGGCCGCCGGCGATGAGCAGCGGGCGTCCCATGCCGGGCCCGACCGCCGTCGGATAGGCGTCGTGGAAGGCGGCCGCCATCTGCTTGGTGTTGTGGATATGGGCGTTCTTCTGCGTGACGACCTGGGATACGAGCACGGCGTCGGCGTTCTCGGCCTTGGCCCGCTCGACCAGCTCCGCCACGGTCACCTGGGCGCCCATGTTGATCACCTGGATCTCCCGGTGGTACTCCAGGCCCTTCTCGCCGGCGAACCCCTTGACGTTGAGGATCGCGTCGATGCCGACCGTGTGCGCGTCGGTGCCGATGCACGCCCCCACCACGACGAGCCGCCTGTTCAGCACCGTGCGGATCGCCAGGTCGACCTCCTTGGCCGCCAGCAGCGGGTACTCCCGCCCCGCCGGCACCTCGATGCCGGCGTAGTCGATCAGGTGGTTCACCTTCCCGTAGACGATGAAGAAGGTGAAGTTGGGTCCCATCGGCTTGGAGTGCACGACGCTGGCCGGGTCCAGGCCCATCTGCCCGGCGAGCCGCAACGCCGCGATCTCCGCGCGCCTGCCCGCGGGCACCGGCAGCGTGAAGGACATCTGCACCATCGCGTCGCCGGTCGTGTCACCGTACGGACGGATGATCGACGGGATGTCCTGCGCCTCCGGCACGTCCGTGGCCGCCTGTCGCTGTTTCACTCTCGTGCGCTCCCTGCGGGCGTCGGGACGCCGCCGGCGGCGGCGTGCGGGTCTTCGGAGTCCAGGATGTCGATCACGGGGTTGAGGTAGGCGTCCGCACGCTCGATCACGCCGTCGAGGCCCTTGCCGCCGTCGGCGGGCCGCCGCGTCACCCCGAAGGTCCCGTCGGCGATCGCCGTCAGCAGCGTGTCGTCACAGATCCGCTCCATCAGGTCGACGGACTCGGAGAGCACCTGCCGGGCGCGCTGGACGACGAAGCCGTCGGGGCGGGGCACGAAGTCCTCCGCGAGGGCCCCGCACGCCTCACGGACGTACCGGACGTTCTCCAGGGCGAGGTCCCGGTCGGACAGCCAGGGTGTGTGGATGCCCTCGGTCATCATCCCGATGAGGATGATCGACTGGCCGGTCATGATCCCGGCCAGGTTGAAGAACGCGTCGAGCAGATATCCGGCGAAGACGTTGCCGGTCATGTGCTTGGTCGGCGGCATGTACTTCAGCGGCGCGTCCGGGAACAGCTCCCGTACGAGCTGCGCGTGGGCCAGCTCCAGCCGGAACGAGTCCGGGATCGCCGGGTTGATCTCGAAGGCGTGCCCGAGGCCGAGCTGCCGGTCCGTCAGGCCCGCCTCCTTGCCGAACCGCTCGTTGAGCAGCTGGCTGACGACCACGGTGTGCGCGGCGTCCACGGCGTCGGCGGTCGTCAGGTAGTTGTCCTCGCCAGTGTTGATGACGATGCCGGCGCGCGCGTGGATCTGCCGGGAGAACCGCTGGTCGATAAAGGTCCGCCGGGGGTTGATGTCGCGGAAGATGATGCCGTACATGCAGTCGTTGAGCATCATGTCGAGCCGCTCCAGGCCCGCGAGCGTCGCGATCTCCGGCATGCACAGGCCGGAGGCGTAGTTCGTGAGCCGCACGTAACGGCCGAGCTCCTTGGACACGTCATCGAGGGCGGACCGCATGAGGCGGAAGTTCTCCTGCGTGGCGTAGGTGCCCGCGTAGCCCTCCCGGGTGGCACCCTCGGGCACGAAGTCGAGCAGGGACTGCCCGGTCGAGCGGATCACCGCGACCACGTCCGCGCCCTCACGCGCGGCGGCCTGCGCCTGCGGGATGTCCTCGTAGATATCCCCCGTCGCGACGATCAGGTAGATCCACGGCTGCGCCGGGTCGCCGACCTCGCGCAACATCGTGTCCCGCTCGGCGCGCCGGCGGTCGACCCGGCCGATGCCCTCACGGGCCGACCGGCGCGCCAGCTCCGCCGCGGCGTCCGCGTCCGAGCCCTTGGGGATCCGGAACGTCACCGCGCCGAGCGCCGCCGCCCGGGCCAGCCCCGCGAGGTCGTCGTAGGGCTCGTTGCGGAGCGCGTCCCAGACCGGCAGCGCCACTCCGTGCTCCAGGCCGACCTGGTCGCGTACGGCGTCGACGAGGTGGTTCACCCACGGCAGGCCGTCTGAGTCTGCGCCCGACAGGCCGCCCAGCCGCAACTGCGCCCGCTCCACCGACACCGTCGTGTGCGTGCGGGCCATCTCGATGATCGGCGCGGCGGCTCGCTCGGCCAGCCGCCGCGCCTTCCGTACTACCTGCGGGTCGAGGTCCAGTTTCGTCATGAGGTCTCCACACGGTCTTGGAAGATCTTGAATACGCCGGGCTCGGTGCGCAGCAGGCCGAACGCCATGTCCGCATGGCCTGGGACGTACCCGTTACCGATCAGCATGGTCACGTCGGCGGCCAGTCCCTCCGCGCCGAGCGCGGCTGCGGGGAACGACGTGGCCATCGAGAAGAAGATCACGGTGCCGCCCGGCGCGGTGGACAGGATCGCGCCGTGCTCGCAGCCGGGCACGTCCACGCAGACGACGGTCACATCGGCGCCGCGGCCCGCGTCTCCGGTACCGCCGACGGCCTCGGCGAGCGCGATCGGGTCGCGGGCGTCGGCCAGCACGACCTCGTCGGCCAGCCCGGAGTCCCGGAGCCGCGCGGCCTCGGCCTCGGAGGGGACCACGCCGATGGTCCGCTCGGCGCCGGCCCGGCGCGCGGCGGCCAGGGCCAGCGACCCGCTCTTGCCCGCGGCGCCGATCACGGCCACCACCGCCGACGTACGAGAGGCGACGACGCGGTGGGTGAGGGCGGGCGCGCCGCAGACGTCGAGGACGGCCAGGCTGAGCTCGGCCGGGAGGTCGGCGGGGATCTCGGCGGCGATCGAGCGTGCGAACAGGATCGCGTGGCCCTCCGCCGGCACCTGCTCGGCGCGGGCGTCCCAGCGGCCGAGATCATCATCGATCCGCAGCGGAGTGAGCGTCAGCGACACCAGGGTCGCGATCCGCATTCCCGGCCGGAGGCCGAGCGGTGACGCGGGACCCACCTCCTCGACGGTCCCGACCAGCATGCCGCCCGAGCCCGTCACCGGGTTGTGCATCTTTCCGCGGCTTCGGACGATCTCCAGCACCTCGCCTCGTATGCGGTCCGGGTCGCCGCCGTGCTTGGTGTGCAGCTGCCGGAAGGACGCCGCGTCCAGGTTGAGCCGCTCGAGGCGCACGCGCACCTCGTCGTCGCGGATGCGCGGGTCCGGGTCGAGGCGGCGGGCCGCCTGCGGCAGCACACCCGGCGGCTCGACGACCCGGTGCAGTCCGACCGGAGAGCTCTTCATCCATCACCTCGACATAATGTGTACTGGAAGATCTGCTGGGAAATCCTGGTTCCAAGAGAATATTTCTCGTATCGTCCCGCTAGCGCAAGACATCGTGCACGACCTACACCATAGGAGAGCTTGTGACCGCTGTCGCCGCAGAGTCGGCTGTGACCCCGGAAGGTCGCCCTCAGCCGTACGCCTACCGGCGCCGTGAGCTATCGGAGCCGGACTGGCGGCGCATCCCTGGATGGAGTGACATCACCTCTGCGGAGTGGGAGTCCGCACAGTGGCAAAGGTCACACTGCGTGAAGAACGCACGGCAGCTCCGGCAGGTCCTGGGTGACCTGGTGAGCGAGGCGTTCTACGCCGACCTCGAGCGCGACCAGCGGGAGCGGGCCACGATGTCGATGCTGCTGCCGCCGCAGATGCTCAACACCATGGACGTGAGCTCCACCGAGGCGTTCTACGCCGACCCGGTGCGCCGCTACATGCTCCCGGTGTTCAGCGACCGGCGCACCGACTTCCCCTCCCACCCGGTCGCCAGCCGCGACTCCCTGCACGAGGCGGAGATGTGGGCGGTGGAGGGCCTCACCCACCGTTATCCCACCAAGGTGCTCGCCGAGCTGCTGCCCACCTGCCCGCAGTACTGCGGGCACTGCACCCGCATGGACCTCGTCGGCAACTCCACGCCCCAGATCGACAAGCACAAATTCGCGCTGAAACAGCCCGACCGGCTGGAGGCCATGTTCGACTACCTGGCCCGCACCCCGCAGGTGCGCGACGTCGTCGTGTCCGGCGGCGACGTCGCGAACATGCCCTGGGCACGGCTGGAGTCGTTCGTCGGCCGGCTGCTCGACGTGGAGAACATCCGCGACATCAGGCTCGCCACCAAGGCGCTGATGGGCCTCCCCCAGCACTGGCTGCAGGACGACGTGCGGGCCGGCATGGAGCGCCTGGCCACCAAGGCCCGGCAGCGCGGCGCCCAGCTCGCCATCCACACGCACGTCAACGCGGCCCAGTCGATGACGCCGCTGGTCGCCAAAGCGACTCAGGCCATGCTGGATGCGGGCGTCCGCGACGTGCGCAACCAGGGCGTGCTCATGCGGGGCGTCAACGCGACCGTCGAACAGCTCCTGGACCTGTGCTTCGCGCTGCAGGACAACGGGGTGCTCCCCTACTACTTCTACCTCTGCGACATGATCCCGTTCAGCGAGCACTGGCGGCTGTCCCTGGCCGAGGCGCAGCGGCTGCAGCACGGCATCATGGGCTACCTGCCGGGCTTCGCCACCCCGCGGATCGTCTGCGACGTGCCCTACGTCGGCAAGCGCTGGGTGCACCAGGTCTCCGAGTACGACACCGAGCGCGGCATCTCGTACTGGACGAAGAACTACCGCACCGCGCTGGAGGCCGACGACCCGGAGGCCCTCAACCGCCAGTACGAGTACTACGACCCGATCCACACACTCCCCGAGGCCGGCCAGGCGTGGTGGCGCGAGCACGCCCGGGAAGCACCGGAGCATGCCGCCCGTCTCGCCGCCGCCAGCCGGGCGGCCTCCGAGGCGCTCCTCCACGACTGACCGGCGACATCCCTTCGCGAGGCCGGGCGCGCTTCGGCGGCCCGGCCTCTGCGCGGGTGGACCTTGCCGGAGGCGGACAGGCCGCTCCGATGATCGGAGTCAGGCGGTCGGCTCCGCCGACACGGTGGCGCCACGGGAGGGCCAGTGGTGTCGTCAGCCCGGGTTGGGCGGGGGAAGCGGTGTGGCGGCGGCCGGGCGGAGGGCGTCGAGCAGCAGCATGAGGTAGCGCCGCCAGCCCTCGCCGGGCCCGCCGGCCACATGCGTCGTGCTGATCAACATTGTGGTCAGTCTCGGCAGGTCCTCTGGTGCCAGGTCCGCGCGGACCAACCGGGCGTCCTGCGCCCGGCGCAGCACCACCGTGAAGGCGTCGAAGTAGCGGGTGGCGAGTTCGAGGAACATGCCCGGTCCTCCCGCCGCGGCGAAGGTGCCGCTCTCCTCCGCGGCCACGGTCAGCGCGGCCTCCAACATGGTGACCACCGCCTGCCATGGGTCCTCATCGCCGAGAGCGCGCTGGATGGCCGGCTCGACGACGTCGGCGAAACGCTGCCGGACGACCGTGTTGATCAGCTGCTCCTTATTGGCGAAGTGCCGGTAGAGCGTGGCTTCGCTCACTCCGGCTCGCCGGGCGATGTCGTCCAGTTGAGCCTCCGCGCCCGCCACCGCGAACACCTCGCGTGCCGCAAGGACGATTCGGTCGACATTACGAGCGGCGTCGGCCCGCAGCCTGCGTGGAGCTGGGACATTCATGGCCTGATCCTACTGTACTAAGAGTTGACTCTCACTTATATGACAAGGCAGACTATCTGAGAGTCATGCCTCGGATGTCCGATCAGTCCGTCTTCTGGCGGACCACGGAAGGAGCTGGCCTGTGAGCCGGACACCGCCCGTACCTCTGCACATGCAACGAACCCCGTTCGATCCGATCACTGACCTTGCCCGGCTTCGTACCGAAGCGCCGGTGAGCCTGGCGGAGGCCCCGATGGGGCCGGTGCGTTTCCCCGCGTGGCTGGTCACCCGCTATGACGACGTACGCGAGGTGCTCGGCGACGCCATCAGGTTCAGCAACTCCGGCCAGGCGGTACGCGCCCACGTGGCAGCGGCCGTCGACGAGGAGACCGCCGCGCGGCTGCCGCTGGCCGCACAGGGCTCGCTCATCGGCTACGATCCGCCCGACCACACCCGGCTACGCCGGATGCTGACGCCCAAGTTCACCGTGAAGCGGATGCGCCGGCTGCAGCCCCGCATCGAGGCCATCGTGACCGAGCACCTCGACGTCATGCAAGACAACGGCGGTCCGGTCGATCTCGTGCAGGCGTTCGCGCTGCCGGTGCCGTCGCTGGTGATCTGCGAGCTGCTCGGCGTTCCGTACGCCGACCGTGCCGACTTCCAGCGCCGGAGCAACGCCCAGCTCGACCTCAGCCAGAGCCTGGAGGATCGGAGAGCGGTCTTCGAAGAGTCCCGCGCCTACATGGCCGAGCTGGTGAGACGCCAGCGTTCCGATCCGGGTGACGACCTGCTCGGCGCGCTGGTGCGCGAGCACGGCGACGAACTGCCGGACGAGGAACTGATCGGCCTCGGCGGCCTACTGCTCCTCGCGGGCCACGAGACCACGGCCAACATGCTCGCTCTCGGGGCCCTTCTACTGCTGCGCCACCCCGACCAGCTGGCGCTGCTGCGCGACGATCCCGGCATCGTGGACCAGGCGGTGGAGGAGCTGATGCGCTACCTCACGATCGTGCACAGCGGGGTCATCCGTACCGCGACGCAGGACGTCACCATCGGCGGCAAGCCCATCAAGGCCGGTGACGCCATCGTCTGCTCACTTCCGTCCGCCAATCGCGATCAGGCCCTCGCCGACGAGCCCGACGTTCTCGACCTCACCCGCAAGCCGACCTCGCATGTCGCCTTCGGGCACGGTATCCATCACTGCCTGGGCGCACCGCTGGCCAGAATGGAGATGCGGATCGCCTACCCGGCGCTGCTGCGCCGGTTCCCGGCACTGCGCCTGGCCGTACCGTTCGAGGAGGTCCCCTTCCGCACCTACTCCGCGGTATACGGCGTGCGGTCCTTGCCGGTCGCCTGGTAGACCCGGTCATCGCAACACGAGGAGGTCCACGGATGCGTGTGCACGCCGACCGGGAGATCTGCGTCGGAGCGGGCAACTGCGTGTTCGCCGCGCCGGAGGTGTTCGACCAGAACGACGACGGCACGGTCGAACTGCTCGATCCCCGCCCCGCCGCGGAACATCACGACAATGTCCGCGATGCCGTCGCGCGCTGTCCATCAGGAGCGATCAGCCTGCCTGAACCCGGATGAGGACCGCCGTACCCGGCCCCGCCGGTCGACGGGAACTTGAGTGAGGATCCGGTAACGCCCGTTTGTTCCCGATGACATCGATCGGTAACAAGCGCTGGGTGAAGTAGGGGTCACGAGCGGCGACGAGGTGAACGGACGACCTCGGCACCGGGCAGGCCCTGGCGTGCGCCCCGCGGTGATGGATCGCGGGCGGGCAGGTGGACAGGGGCCGGTGTGCCGCCCTCCTTGGAGGAGCGATGCCTGAAATGTACTTCCGGGTGCGCTGGCCGGACGGCGAGACGCAACAGTGCTACTCCCCGTCGGTCGAGGCCGGCGCGGCCGCGTTCGCCTCCGTGCCGGGTGCCGCTGTGACGGTCATGGAGCTGGCCGAGGCCGGGCGGCGCCTCGAATGAGCCGGATCACACGGACCACGGACCGAGCCGATCGGGGCGGCCGCCCTGCCATCGCCGGCGCACACTACCCCGTGGCGATCATCGGCGGCGGTCAGGCGGGCCTGTCCATGAGCCACTGCCTGGGCGAACGCGACATCGACCACATCGTGATCGAGCGTCATCGCGTCGGTCATGAATGGCGCGAACGGCGCTGGGACTCCTTCTGCCTGGTCACCCCCAACTGGCAGTGCCGGCTGCCCGGCTTCCCCTACCGGGGACCGGACCCGGACGGGTTCATGGTCCGCGACGAGATCGTGCGCTATCTAGAGGAGTACGCCGCCTCGTTCCAGCCGCGGCTCGCCGAAGGAGTGACCGCCACCGGGCTGCGCCGTACAGCCCCGGAGACCTTCGAGCTGACCACGACCGAGGGCCGCCTGACCGCGGACCAGGTCGTGGTGGCGATCGGGCCCTATCACACCCCGTCCATCCCGCGTATGGCCGAGCGGCTGCCCGCGGAGATCACCCAGCTGCACTCCTCGCAGTATCGCAACCCCGGGAGCCTGCCCGAAGGCGGCGTCCTCGTCGTGGGCACCGGTCAGTCCGGTTGCCAGATCGCCGAGGATGTCCACCTCGCCGGGCGTCAGGTGCACCTCGCGGTGGGCGGCGCCCCCCGCGTCGCCCGGTTCTACCGCGGCCGGGACTGCGTCGCATGGCTCGACGACATGGGCTACTACGCCAAGAGCATCGATGAGTTCGCCGACGCCGACTCCACGCGCTTCCGCGTCAACCACTACGTCACCGGGCGAGACGGCGGACGCGACATCGACCTGCGGGCCTTCGCGCGGGACGGGATGCGGCTGTACGGGAGACTCACCGACATCGACGGCACGTTCGTCGAGTTCGCCGACGATCTCAAGGTCAACCTCGACCACGCCGACGCGGTCGCCGAGAGCATCAAGGACTCCATCGACGCGTACATCGAGGCCCGCGGCATCGACGCCCCCACCGAAAGCCGGTACACGCCGGTATGGGAGCCGTCGGAACAACCGCACGACGTGGATCTCGCGGAGGCCGGGGTCACCTCGGTGATCTGGTGTACGGGCTTCGCCCGCGACCACCGCTGGATCGAGGTCCCGGCCTTCGACGGACGCGGCTATCCGATGCACCGGCGAGGCGTCACCGGCTGCCCCGGCCTGTACTTCCTGGGCCTGCCGTGGCAGCACAGCTGGGGCTCGGGCCGGTTCGGGGCCGTCGGCAGAGACGCGGAGTTCCTCGCCGACCAGATCAGGGCGTCCGCCGCGCTCGCCGACGTCTGCGGGGAGCTCACCGGACGGCCCAAGGCGCTGGCCGCCGCGATCCCGCAGGGCTGACCGCCGCGATCCCCCGCCGCACCCACCAGGCCCACCTGACCCCGCCGTCCGCCCGCACGCCCGCACGCCCGCAAGGAGCCGCCGACATGACAGGCCGCACGGTCTTCGACGCCCACCGCCACCTGGGGGTGCTGCCCGCCCATCCGTTCTATGAAGGGCCGGCCGTCCAGCCGGACACGACCGCCCGCGCCACCGTGAAGCAGCTGATCGCCGACCTGGACGCCGAACGTACCGAGCGGGCCTTGGTGCTCCCCAATTACGGGGTACCCGACCCGGACGTCGCCTTCTCCTTCAACGAGCTGTGCGTGGAGGCCGCCGCGGCCGACGACCGGATCCGCGCCGGGCTGTGGGTCTCGCCGAGGCCCGAGGACGAACACCGCACGAGGGCCGCGCTGGCCCTCGCCGGAGAGCCCGGAGTCAAGGCGCTGAAGCTCAGCTTCCTGCTGGGCGGGCGTGCCACCGATCCTGCCTGCAGGCCCATGCTGGACCGCGTCTTCGCCGCGGCCGAGCGGCACGGTCTGGTCGTCCACGTCCACACCTCTCCGGGGGGCGCCTCCGACATCGACGAGGTCGGCCACCTGGTGGAGTGGTACGCCGATCGCGTCGCCGTGCACCTGGTGCACTTCGGCGGCGGGATGAGCGGCCACATCAAGCTCGCCGGTTCACGGTTCTTCGACTGGATCGCCGCCGGCAAGCGCGTCTACACCGACCTGTCGTGGGCGATCGGCTTCGCTCCGCGCTGGCTGGCGCACGAGATCGAGCGCCGCGGCCTCGGTCACGACCGGGTGCTCTTCGCGAGTGACCAGCCGTGGGGCGACCACGCGGGCGAGGTCGCCCGGATGAGCGCCGCGACCGGCGACGGAGCGCTCGGTGAGCTGGTGTTCCACCGCACCTTCCACGAGCTCTACGACTGACCCCCGCAAAGCCATGTCCCCTCCACCCATCCGAGAAAGGGAATCACCATGTCCGACGCCAACGGCACCGTCGAACTCAACGACCAGGAGAAGCAGAGCCTGAACGAGGTACCGCACCCCTCGCTGCCCGAGGGCTCCAGCATCTACGGCGGCACGAAGGTCTTCCCCGACTACCAGGCCGAGAACGGCGAGTCGTACTTCACGCTCGTGCACGGCATCGCGCACGAGTCCTCGGTCAGCTTCGTCGCCGTGCTCCAGGCGACGCGCGCGCTGCGCAAGGGCTTCGAGACGGCCATCTACTTCTACGGCCCGGGCTCGCTGAACTGCCTGGCCACCCGGGGCTTCCCCACCACCGGCAACTCGGCCTTCCCCGGCGAGCACAACATCAACGACCCGCTGAAGACCTTCATCGCCGAGGGCGGCAAGGTCTACTGCTGCCGGTTCGGGCTGTCCCTGCACGGGGCGCGCGAGGAAGACCTCATCGAGGGCGTCATCCCGACGCACCCCCTCGACGTCCAGGACGCCCTGATCCACTACGGCCGCAAGGGCGCCATCATCAACTCCACCTACATGTTCTGAGGGATGTTCCGTGCGCGCTGGCACCGACACTCGTGACAACAACTGCGCCAAGAGCGGCTGCGGCGATCCCCGGCCCGGCGCGAAGGACCGTACCCCGGTCGACGTGCGGATCGGCACCCGCGTCGGACTCGCGCTGCGCGGCGTCCGGGTGGACGCACCGGTCAGGCGCCCCGACGGGGCGGGACCGAGCGACGACGGGCACGTGCTCGTCGACGGTGCCGGCGCCGCACTTCCAACCAACCCCGACAGCCCGTACACCGTCCGGGACGGGCGGGTCTGGCATGGCACCGAGGACACCGGCCTGTCCCTTCAGCCGGTCCACAGGCCGGCGTTCTACGACCTCACCACGGCCGACGGGGTCCCGTACGAGAAGATCGCCCGGCTGCACGGAGCGGACGTCCTGGCCACCACGGTCGTGCAGACCTGCATCCGCTACGCCGAGTCCGACCGCTGCCGGTTCTGCACGATCGAGGAGTCGCTGCGCTCCGGCGCGACCATCGCCGCCAAGACGCCGGCGCAGCTCGCCGAGGTGGCCGAGGCGGCCGTCCGTCTTGATGGCGTACGGCAGATGGTGCTGACGACCGGCACGACGACCGGACCGGACCGGGGCGCCCGCACCCTGGCGCGCTGTGTGCGGGCCGTGCTGGACGCCGTGCCGGGCCTGCCGATCCAGGTGCAGTGCGAGCCCCCGGGCGACCTGTCCTGGATCACCGTGCTCCACGACGCCGGGGCCACCGCCATCGGCATCCACGTCGAGGCGCTCGACGAGGAGGTGCGGCGGCGCTGGACACCGGGCAAGGCGACGGTCCCCATGAAGCACTACGAGGCGGCGTGGGACGAGGCGGTGCGGGTCTTCGGGCCCAACCGCGTCTCCACCTACCTGCTCGTCGGCCTGGGTGAGGATCCCGAGGAGCTCATCGCGGGCGCGGGGCGGCTCATCGACCGCGGGGTCTACCCGTTCGTCGTGCCGTTCCGCCCGATGAGGCACACGCTCGCGCGGCGCGACGGTGCGAGCGCCCCGAGCCCCGCCCTGCTCGAGCACGTCACCGAACGGGTGGCCGCTCTGCTGCGTGCGGCCGGCATGTCCGGCGCCGACCAGGAGGCCGGTTGCGCCGCATGTGGCGCGTGCAGCGTGCTCCAGACGGCGGGCGGGTGAGCGGCATGCGACGGCTGTACGGGGGCGGCGGGGCTCCCGCCACCACCGCCGACGACATCCTGGTGCTGCTCGGCGACCGCAGCAGCCTGGCCAGGCTGCCCGCCTTCCACATCGAGCGGGCGACGGAGCGCGTCGCGCTGGCCGCCTACCGGAAGCTGCGCCGGCAGGTCTTCGTAGATGAGCAGGCTCTGTTCGCCGGCGACGACCAGGACGACCACGACGACGACCCGCGGACCGTGGTGCTGGTGGCCCGCGATCCGGCGGGGACCGTCGTCGGCGGGGTACGTCTCGGTCCCGCCGGCGACGGGCCGGACATCGGCTGGTGGACCGGCGGGCGGCTCGTCGTGCATCCGGCCGCCCGCGGGGCGCGCGGCATCGGGACGGCCCTGGTGGAAGCGGCCTGCGCGCGCGCCGAGGACGCCGGCGCCCTGCGTTTCGAGGCCACCGTGCAGGTCCGCAACGAGACGCTGTTCACCCGGCTCGGCTGGCGGCCGGTGCGTCCGGTGACCGCGGCCGGCCTGCCGCACGTGCTGATGCGCTGGCCGATCCGGCGGATCGCCGCACAGGCCTCCGCGGCCAAGAGCGCACTCGGACCGCTGCTGTCGGGGCTGGCTCCGGGCGGTGGCGGGTTCGTCGGCGACGACGGCGCGCCCGTTCCCGGGACCGACGTGGTGGCCGCATGCGACGCCATCATCCCCTCGATGGTCGAGCGGGATCCGGCGTGGGCCGGCTGGTGTTCGGTCCTGGTCAACCTCAACGACCTGGCCGCGATGGGGGCCGCCCCGGTCGGGCTGCTCGACGCCCTCGCCGCCCGCGACGCCGCCCATGCGGCATGTGTCCTCACGGGACTACGCCGGGCGGCGGCGGCGTACGGCGTGCCGGTGCTCGGCGGGCACACCCAGCTCGGCGTCCCCGCCGCGTTGTCGGTCACCGCGCTCGGCCGTACGGACCATCCGGTGCGCGGCGGCGGAGGACGTCCCGGCCACGAGCTCCGGCTGACCGCGGATCTGGGCGGCGGCTGGCGGCCCGGTCAGCGGGGACGGCAGTGGGACTCGACCACACACCGCCGTACCCCTGAGCTGCGTTCGATGCTCGGGGCGGTGGCAACCGCCCGGCCCGCCGCGGCCAAGGACGTGTCGATGGCCGGTGTCGTCGGCACCCTCGGCATGCTGGCCGAGGCCGGCGGCTGTGCGGCGGTGCTCGATGTGGCACGGGTCCCCCGGCCCGGCGGCGCGAACGCCGGGGACTGGCTGACGTGTTTCCCCGGCTTCGCCATGCTCACCGCGGACGTACCCGGCCGGCCCGCACCGCCTGCGGGCCCCGCCGTGAGCGCGGTCTGCGGGGAGCTCGGCGCAGGGCACGGGGTCCGGCTGCGCTGGCCGGACGGAGAACTCACCGAAGCCATCACCGGAGCGGTGACCGGAATGGGCATCGCATAAGTATGGAGACGACATGAGCACGCTGCGCATGGCCGCGGTCGCGGCGGAGTTCGGCCGCGACCTCGAAACCGACTTCGCCCGGATCGAACGCCTGGTCACGGCCGCCCGCTTCCAGGGCGTAAGGCTCCTGGCGCTGCCGGAGGCCTGCCTCGGCGGCTACCTGCTGAGCCTCGACACCGACGGCGAACTGGACGAGGGACCGCCCGTGCTCGCCCTGGACGGCCCGGAGATCCGCCGGCTCATCTCGATCGCGGGTGACATGGTGGTGTGCGCGGGCTACTGCGAGGCCGACGGCGACCGGCGCTACAACAGTGCTGTCTGTGTAAGCGGCGATGGCGTTCTCGGCAACCACCGAAAGGTGCACCAGCCCCTCGCCGAGGATGCCAGCTACTCCTCCGGCGACCGCTTCCACGCGTTCGACACGCCGGTCGGCCGTCTCGGCATGATGATCTGCTACGACAAGGCGTTCCCCGAGTCCGCGCGGGCGCTCGCGCTGGACGGCGCGCAGATCGGGGTGTGCGTCTCGGCGTGGCCGGGCAGTCGCACGAACGCCAGCGCCGACCTCGCCGCCGACAGATGGAAGCGCCGCTTCGACCTGTTCGACCGGGCCAGGGCGCTGGAGAACCAGATCGTGTGGCTGTCGGCGAACCAGGCGGGCGCCTTCGGGTCGATGCGGTTCGTCGGCAGCGCGAAGGTGGTCGACCCCGGCGGCGAGGTGCTTGCCGACACCGGCGTCGACAGCGGCGTCGCCACCGCCGAGCTGGACGTAGGCCAGGCTCTGGAGGCGGCCCGCCGGTCCATGGGGCACCTGCGGGACCGCCGGCCCGACACGTACGCGGCGGCCTCGGCCGCGGCCCCTCCGGTGTCCGCATGGGCGTGATCCGCATCGCCGCGGCGGCCGCGCACTTCGGCCGCGATCTGGAGTTCGGCCTGAGGCGGATCGCCAAGCTGATCAGCGACGCGCGGTCGTCCGGAGCCGGGCTGCTGGTGCTGCCGGACGCCGCCCTGGGGGGCTACCTCGCCGACCTGCGCCATCCCGACCCCGAGGCGCTGCCGCCGGCACTCAAGCCGGATGACCCGCTGATCGCGACCGTGGCCCGGCTCGCCGCCGAGATGGTGGTCTGCGTCGGCTACTGCGAGGCGGACGGTGCCGAGCGTTACAACGCGGCGGTGTGCCTCACCGGGGATGGGGTGCTGGGCCACCATCGCAAGGTCCACCAGCCGCCCGGCGAACGTAGTGTCTACGCCTCGGGGAACGGCTTCGAGGCCTTCGACACCCCCGCCGGCCGCATCGGCATGCTCATCGACTACGACAAGACCTTCCCCGAGTCGGCGCGCACGCTCGCGCTGGACGGATCACAGATCCTGGCGTGCCTGTCCGCCTGGCCCACCAGTATCACCAACCGGGCGCCGCGAATGTCCCAGGACCGGCAGGCCAGGCTGTTCGACCTGTACGACCAGGCGAGAGCGGCGGAGAACCAGGTCGTCCTGGCGTCAGCCAACCAGACGGGCGCGCTCGGCGGCATGCGCTTCCTCGGGCAGGCGAAGATCGTCGGTCCGGGTGGCGACATCCTCGCGCGCACCTGGTCCAAGGCGGGTCTCGCAGTGGCGGAGGTGGACCTCACGGCCGAGATCGAACGCGCACGCCGCGTTCTGCGGCACCTCGACGAGCGCAGGCCCGCCGCCTACCGGATGTCGCCTTGAACCCGCCGAGCCCCGGTCCGCTGTCCATCGCGCTGCTCAGCTACTCCACCAAGCCCCGCGGCGGGGTCGTGCACACACTGGCGCTGGCGGAGGCGCTCGCCGCGATCGGGCAGCGGGTCACCGTGTGGACCCTCGGCAGGGGCGGTGACGCCGGCTTCTTCCGCCCGGTCGATCCAGCGGTACGCCAGGTCATCGTGCCCTTTCCCGCGATGGAGGAGACGGTCGGGGCGCGGGTGCTGCGGTCGATCGACACCCTGCGCGCCGCCTTCGACCCGGCCGGATACGACGTCGTGCACGCACAGGACTGCATCAGCGCGAACGCCGCCGGCCGCTGCGTCCGCACGGTCCACCACATCGACCAGTTCAGCACTCCCGAGCTCGCCGCCTGCCATGATCGCGCCCTGGTCGAGCCGTTCGCCCATGTGTGCGTCTCCGAGGCGGTGGCCCAAGAGCTGTCCGCCGGATGGTCCATCCGGGCCGAGGTGATCCCGAACGGAGTGGCGTACGAGCGGTTCGCCACCGCGGCCGGCGACTCCCAGTCCGCCGCACGGGCCCGCCGGCGGTGGAAGGACAGGCTCGGGCGCTACGTGCTCGCGGTCGGCGGGATCGAGCCGCGCAAGGGCTCGCTGGACCTGCTGGAGTCCTATGCGGCACTCCATGCCGAACAGCCCGGGCTCCACCTGGTCATCGCCGGCGGCGAGACGCTCTTCGACTACCGCGACTACCGCTCCGAATGGGAACGGCGCTCGGTCGAGCTGGGCGTCCGGCCGGTGGTGCTCGGCCCGGTCGACCACGCCGGCCTACCCTCGCTGGTGGCCGCGGCCGACGCCTTCGCCTTCCCCTCCATAAAGGAGGGTTTCGGTCTCGCCGCGATGGAGGCGCTCGCCGCGGAAGTCCCGCTCGTCGTACGCGACCTGCCGGTGCTGCGGGAGGTCTTCGGCCCCGCGGC
>JAOPYL010000295.1 GCA_025964625.1 Actinoallomurus sp. | reverse complement strand
CCTGTCCGCCACCGGGGTGTAGCGCAGCTTGGTAGCGCGCTTCGTTCGGGACGAAGAGGTCGTGGGTTCGAATCCCGCCACCCCGACCCAGGTCAAGGGCCGCTTCCCATCATGGGAAGCGGCCCTTGCGCATGCTGTACAGCAGCGTGGCGCACGTGTGACGGGTGTCGTGGACAGTGATCCGGTGGACGCCCGCCCCCACCGATCAGAAGCAGAACGCCGAGCCGCTGACGACGAAGGACCATCGCTTAAGTTAGCGGGACTGGCCGGGGACGAATGTTATCGTCGGCTGATCTATGCATCTCAGGGGGCGTTCACGATGAAACCCGCTGTTCGAGTCGCTCTGGATGCCGGTCGTCGCTCGGAACTGGCACCGTACGCGCTGGCGGCAACGCTCCCGTTGGGCGAAACGAACCTCGAAGTGAAGTTCCGGATAGAGGACCCTGCGCTGGCCGACTGCATGGGGGCCCGAATAGCGTCACATGCTCCCGTCGCAGTCCGACCTGTCGCCGCCACGGTCTCGGCCACGCTGTTAAGCGGGTCCGCGATGAACTACGACCTCGCCATCGAACAAGGGGTCCGGCGTGCTCTCAACACCCGCGCCCACGAGGTCATCGCCTTCGGATGCACGACCATGATGGAAGCTGATCTAGCCATGCGGTCAGCGATAGCGATCTCCTTACCGGAACGATTCGAGAGCATGCACGGAGCGCTGCTCCGGCTCAAAAACCCGCTCGATGCCCGGACCCGGACCGTGGCGCTCCTCGGCGCGTCCGGCGCCGGGAAATCCCACATCATCGCGCAGTTTCTCGCGGATCCCGGCTACGAGGTGGACCTCGTCGCCGAGGATTGGTTCGTGGCCTGCGTCGCGACCGGTAGAGCGTATTCCCTTCCCGAACAGCGCATACTGCTGAAGCACGAGACCGTGGCCCTGTACTCCGGATTCGGGCCGGCACCGGAACCGTCGTATACCGACCCGGCCGATGGCACCCGGGCTCTCTTCGACACCGATCGCCTGTTCGTCACCGGCTCCGACGGTGGCGGAGAAGCCGTGATCGACACACTGGTGGTCCTGCGAGCGGAGAGTTCGGCGGACCCTCACGTCCGGCGGCTGATGGCAGAGGACGCCCAGTGGATCCGCGCCGGTGAATATTCGGCGTATTACCAGGCGAACGAACAACTGCTCGATGGGAGCACCGAAGTCTTCACCGCGGTTCAGGTCGACCGGCGCCTGGCGAATCTCCGACGCCTTGCCGAACGGACGTCCGCGTTCGTGTTCGCCGGGAGCCATGCCCTGAACGGCCATGCTGCTCTTCAGTCGCTTCTTTTTCCGCGGTGAGGGCACGGTTCGGGTGGCTTACGCCGGAGACCCGGCCAGGTCTCGCAGGACTCGGACCGCACGCACGGGATCGAGCACTGAGATCGAACCGGCCAGCAACAGCCCATCCACCTCCAGACTCAGCAGTCGCCGCACATCCGCGACATCCGCGGCGGACGGCGTGGTCTGGTCGCACATACTCTGCAGAATGCCGGACCCTACGATGACGGGCCGCCGGGCACGCCGGCAAAGCTCCGCCGTGTTCCGTACGATCTGCCAGACGGCGGATGGCCCGACCTCGGTACCAAGGTCGTGCCTGCCGACGAGTACGCCGTCCGCGACCTCGGCTATGCGCTCCGCTTGGGCGTAGCCGCGCGATGACTCGATCTTGGCGATGACGGTGGCGCCGATCGCACTCTTCCGGATGCCCACTATCTGGGACGCCTGCTCGCAGAAGGACACGACGAAGGCGTCGACCAGTTCCGGGTCGAGGCGTCCGACCAGCTCGAGTTCGGACGCGGTCGGACAGGAAACGCGCAGCGCCGCGTTTCGCAGTCCGACGCTTCTGGCCGCGAGCGTTACCGTCGACGACTTCACGCATCGCACCGTCACTTCGCTTTCGCCCACGGCGCTGACCGAGAATACGTAGGCCCCATCGGCGACGACGATGTCATCCCCGACGGCCACGGCGTCGACCAGCCGACGACCGTGGTCGACGTAAATGATCTTCGCGCCCGGACCCTGTCGTGGGGACTCATCCACACTGTCGACCAGGACGACCTCGTCACCTGTGGCCAGGTGGCGGGCGCCGGTGAGTCTCCTGACCAGAGGCTTGTCGCCCGGAAGATCGAGCAACACCCTGATGCCCTTGCCTCGGGCGGCACGGATCCAGGGAACGAGTTGTCCACCATCGAGGAGCGGGAGGATCCTTCCCTTGGCGATGATCCGGACGCCCGTGCATCCGGCCCCTGACAGATCGGCGGGGTCCGGCCATGCCTCGTGCCGATTTGACAGAGTCATAAGCACATCGGTTCTCACGCTGATACTCACAGAACTCATCTCCGCAGGAGCTATCAGGGCGGTCACACGCTTCTTCACGAGGACTATTACGGTCGCCCGAAACGTGAGTATCGGCGTTTCCTTCAGGATCATTGCGCCGCGTTTTCTGATCACCTCACCACCTGGGCATATACCGCCTATGGTAAGGCCAGGGCTGTATAGCGCATACTGGAGAAGGCCATGAACAGAATTCGCTGGCGCGACTTGCTTGAGGCGGTCGCCGCGCTCCTCACCGTCACCGGCCTGATTCTGCCCGTCGCGATATTGATCGCCGTATCGGCAGGCCTATGGGAATCAAAGGACGCGTTGCAGGACATCCGACACGTGTTGGAACTGGTCAGCGGAGCGGTCTCCGGTTTCATGCTGGCAGCCGGAATAGCGCTGTTTAATCTACGACGGCAGAGTATAGCGAACGGAAAAAGTACGGTAGCGGTCGAAAAGTCCGTCCAAGCTCTCCAGGCAGTCGTCTTTCCGGAGGTCGACGGCGTGCTGAAACGCCGCGAGGCCATGCCCGGATGGCCCTTGACCTTGCGAGGTGGTCGACGACTCTCGATCAGTGGTATGTCGCTACGCGCGTTCTCCCTGGATAACCTGGGAGAGATCGAGCACAGCCTGGAGGCGGGCGGCACCTGCAGAGCCCTGTTGATCAAGCCGAGATCCAAGTCCAGCGCGGTCGCGGCGCTGAATTTTCTGAACACCACCGACCCGTCCGAGTACGACCGCGATGTCCAACAGAGTCTTGATAGATTCGCCTCCCTTCGTAATCGCTACACAACCCAAATGCAAATTCGGGTACTGGATCATGTTCCTGCCATAAGCCTTGCCGTAGTGGACGAAGGTCTTTCCGAAGCGCGCACTTTCGTGGAGTTCTACACATATGAGAGCTCTTCGGCCGCCCGACCCCACCTAGAGCTAAAGCCGGACACCTCCCCGGTATGGTATCTATACTTTACCAATCAGTTCGAAAAGATGTGGCAGCAGGCCACAAACTATTAATGCGATGCACTGGACGGTTACTGATGAGAGTGGACCGGATGCCCATAGCGAAACGCGACGACCAAGAGGTCGCTTATCGCGGAAAGGTCTTTGACGTAGTGCTCCAGACCACGCAGGATCCGAGCGGACAATCGGTGCTTGCCGAATTTGCGGCCTGCGACGATGTGGTCAGGGTCTATCCGGTTGACGACGAGAATGTGTGGCTCATCAGGGAGAAACGTCTCGGTATGGGCAGTGAGCTGGTTCTACGCACTGTCGCAGGCGGAATCGAGGAAGGGGAAGAACCCGTTACCGCAGCCAAGCGAGAACTGCTCGAGGAGCTTGGTATCGAGGCCGACTCTTTCGAAGTCTTCCACGAGTCGACACCAATGCTGAAGGCGTTGCACACCGTCTATCACGTCGTGGCTCGGGGCCCCAGAACGTCGGCCAAGCTTTCGCGGTACAGCGACCCCGCCGAGTACATCGAACCTGCGGTCTTCCGCCTCGATCAGGTCGAGAACCTCGTCTGGGACGGCTCGATCCGGGAAGACATCATCGCGTTCGGACTGCTTCGGCTGCTTCGCTCCATGCATCGATGAGGTCGCGTAAGCCTCTGGTGGCCGTTCGCCAGGCCGATACCGACCGCTGCTCCTCAGGTACGTTGTGCGCCCGCGACTACGGATCGGCCCGCACCTCCGTAGGCGTAGGAGCTTGGGAGGCCGCGCCGGCGGCTGGGAAATTGCTTCGGGACGAAGAGGTCGTGGGTTCAAATCCCGCCACCCCGGCCCTGTGATGTCTCAAGACCCTGAGCGAGCACACCGCCACCCGACAGGTGTTGAAGCAGGTCACATGGGGTTCCGGAGTTCGCTCCGGAACCCATTTCGATCTTTAGAGGTCTGAGGCAGCCAGCCGGGGCGCCAGCTCACTACGCGGTTCTTGCTTGCTTCTGCCGGCCGGTGAGTGGACGGCCGGCACCCAGCAACGAATCAAGCGATGTTCCCTGGGTCCTGGCCGCTGAGATCGGCACGTACGAGATGGACCGCGCGATGCGCAAGCGAATTGAGCGCTACCTCTCTATATGCCCTTGACAGCCTTATATTCTAGTGTTACTGACTTGACCGTTATGTAGAGGGATAGTACCGTCCCCGACGGGGATGATGGCGCCAACGTTGCTTTAACTGGTGGTAGCAGGTGGATCGGATCCTAGCCGACTTCGCGTACCTTGAGGATGCCGAGGACGCCTTTAGTCAAATCCTGGGCGCGTTACGACAGACGCTTAATGAGCTGGACCGAAACCTGATGAGCACACTCTCCGAATGGGAGGGTGAAGCACGAGACGCTCATCAACAAGCACATCGGGAATGGCGTGCCGCTGCTAGTCACATGGCTGATCGGCTAGCGCGACTCAAAAAGGTGATCTCGATTTCCCACCAGAATTTTCGGTCTTCTCACGCCGCTAATCAGACGATCTGGCGTGGAGGTGGCTCGTGAGCGGCGTCGACGTCACACCCTCGGAGATGCAACGAGCGGCCAGGAACTTTGCAGTCGGCCAGCAAACATTGTCGGGTGCATGGTCCAGATTGGAGGCGGCGCTCGGGGCTGACGGGAGCATGGCGGGCAATGACAGCCTGGCCCACAACTTCGACTCCAGGTACGCCCCTGGCGTGAAGGCTGCGGTGAAAGCCTTTCAGAAATCGGTCATCGTCACTGGAGGTACTTCTCTTGTTTTGACGCGAACCGCCAATAATCATCTGAAGGCTGACAATGCGTCGGCCACAGGGAAATCCCGCCCTAAAAGCCCGCTGCTAAATCCTGAGCCGGTCGTCCGAGAGCTGTACGTGTGCTATCCGCCACCCGCACTCGGAACCGGGCACTCCGCCCTCCCCGGGCCGCTCGCCAAGTATTGGCCGAATGCCGATGTCGGCAAACTCCGGTCAGCGGCCCGAGCCTGGCATGCGGCTGCCGGAACTGTGCAAGACGTAGGCGGCAAGCTGAACGCCACCATCAACGGCCTATCCACGGCGGTAGGCAGTGACTCTCATGCGATCGGAGACTTTTGGGGGAAGGTCTACAAGTCCGGAAATCCTCACACTGTGCTAGCCGGGTTATACGAGCTCTGCGAATCCTTGGGTGACTCCTGCGATCGATATGCCACGGCAGTCGAGCACGCTCGCAGCCAGATGAAAGGCGCTCTGGTCGGCGCTGGTATCGCGATCGGCGTCACCACTGCTATTGGGATACTGGGCAGCATCGTCACACTCGGCGGTTCCGACGCAGGAGCCGCGGCCGCCGACGCTGCAGAGGCCGCCGCGATTCTGGGACCAATAGCCGAGGACGCCGCCGCCACGGTGGCAACAGAGACCGCCGCGGCGATAGCCGAGGATCTGCCGGTAGCCGTTGAAGCCGCAGCGGACACCGCTCCCGAGATTGGAACCGCAGAGGCCGAGGCCACAGAAGTCGAGCCCGCTCTTGAAGAGGATCTCGGTAAGGCTGAGAGCGATGCGATCGCGAAGGACCCCGATGCCAAGGACCTCATCAAAAACGGTCAAGAATACAAAGGAACCGGCGGCAGGGGCGGCAACCTCTTGCCGAATGAGGGAGGCCCCCCGAACGGCACGTTGTACAAGACGGACCCTCAGACTGGCGAGGTCACCAATTACACGACGTACGATATGGACGGCAACGCGATCAAACGCGTTGATCTGACGGGCGGTGCTCATGGAGGCGTCCCGACGCCGCACGTCGTGGAGTACGATGTCAATGTAAATCCGAACACCGGGCAGTCTTTCGTCAGGCAACAGAAGATGGTTCGCCCGGCCGAACCATGGGAGATTCCGTGAGTACGGCGAAGCCACGTTGGACGGAACGCGTACTTCCACGATTCTTCCTGCAGTGGCGCTCGCAATGGGTCGGTCCGGCCGTAGCCGACATGTCTCCGTTCGACTACATCAATGAGCAGAGCGGGCTGCGCTTCCTCATCGCCGGAGCCTGGGTCTTCTGCCCTGAGACGACCGAATACCGCGGATGCGTCCTCCTCTCCGAACGCTTCAACGCGGAAAACGTGGATACCTGGCTTGAGCATTTCGACGGCAGCGTCGGCGATGTGGAAGCGATGGTCAACCAGACTAACCTCAATGACGCGTTCGGAATTGTTGACGCCGACGAGATCGACGATGAAGATGTTGCTCAGCTCGCCCTGGCGATAGGAGAGTGCTGGCAGGGAGTCATCTCCACCAGATATCCCGACCGTGATATCACCGTCACGGTCAGCGGAGACGAGGATGGTTCCTATGGCCCAACTGTGACCTTCTCCTCCCGTAAACCTACAGGTACATAAGATCCGGCGGTGACTCGCGATTCTGGAGAGTCAGCTAGCCACCGCCTGTCAGTTGGGCCTTGCCGACCGGCCGCTTACGCGGCCATCGGCAAAGGGGAGCAAGCATCATGGGGCTGAACATCCGTCGCCGAATCCCGGCGCTCATCGCGGCCTGAGCCGGAACAGCGTCTCGTACACGCGTCGCGCGGCGACGGCGGCCCGGGCCTCTCGACAGGGCGACGCCATCCGTCTTTCACATGGGCGGCGAGCCGGCCAAGGATCACGCCGGCGTGGTGTCCTGCGACTGGTACGGCCTGGCCGCCGCGCTCTCCGAAGTGCTGTCCCGCGGCAACAGTTCGGCCGGCTGATCCGCTGCCGGGAGGGCGCGTCCGGTACGCACCGCGCGCCCTCCCGGCCCCGGCCCTCGGTTTCGACCGCGGTTAGTCTCTGCTCGGGTATATGCCGACCGTGCAGATGACATAAGTAAGGCCGTTCGGGGCGGAGCTTCGCAGATCCGGCAGCTTGAATGTCGACTGGCCGTCGCCGCCATAAGTCGTGCCGAGCAGCGAGAAGAGGGCCGAATTCTGGCTGATGCTCAATGTCTGGCCCGCTGCGGGCGCGGCGGCGGCCACAGATCCCGCCGTCAGCCATACGGCCCCCAACGTGCATTCGCCTCCTTTGCCGGCGACGGCGTTTTGGGTGCCAGTACCGAAGCGGGAGTCAGGACTGGGGTCGCCTTTGTCTCCCTTATCGCCTTTCGGTCCGGCGGGCCCGGCGGCCCCGGTGTCACCCTTGGGCCCTGCGGGTCCCGCCGGTCCCATGTCGCCCTTCAGCCCGGCGGGTCCCGTGTCGCCTGTCGGACCGGCGGGTCCTGTGTCGCCTGTCGGTCCGGCGGTTCCTGCGGGCCCCGTGTCGCCCTTGGGCCCGGCCGCTCCGGTGTCGCCCCTCGATCCGGCTGATCCAGCCGGTCCGGTGTTCCCCGTCGGGCCGGCAGGCCCGGCGGGGCCAGTGGCACCCTTCGGCCCTGTCACGTTCCAGGAGACACTGCGCTCGTCTCGGGAGCAGTGCTGCTTTTTCGCCGGATCGACGATTCGTACCGTCAGCCAGGTTTCGTGGACACACGCATGAATTTCATTATGATCAGTTTCGACGAGACCGGAGGCGGCGACGGCGGAGCCGGATATGGCAACCACCGAAGCGGCGCCGACAAAAACGACCCGGCGTGTCAGGGGCAGGGGTAGTCGCATGATACCTCGCAAAGGTTGCCGGGATTTGCGCGTCGGCGCGGATAATTAACAAACGCCTGTTGATCATCCATCGCTGCCGCCGGTCGACGCAAGCACACATATGGGCGCATGGCCGAAGTGGCAGAATGTGGCCAACTCCCGGAAGCCGTCCGCTCGCGGCCGCGGGACCGGAAAAGCGCGGCTGCCACGGCGAACAGGCGAAGCGTTGGCAGCGCGAACGTTCGGCTCCCTGACGTTCCAGCGTCGTACGGGGCAAGGCAGGCCGTTCCGGAGCCACGCGTGCGAATCACGGTTTCGGGTACCCGCCCGCGCCTCGACGAGGTGCTGCTCCCGGCCGGCGAACTGGTGGCGAACGCGTTGCAGCACACCAAGTCGGGCCAGGGCGGGTCGTTCACGGTGGATGTCTTCCACGCCGGAGGCCGTACGGCCGTCTCGGTCATCGTCCTCCCCACGCCCGTGGGGGTGATCCGGTCTCCGAACGCGCCATGTATTTCGGAGAAGCGTCCTTCCACGCCCGTCGGGGTCCGAACTCGCCGGGGTGACCGAGCCGACGAGCTCTTAGTTGAAACTTAAACCTCTCTCACGTTCGTCTTGCTGGTTTCTCAAACAGGCGCCGTAACGTCTTCCCTGTACACGCCGAAAGGCGACGGGGAATCGAAAGGATCCGAAATGAGCTTCCGCAAGCTTCCGTTCAATCACCGCAAGCACGAGTACACCGAGCCGCGGCGCCGCGACCAGGACGACCACTCGCGACGGGGTGGGTGGCGGCGCTACCAGCGGTAATCACTGAAACGGGGGTCAGGGGAGTCGGCCGGCGACAGCCGCGCCGACTCCCCTTCGTCGTTCTAGAAAAGGAGAGAAATGTGTCAGCCGCCAACGGCCGCGCGTCATTTTGACGTCTCCGCGTGGGCCACCTTCCGCCGATTCTGGCCGTACACGCACGGAAGCCGCCGATGGCTCGTGGCAGGAGGCGCGCTGCTCGTCCTGTCGGCGATCGGCGAGATCGTCGCCATCCGGCTGTTCGGCGACATCACCGACCACGCACTGGTGGCCAAGAACCTGCACGCCTTCTGGACACCGGCCGTGGCATGGCTGGTGCTGGCGACTCTGACCGCGGCGGCGACCTTTGGCGGCGGTTACCTCACCACGCTCGTGGGCGAGCGGTTCCTGCTGCGGCTACGGGACGCCGTCTTCGCACACGTCCAGCGGCTCTCCCCCGACTTCTTCGACAACCGCAGGCTCGGCGATCTGGTCGTGCGGCTCACTGGCGACATCGAGGCGATCGACCAGTTCGTCGCCTCCGGGGTGATCCAGATAGTGACTTCGGCCATCAGCGCCGTCCTGTTCGCCGGCGCGGCACTCTACGTCCGATGGGACCTTGCCCTCGTGTCGTTCGCGGTCGCACCGTTGTTCTGGATCGCTGTGCGGAACTTCACGTCGCGGTTCAGGGACGCCGCCGTACGGGAGCGTCAGAGCAGCGGAGCCATGACGAGCGTGGTGGAGGAGAGCCTGTCGAACCAGGCTCTCGTACAGGCGTACAACCAGCAGCGGACCGAGGAGCGGCGACTCCATGAAGAGGGGCTGTCATGGCTGCGCGCCAGGATGGCAGAGGCCCGGCTGTCCTCGCTGTACGAGCCGCTCGTCCAGGTCATCGAGACCGTGTGCGTCCTGGTCGTGCTGGGCTTCGGCGCGTGGGAGCTGACGAACGACCGCATCACCCTGGGCGGCCTGCTCGCCTTCGCCGCTTACCTCGGTTACCTGTATCCCCCCATCCAGAGCCTGGGCCACGTCACCCTGACCGTCTCCGAAGCGACGGCCAGCGCCGAGCGCATCACCGAGATCATGGAAGCCGTGCCCGCGGTCACCGACCATCCGGAAGCCATCAGCCGGACCGCGCGCCGGGGACGCGTGACGCTGGATGGCGTCACCTTCGGCTATCCGGGCGGCGACCGGCCCGCGATCGAGGAACTGTCGTTCCGTGCCGCGCCCGGGGAACTCGTCCTCCTCACCGGGCCGAGCGGTTCGGGCAAGTCCACCGTCACCAGGCTGCTGCTGCGGTTCTACGACCCGGACGCCGGACGAATCCGCCTCGACGGTATCGACCTCCGCGACCTGTCGCTGGTGACCCTGCGCGACACCATCACGGTCCTGCAGCAGGAGAACATGCTGTTTCCCGGGACCGTACGCGACAACATCGCCTACGGCCGGCCGGACGCGACGGACGAGCAGATCATTGCCGCGGCGCGAGCCGCTGAGGCCCACGACTTCATCACCGCACTGTCCGACGGCTATGACACGCCGGTCGGGCAGCGCGGCCGCCTGCTGTCCGGGGGGCAGCGCCAGCGGATCGCCATCGCGCGCGCCATGGTTCGTGACGCCCCGGTCCTCGTACTGGACGAGCCGACCACCGGCCTCGACGCCCCGACCGCCCACCGCGTGCTCCAACCGCTGCGCCGCCTCATGGCCGGGCGTACGACGATCCTCATCACCCATGACCTCGACCTCGCGCCGGCGGCCGACCAGGTCATCGTTCTCGGCGCGGAACTTCCGGAAGGGGCCGGTCCCGCGCGGCGTCTTGACCGTCCGGAGCGGAATGCGCCTCTGGAGCACCAGGGAACCTGATCCGCAGCAGCGCACCCCCCTCCGGCCGGTTCTCCGCGTGTACCTCGCCTCCATGGTGCTCGGCCGCTTTGCGTACGATCGCCAAGCCGAGTCCCGAGCCGCCGGCCGCTCGGGCCCCCGCCGATCGATAGAAGCGCTCGAAGACGTGTGGGAGGTCGGCCGGTGGGATGCCGGGGCCCTCATCGGCCACGGCCAGTTCACCGCCGCTGAGAAGGACCTGTACGGTGCCGCTCGGCGGGCTGAATTTGACCGCGTTGTCCAGCAGGTTCGTGACGGCCCGCGACAGCTCGGTCTCCGAGCCCATCAGGACCCAGGGTTCGAGACGCACCGAGAACGCCGCCGCCGGGGCACGGCGCCGTACGCGCTCGACGGCGTCGCGGACGACATCGTCGAGCCACACCGGCGTGTGCAGGGCCGGCGTCTCGTCCTCCCGCGCCAGTTCGACCAGGTCGTCGACCAGCGTCGTCAGCTCGCCCAGCTGAGCCTTGACGTCGTCGAGGAGCTGCTCTTCGCCGCCTCGCGGAAGTGTCCTCTCGGGATGGTTCCGGATCTGGATCAGCAGCTCGATGTTGGCGCGCAGGCTGGTCAGCGGCGTACGGAGCTCGTGGCCGGCGTCGGAGACCAACTGCCGCTGGCGAACACGCGAGCTGTTCAGTGCGGTGAGCATCGCGTTGAAGCTCCGCGTCAGTTCTGAGATCTCACGACCGCCGGTGGACTCGATCGGCGTCGTGTCCAGGTCCTGGGTACGGGCGATCCGGGTGGCCGCCCGCGTGAGGCGCCGGATCGGGCTCAGCCCGGCGCCCGCCACGGCGAATCCGGCGGCGGCGGCAAGGCTGACCGCGCCCAGTCCGACGATGACGCTGCGCAGCGCGAACCGGAGGACCGCACGATCGACCGTGGACAGCGACCTGGCAAGCACGATCACATTGCCGTCCGCGCCATGGACCGTCACCATCCTTACGTGGACGTCTCCTGAGTGGGCACTGCGCAGGACGAACGACGGCCCGCCGTCCGCCACCACGGCCCGTACGTCCGTCATGTCGACGGGCACCGGCAACGTCGTTCCCGGCGGCGTGAAGATCGAGCCGTTGTACACGGTGGCGACACTGATCCCGAGCGTGGCGAGCATTCCCGCGTCATGCTGGCTTCCAGGACGTTTGTCCGGGTCACGGGCGAACGACTGCGCCTGGCTGACCAGTGTCTGGTCGATCTCCGTACGGAGCCCGGCCTGAAGCATGGCGTAGGCGGCGAACGACACGACGACGATCGTCATGATCACGGCACCGGCCGCCAGCAGTGCCACCCGTGAGCCCAGCGACAGCGGGTGCGGGGACAGCCGTCTCATCGCAGCGAATATCCGACGCCGCGCACCGTGTGGATCACGCGGCGTTGACCGCCCTCTTCGGTCTTGCGCCGGAGGTAGCCGATATAGACGTCCAGGGAGTTGGAGGAGCGGCCGAAGTCATAGCCCCAGACCTCCTCCACGATCCGTGACCTCTCCAGGACGTGACGAGGGCTGCGCATCATGACTTCGAGCAGGTTGAACTCGGTGCGAGTCAGTTGGAGGGGCCGGTCGGCCCGGGAGATCTCGCGAGTCGCCAGATTCATCTCCAGATCGGCGAAGCGCAGGATCTCGTCCCGCGGACCTCCGCTGTCGAATCCCCGTGACCGCCGCAGCAGCGCACGCAACCGTGCGATCAACTCCTCCAGTTCAAAGGGCTTCGGGAGGTAGTCGTCCGCGCCGGCGTCAAGGCCCGCGACCCGGTCGTTGAGTTCGACCCGCGCGGTCAGCATGAGAACCGGGAGGTCGTCGCCGCGTCGCCGCAGCATCCGGCATGCGCCGAGACCGTCGAGATTCGGCATCGTCACATCGAGGATCAACGCGTCGGGGCGGGACGCGTCGATCGCATCCAAGACGGCAAGGCCGTCCTTGGCGAGTTCCACCTCGTATCCGTTGAACCGCAGCACCCGTTCGAGGGCGGAGAGGACTGCGGGGTCATCGTCTGCGACCAGGATCCGCGCGGAAGACTCCATGGCGACGAGGATATATAACGCTTTTACCTGCCTGTTGTCCGGTTGGACCGGTGACACAGCCGGCGTCGCAGACGTACAGCGTCGACTACGACATTGCGCTCCGGATCGTCCCAGAGATCGGCGACGCCGTCCGCGAGCCGCACCGCTCGATGACCTCCGGCGTGGCCGCCGGCCGACCTGCCGCGATCAGCGCTCGGGCGTAGTCCGGCGTCTGGAGCAGGCCGGGGACGACCAGCGCATCGTATTCGCGGATCACGATGGCGCGGCGCTCGGCGTCGGCGTAGCGCTCGAACGATCCGACCGGGTCACGTGACGTCGGGCCGCGGGACAGTTCCGTCTATCGCCTCGGCCCCACCGAGGGCTACTCCGCTCCAAGCGGGCCGCCCGGCGTGCGGCGCCGGCCGTGATCTCGGCCGGCGCCGCGCTGTCAACGGATTTCGATCGTGTCAGCCGAGTGCGCGGGTGTGCTCGATGCCTACCGCCTGCAGCGCGTTCGGGTTGAG
>JAOPYL010000292.1 GCA_025964625.1 Actinoallomurus sp. | reverse complement strand
CCTCCAAGGACTTGTTCTTGCAGGAACCCCTGAGGACCGGTCTGTATCGGTCTTCCTGCGCGAAATCTGACATGGCCGGTCTTCCTCGACAAGATCGCTTACTGATCCTTTGCCGATTTGTGTCGTGGCGAGGCCTGACCGGGGTCGCGGTAGTACTGGCCGAGAATCGGGCGGATATGGCTAAAAGGGCGAGTCCCTGCACGCGCTCAAACGCGACCTGCTCTACGCCAACGAACGCACCGTCCGCGACGACGTCCTGGCCCACATCGTTGTCAGCCCCCCGTATACCGTCGCGATCATGAGTGGAACAACGCATACGTTCGCGTACAGGCGCTCGTCGGTACTCGTGGACGACGGGGCGGGGATGGCGGTGACGCTGGAGACGTCCGGCGGGCGGACGCCGGGCGGGGCGGTGGCTTACCCGGCGTTCTATTCCGGCTTCCTGACCCGGCCGCAGGTCGCGGCGGCCGGGCTGCTGGCGGTGGCCGACGTGGCGGCGGCGCACTACCGCGAGACGCTGGCGCCACTGGTGCTGGACCCGGTGGTGACGGGTGGCGGCGAGATGCTGCGGTTCGAGTCGTTCTCGGGGTGCGGCGGGGTGTACGCGCGGCTGGACGTGATGCCTGGCGGACTCGACGGCGCCGAGGTCGGCCGGGGTACCACGAACGTCGACGTCAACGACCCGCTGCGCAGGCGTTGTCCCGGGTGGGGGAGCGGGACCCGTTGCATCTGCGTGTCGGACCGGAGGAGCTGGCGGTGACGACGGTCACCGGTCGGGTGGTGGAGAAGAAGGTTCCGCTGGCCGAACGGTGGCTGCGCGGCTTCGCGGAGACCCAGGTGATCGCGGTCGGCTTCGACCTGCGTGCGGAGCTGCCCGCCGCCGAGGCGGTCGCGTTCCTGCGCTCGCTGCCCCGCGGCACCAACCGCTCGGCCCCGACGGCCCAATGGGTGGTTCCATCGGGCGGTCGCGGCCTGCGGCTGACGACCCGGCCGGTGGCCGGCGCTGGGTGACCGCCTGCGAAGCGTGGCCGTTGGACCGTCCGCTCGTCGACCTGCTGCGCGCCGACCCCTTCACCCCACGGCTGGCACCCCGGCTGTTCGAGGTTCCGGAGATCGGCGGACGGCTCGGCGTCCCCGGGACGTCGGACGCCCCGCCCGGTGCCACCTGGCCCGGCGCGCTGGCCGCGCTCTCCACGGAGGGACTGCTGGCCCGTGAGGAACGGCTGAACGCCTGCGTGGCCCGGCTGCTGCGCGGCGAACGCCCGGCTGCCCTGCGCGCCTTCCTTCAGGTGTTCACCGCGCTCGACCCGTCCGAGGACGAGCTCGCCGCCCGGACCGGCGACTGGGTGCGGCTGGCCATCGATGCGCCCTCTCCGGTGGCTGGCCGGGCCCAGGGGATCCTGACCGGACTGTGGCAGGCCGGCCGGCTGGACGCTCGGCCCCTGGCGGAGGTGTCGCACGGCGTGCTGTTCCGCCAGGAGAAGACACTGGTGCGCGCCCAACTGGCGCTGCTGGGCAAGGCGCTGGCCCGCGACCCGCGTCATGCTGGGGACCTTCTGGCCCCGCTGGCCGAGGCGTTCGGGCACGCGGACGCCGGCATCCAGGAATGCGCCCTGAAGCTGGCCGCCCACCACCTCGACCTGATGACTCCCGATCTGCGGGCCGACCTTGCCGAGGCGGCGAAGTCGATGGGGCCGGGCCGCGTGAACAGGTCGAGCACCTGTTCACCAGCCGGCACGACGTGAGCGCCGGCGACCGCCAGGGCAGGCCGCCCCAGGTCGAGACGCTGCCGCCGGACCCCGGCCGCTCGCGCCGCCCATCGAGACCCCGTACGAGGTCGCCGAGGAGGTGAACGCCTACCTGACATCCCGGCGGGCGACGGTGGAGCAGTTCGAACGGACCCTCGACGGCCTGGTGCGCCACGCGCACCGGGACCGCGCCGAGCTGGCCCGGACACTCGAACCGGTACTCGCCGGGCATCCGTGGCTCGAGACGCAGCAGTATCGATGGACCACCGACCCGTCCTCCTCATGGGCGCGGTCGCCGGCGCGGCCACCGGCCTGTAGGGCGTCCGCTTCAACCCGCTGGCCGGCGACCCGAAGGAGCAGTGCGGACTGGAAGCGTACGAAAAGGTGCTGGCCGTCCGCCTGGCGGAGATGGCGAACAGGGTGCCCACCGACCCGCCGCCCTTCCTGCTCGCGACCCCGACCGCCGATGACGGGACGCTCGATGCGGCCGTGCTGCTCGACCGACTGCGCGAGTACGAGCGGACCGGGACCGGTGTCAGCCCCCTCGACTTCGACCAGGCGCTGCTGCGGGTGCGTCCGGCTGGCCGGCGAACCGATCCTGGCGCCGCAGGGTCCTGGTCGCAACCGATGAGATGCCGCCGCTGGGCGAGGAGTTCAGCGGGCCGTTTCGTGCCCTGGGCCGCGCCTACAGGCACGGGCAACGGATCTGTGTCCACTCGAATGGGCGCAACCCCTCCGATGTGCACTGGTTCGCCGTGCTGCCCGGTCACCGGGAGGTGCTGGCAGCCCGACTGCTGCACGTGTTCGCCGAAGGCGCCATGGCGCAGCAGCACAGCGCCGCGCAGACCCTGACAGTGCGCGCCGACGCGCCCGGCCCAGCCGGCCCCGCCTGCCACCTCGCGGTCGCCTACGGGTTCGGCTCCCGCCACACCGAGGGCCGCACCGCCGCTGTCGACGCCGCGCTCACTCTGGCCGCGACCGGTGTCCTGGACACCGGGGCCCTGGGCCGGGACGCCGCGGAACTGGTGACCCTGCGCATGCTCAAGCCGAACCGGCTGGCCGACGCCCTGCGTTCGCTGGCCCGCACCGGCGCGTACGCCACGGCGTGGTCGGTGGCCGCCGCGGCGCTGCCCGCCCTGCTGGCAGACCCCGCGCAGCCCGCCGGGCTGGCCGACCTGGTCGCGGCGGCCGTCGAGTGTGCCGACGGGTGCGGCGCCGGCACGCCGATCCCCGAGATCGACCGAGCCGCCACCGCCCGCAAGCACAACCAGATGACCAAGCAGGCGATACGGCTGCGTGACGTGCTGGCCGCCGGGAGAACCTGAGCCATAACTGGTCAGCGAGCTGCCGGCCCATATCCGCCCGATTTTCGGCTAGTACTACGGCGACCCCTGCTCCGCGCCGAGCCGTCACACGTGCCGCCACGGCTGATGTCGGATTCTCGCTAGCACCGCGACGTCACCGCGGGCGATGCTGTTGACATGCATGAGGACGTGGAACGGTGTGTTCGTGCCGTGCAGTCGAAGGACTCTCGCTTCGACGGCTGGTTCTTCACCGCGGTGCTCACCACGGGTATCTACTGCCGGCCGAGCTGCCCGGCGGTGCCGCCCAAGGTCGAGAACATGCGCTTCTACCCGAGCGCCGCGGCGGCACAGCAGGCCGGCTTCCGGGCGTGCAAGCGGTGCCGCCCGGACGCCAGCCCGGGCTCGCCGCAGTGGAACGAACGCGCCGACCTGGTGGCCCGGGCCATGCGCCTGATCGCGGATGGCGTCATCGACCGTGAGGGCGTCCCGGGCCTGGCCACCCGGCTGGGGTACAGCACCCGGCAGATCGAACGGCAGTTGCGTGCCGAGCTGGGCGCCGGCCCGCTGGCGCTCGCCCGGGCGCAGCGTGCCCAGACCGCGCGGCTGCTGATCGAGACCAGCACTCTGCCGATGAGCGACATCGCCTTCGCCGCCGGGTTCGCCAGCATCCGGGCGTTCAACGACACCGTGCGAGAGGTCTTCGCCCTGTCCCCGACGGAGCTGAGGAACCGCGTCGGCCGCGGGCACCCGACGGCGACCTCAGGGGCCCTGACACTGCGGCTGTCGTTCCGCTCGCCGCTCTGCCCCGACAACCTGTTCGGCCACCTGGCGGCGACCGCCGTGCCCGGAGTGGAGGAGTGGCGCGACGGTGCCTACCGGCGCACCCTGCGCCTCCCGCACGGGCATGGCATCGTCACCCTGCGGCCGACACCGGACCACGTCGCCTGCCAGCTGACGCTGAACGACCTCCGTGACCTGTCCATAGCGATCAGCCGATGCCGGTGGATGCTCGACCTCGACGCCGACCCGGTCGCCGTCGACGACCTGCTCCGCCGCGACGCGCTGCTCAGCGCACAGGTGAACAAGCACCCCGGGCGACGGGTGCCGCGCACCGTCGACGGCGCCGAGTTCGCCGTGCGTGCGGTACTCGGGCAGCAGGTGTCCACCGCCGCGGCCCGTACCCACGCGGGCCGGCTGGTGACCGCCCACGGCGAGCCGGTCGCCGATCCGGCGGGCGGCCTGACCCACCTGTTCCCCGGCCCGGCCGCACTGGCCGACCTCGACCCGGCCTCCCTCGCCTTCCCGCAGGCGCGCCGCACCACGCTCACCACGCTGATCGGCGCCCTGGCAGCCGGCGAGATCGACCTCGGCCCCGGGAGCGACTGGGAGCAGGCCCGCATCCGGCTCGCCACGCTGCCGGGCCTCGGCCCCTGGACGATCGAGACCATCGCGATGCGGGCCCTCGGCGACCCGGACGCCTTCGTTCCCACCGACCTCGGCATCAGGGTCGCGGCCAGAGCGCTGGGCCTGCCCGCCACCCCGGCCGCCCTGACCCATCACTCCGAGGCCTGGCGGCCCTGGCGCGCCTACGCGGTCCAGTACCTGTGGGCCACCGGCGAGCACGCCATCAACCGGCTGCCCGCCTGAATCCCGCCGAACCCGAAAGGACCCTGATGCAACACCGGGCGTACACGGTCGTGGACAGCCCCGTCGGCCCGCTCACCCTGGTCGCGGTGGACGGTGCCCTCACCGGCGTCTACATGGATCAGCAGCGCTACCGGCCCCCGGCCGAGACCTTCGGCGACCCCGACCCCGTGCCGTTCGCCGAGCCCATCGGTCAGCTGGGGGAGTACTTCGCCGGGCGGCGCACCGAGTTCGACCTGCCGCTGACCCTCATCGGCACCCCGTTCCAGCGGTGTGTCTGGGCCGCGCTGCGGGACATCCCTCTGGGCGGGACGGTCTCCTACGGCGAGCTCGCGGAGCGGATCGGACGGCCCACCGCCGCCCGGGCCGTGGGCCTGGCCAACGGCCGCAACCCGATCGGCATCATCGTGCCCTGCCATCGCGTGGTGGGCTCCACCGGCGCCCTCACCGGCTACGGCGGCGGCCTGGACCGCAAGCAGCAACTGCTGGCCTTCGAGCGGAGTGTCAGCGAAGGTTCGCGCCCCACCGGGGAAGGATCTCCCGCCTCCCGGGGTTGACGCGGCCGAGGGTCAGCTGACGCCCTTCGTACCGGGGACCTGCTCGGGGCGGCGGGCGCGCCACTCATCCGCGAGCATCGCGTAGACCACTTCGTCGGTCCACTCGCCCTTCACGAGCTCGTTCTGTACGAAGTGGGCTTCGCGTCGCAGGCCGAGCCGTTCCAGCACACGCGCGGACGCGGTGTTCCGCCCGTCGAGGCGCCCGACGATGCGGTGCAGGCCGAGCTCCTCGAAGCCGAGCCTGAGCACCACTTCGGCGGCTTCGGTGGCGTAGCCCCGGCCGCCGTGATCGGGGTGGAAGATGTAACCGACCTCGCCCTGCCGGTGCC
>JAOPYL010000287.1 GCA_025964625.1 Actinoallomurus sp. | reverse complement strand
TCAACAGCTACTCGAAGCACTGGGCATGCCTGTTCCCGCAGCATGGGCCGGGCATGAAACACACGCGGAAGATCACGCCCGAGCCATGGCAGGAAGAGATCATCGCGGAATTCGTCGAGGACTTCATCCGCGGTCTGATCCACTCAGACGGGTGCCGCTCCATGAACCGGGTAAAACGGAGCTTCAGGTCGGGTGATCGCTGGTATGAGTATCCCCGCTACTTCTTCACCAATGAATCGACCGACATTCGCCGGCTCTTCACGGACGCGCTCGACCGGCTAGGCATCGCATGGAAACAGTCCAACCAGAAGACCATCTCCGTAGCACGGCGGGAGGCGGTGGCGCGGTTGGATGAGTTCGTGGGGCCGAAGTACTGACCGTCCCGCCGTACACGCCTCCTCTCGAGTGCGGGAGTGTCGCCCTTCGCGGAGGCCGCTGGAGGACGATGCTCCCGAGCTCGATGTGGTCAGTCGGCGGGGTGGTGCGCGATGGCGTCGCCGATGCGGTGGACGCGCAGGGCGTTGGTGGAGCCGGGGGTGCCGGGGGGTGAGCCGGCGACGATGACGACGCGGTCGCCCTTCTGGCAGCGGCCGATCTCCAGGAGGGCCGACTCGACCTGGCGGACCATCTCGTCGGTGTGGAAGACCTCCGGGACGATGAAGGTCTCCACGCCCCAGACGAGGGCGAGCTGGCTGCGGGTCTCCGGGCGGGCGGTGAAGGCCAGCAGCGGGATCGGTGAACGGTAGCGGGACAGCCGCCGGGCGGTCTCGCCCGTCATGGTGAAGGCGACGAGGGCTTTGGCTCCGACGGTGGCGCCGACTTCGGCGGCGGCGCGGGCGATGGCGCCGCCGATGGTCTCGGGCACGCGGTCGAGCGAGTGGGTGGCGCGTAGCGTGGTTTCTTCGGCGGTGTAGACGATGCGGCCCATGGTCTGGACGGACTCGATGGGGTAGTCGCCCACGCTGGTCTCGCCGGAGAGCATGACGGCGTCGGCGCCTTCGAAGACGGCGCCCGCGACGTCGGAGACCTCGGCGCGGGTCGGCCGCGGCGCGTTGATCATGGATTCGAGCATCTGGGTGGCGACGATGACCGGGCGGGCCTTCTCGCGGGTGAGTTGGATGGCCCGTTTCTGCACGATGGGCACCTGCTCGAGGGGGAGTTCGACGCCCAGGTCGCCGCGGGCGACCATGATGCCGTCGAAGGCCTCGACGATCTCTTCGAGGTGTTCCACGGCTTGGGGCTTCTCGATTTTGGCGAGCAGGGGGACGGTGCGCCCCTCCTCGTCCATGATCCGGCGGACGGGCTCGGCGTCGTCGGGGCTGCGCACGAATGAGAGGGCCACCATGTCGGCGCCGAGGCGGAGCGCGAAGCGGAGGTCGGCTTCGTCCTTCTCGGTGAGGGCGGGGACGCTGACGGCGACGCCGGGGAGGTTGAGGCCCTTGTGGTCGGAGACCAGGCCGCCGACGAGGACTCGCGTGCGGACGCGTGGGCCGTCCACGGCGGTGACGCTGAGGACGACGCGGCCGTCGTCGATGAGGACGGTGTCGCCGGGGTGTACGTCTCCGGGGAGTCCGCCGTAGGTGGTGGAGACCTGGGTGCGGTCGCCGGGAACGTCCTCGGTGGTGACGGTGAACTCGTCGCCGAGGGTGAGTCGTACGGGGCCGTCGGCGAACCGGCCGAGCCGGATCTTCGGCCCTTGGAGGTCCGCGAGGATGCCGACGCTGCGGCCGGTGGCTCTGGAGGCCTCCCGGATGAGCCCGTAGACCTCCTGGTGCTGCTGCTGGGTGCCGTGGCTCATGTTGAGCCGGGCGACGTCGATGCCGGCCTCTACCAACGCGGTGATGCGCTCCGGGCTGGAGCAGGCGGGACCTATCGTGCTGACGATCTTTGCTCGGCGACTCACGGGTACAACACTAGGTAGTTACTGGCCGGTACGTGTATTCGTGCAGGTCACCGTCGCCCAGTGTTCACCTATTGGTCTAGACCGAACGGTATGTCGGGGCCGTCCCGTAGGAAAGCGGGCATGTACCGAGAACGGCCGCCGGGGCCCGCGCTGGGGCTGGCGTCCGTGTGGACGCGGACCACCGCCGCCCGCGGCGATCCGGCCGCGGCGTACTGCGGCGGCGCGCCCGAGGGCAGGTGGCCCTCGGGCGCGGTGCCGTCAGCCGGCGAAGATCTCGATGGACTGCCGGCAGTACGCCTTGAGGTCGTCGGGCTTGCGGCTGGTGACGAGGACGTTCGGCCCGGCGGTGCAGACCTGGACCTCTTCGTCGACCCAGGTGCCGCCGGCGTTGCGGATGTCGGTCTTGAGGCTCGGCCATGACGTGAGGGTGCGGCCGCGCACCATGTCGGCCTCGACGATGGTCCAGGGTGCGTGGCAGATCGCCGTGACGGGCTTGCCCGCCTCGAAGAATCCCCGGACGAAGGCGACGGCCTTCTCCTGCATGCGGAGGAAGTCCGGGTTGGCGACGCCGCCGGGGAGTGAGAGTCCGTCGAAGTCGTCCACGGACACCTCGTCGAGTGTGGCGTCGACCGGGAAGGTGTCCGCCTTCTCGAGGTGGTTGCGTCCCTGGGCGTGGCCGGGCTTGGTGGACACGAGGCGGGGGGTGCCTCCCGCCTGCTGGATCGCGTTCCAGGGTTCTGTCAGCTCGACCTGCTCGATGCCGTCGGGGGCGACGAGGAACGCGATCGTCCTGCCCTGAAGATTCGTGCTCATGGGTCGGAAACCTCTTCCTGTTCGTCTCGGGTGCTGAACAGAGCCCTGCCCGTGATCCGCCCGGGTATTCACGGTGGCGCGGGGGTGTCGGGGCGGCGGGCATCGCGGGGCGCCGCGGTCACCGCCGCTTCGGGGGCCGCCCGGGGCCCTGCCGTGTGCCTCTTAGCACCATGACACGATTTGTCGGATTCTCTCCACATAAATGTCGAGCTAGCGATCATCAGCCGGGGTTTGGCCTCACCAGTTGCGCCCGACCCCTTTCATGCGCCATTTTCTATAGGTGTTTTCGTGATCCTCTGCCAGACGGGAGCGTGCCAGATGCCGGAATTGACCCGTCGCCGCCTTTTCAGTGCGGCGGGCGCTACGGCGGCGGCCGCATTCGCCGCGGAGTTCCTGCCGCCGAACGTGCGGCGAGCGATCGCCGACGCGCCGGCGTGCGCCAGGGGGAAACTCCGCGATATCAAACACGTCGTCATTCTCATGCAGGAGAATCGCTCGTTCGACCATTACTTCGGGACTCTTCCGGGAGTGCGCGGATTCTCCGACCCGGACGCGATGACGCTGGGCGACGGCAAGCCGGTCTTCTACCAGCCCGACGCGGTCAACCCGGCGGGCTACCTGCTGCCGTTCCGCCTGGACACCCGCACGACCAACGCCCAGGCCATCCCGTCGACGAGCCACGCCTGGAAGGTGCAGCACGAGTCGTGGAACAACGGGAAGATGGACAACTGGCTGCCCGCGCACCGGGCGGCGGACGGCGCCAACGCTCCGTACGTGATGGGGTACCACGCGCGTGAGGACATTCCGTTCCAGTTCGCGCTGGCGGAGTCGTTCACCATCTGCGACCGCTACTTCTGCTCGGCCATGGGCCCTACGTGGCCGAACCGGCTCTATCTGATGAGCGGCACCATCGATCCGGGCGGCACCCAGGGCGGTCCGGTCATCAGCAACAGGGACCCGTCCCTTTATGCCTGGAAGACATATCCGGAGGCGCTGACCGACGCGGGCGTCGACTGGAAGGTCTACCAGGAGGTGGACAACTACGGTTGCAATGTCCTCGAATATTTTGCCGCGTTTCAGAACGCCGCCCCGGATTCACCGCTCTTCCGGAACGGGCTGCGAACCTACGCGGCGGGCCAGTTCGAGTACGACGCGGCACATAACAGGCTTCCGACGGTCTCCTGGATCATCCCCACGAGCTACCAGTCCGAGCACCCGGACTACACGCCGGCGGCCGGAGCCGACTTCGTGGCCGGCAAGATCGATGCCATCGCGTCCAACCCCGACGTGTGGAACAAGACGGTCTTCATCCTGAACTACGACGAGAACGACGGACTGTTCGATCACGTGCCTCCCCCGGTCCCCCCGCCGGGGACCCCGAACGAGTTCGTGCAGGACCTGCCCGTCGGCGGGGGCTTCCGGGTGCCGTGCATCATCGTCTCGCCCTGGACGCAGGGCGGCTGGGTCGCCCGCGAGTCGTTCGACCACACCTCCACGCTGCGCTTCCTCGAGCGGCTCACCGGCGTGGAGGTTCCGGGGCTGAGCGCGTGGCGCCGCTCGGTGTTCGGCGACCTGACCTCGGCGCTCGGACTTGCCTCACACGGTCCCCCGCCGCGCCTGCCGGGCACCAAGCGTCGCCTGGATGAGGCGGTCCGTGAGGTCACGAGCCTGCCGGCGCCGGAGTTCCCGGGCGCGGACCAGACGCCGCCACGGCAGGAGAAGGGGCCGCGGCCCCGGCCGCGGGGCTGAGCCGGCGGACAGAAGGGATCTCGACGTGCGCAAGCAGATATCACGGCGGCGCCGCTTGCTGGCGGCGGGTGGCGCGGCGGGCCTTGTCGTGTTCACCATGCCCGCGGGAGCCGGGCCGGGCTCGGCCGGTTCGTCGTCTCCGCAGCCGCGGCCGACGCCGGCGAACACCGCTCCGGGTGGGCCGAAGTGGCAGCCCCGGCCACCTTCGCAGGACAGGCGTGCGACGGGCGGTTACCGGGCGTACGTGGCGCTGGCCGGGGGATACACCGTGTCGGCCGTCGACGTCGCCGACCACACGGTCCTGGGCGGGGGGATCCACACCGACGCGGCGCAGGGAGTCGTGGCCACACCCGACGGTAAGAAGCTCTACATCGCCGACACCGGCCAGTACGACGTGCTCGTCGTCGATCCGGTCAGCCGCGCCAAGCGGTCCGTGCACGTCGGACCGTTCCCGCAGGACGTGGCGATGTCCCCGGACGGCAGCAAGGTGTACGTCACGGTCACCGGCGGGGACACGGGCGCGGGGGGCTCGGACACCGTCGCGGTGATCGACACCTCGACGGACACGGTGGTGCGCGGCATCCGCGTCGGAACCGCTCCCCGGCAGGTCGTGTTCAGCGGGGACGGCGCGCGCGCGTACGTCACCTACGGCGACGGCATCGCGGTCATCGACGCCGGAGAGGACAGGGTGATCCGGTCGATTCGTGACAGGGCCGGTCCTCAGGGGATCGCGGTCGACCCGGGCGGCCGGACTCTGTACGTCACGGATCCGAGGGCCGGCGTCGTCTCGGTGATCGACGCGACGACGGGGAGGGTGCGCGCCAGGGTTCCGGCGGGGGACCAGCCGTGGGCGGTCGACGTCACACCGGACGGCTTGAGGGCCTATGTGGCGGAGATGAACGACAACCTGGTGGCCGTGGTCGACACGGCGAGGCGGAAGGTGCTGCGCACGATCGAAGTCGGGAAGCTGCCCGAAGCGGTCGCGGTGACGCCGGACGGCTCGGAGGTGTGGGTCGGCAACGGCCTCTCGGGCAGCGTGTCGGTGATCGGCACGGGTTCCGGGGCGGTCGTCGCGACGATCGCCGGCGGTACCGGTACCAAGCCGATCGACGCCGCGCCTCTCGGCATCGCGTTCGCCAGGTCTCCCTGAGCCCTCAGTGCCGGGCGAGCACGGCCTGGATCGCCAGGCCCACCTCGATCTCGTCACCGATGACGACGCGGTCGCCCTGGAGCGGGATGTTGAACCGGACGCCGAAGTCGGAGCGCAGGATCTGGGTGGAGGCGGTGAAGCCGGCGCGGACGTCGCCGTACTGGTCGATGCTGGTGCCGTGGAACTCGGTGAGCAGGCTGATCGGGCGGGTGACGCCGCGGATCGTGAGGTCGCCGTCGACGGTGTAGCGCTGCTGCCGGGCCCGCCTGCCGGTCCGGGCCGGGGACACGGCCGTGGCGGTGAAGATCATGAGGGGGTGCGCGGCGACGTCGATGATCTCCGACGAGCGGACGTGGTCGTCGCGTTCGGCGTTCCTGGTGTCGATGGAGGCCATGACGATCTCGGCGTGGGCGGTGGACGCGAAGACGTCGTCCGCCATGTCGATCCGCCCGCCGAACTCGGTGAAGCTGCCCCGCACCGTCGTCATCATGTGACGGACGTTGAACGTGACCTCCGAGTGCGCCGTGTCGATGTGCCACGTGCCTGTCGCGAGGCCGGGCGCCATTGTGGTCTCCGTCATGTCCTCTTCCCCCGAAGCCGCGCTGTCCAGCGGCCAATGTAGTTGAAACGGCACCCAGAACGCACATCCGCGTCGATTCGCGTCACAGGACGGCACTGCCGAAGCGCGATAAACCGAAACGGATTCGGTCGCTGTCCGGGGCCGAGGTCACGAAAGCGCGGAACGCCCCGCCGTCAGACGGCGGGGCGTTCCGGTGCGCAGGTCAGACGAGCGGCCGCGCGGTCGGCGGGATGGCGGTCGGCAGGGCGGTACGCCCCATCAGCCACTGGTCCGCGCCGGCCGCCGCGGACCGGCCCTCGGCGATCGCCCAGACGATGAGCGACTGGCCGCGGCCCATGTCACCCGCGGCGTAGACGCCCTCGACCGAGGTCGCGTACGAGCCGTCGCGTACGACGTTGCCGCGCTCGTCGAGCTCGACGCCGAGCTGCTCCAGCAGTCCCTCCCGCTGAGGCCCGACGAAGCCCATCGCCAGGGTGACGAGCTCGGCCGGGATCTCCCGCTCGGTGCCGGGGATCGGCTTGAAGCCGGTGGCCGGCCCGTCGACGTCGACCAGGCGCAGCGCCTTGAGCCTGCCGTTCGCGTCGCCGACGAACTCCTGCGTGGAGACCGCGTAGGCGCGCTCCCCGCCGAGGTCGCGCAGTTCCTCGTGGGCGGACTCCACCTTGAACAGCATCGGGTAGGTCGGCCACGGCTGAGTGTGGGGGCGTGCCTCCGGCGGCCGGGGCAGGATCTCCAACTGGATGATCGAGGCCGCGCCCTGGCGGACCGCCGTGCCGATGCAGTCGGCGCCGGTGTCCCCGCCGCCGATGACGACGACGTTCTTGCCCTCCGCCGAGATCGGCGAGGACTCCAGGTCGCCCTCCTGCACCTTGTTGGACAGCGGCAGGTACTCCATGGCCTGGTGGACACCGTCCAGCGAACGGCCCGGCACCGGCAGATCGCGCCAGGCGGTCGCACCGCCGGCGAGGACGACGGCGTCGTAGAAGCGCCGCAGCTCGGCCGCGGTCACGTCCACGCCGACATTGACCGACGTGCGGAACTCGGTGCCCTCGGCCAGCATCTGGCCGATTCTGCGGTCCAGGTGCTCCTTCTGCATCTTGAACTCGGGGATGCCGTACCGGAGCAGCCCGCCGATCCGGTCGGCCCGCTCGTACACGACGACGTCGTGGCCGGCGCGTGTCAGCTGCTGGGCGGCGGCCAGGCCGGCCGGGCCGGAGCCGACCACGGCGACCTTCTTGCCGGTCTTGACGGCCGCCGGTCGTGGAGTGACCCAGCCTTCGGCGAAGGCCCGGTCGATGATCTCGACCTCGACGCGCTTGATCGCGACGGGGTCGGCGTTGATGCCGAGCACGCACGCGGACTCGCACGGCGCCGGGCACAGCCGCCCGGTGAACTCAGGGAAGTTGTTGGTGGCGTGCAGCCGCTCGATCGCGTCCCGCCAGTTGTCGCGGTGGACGAGATCATTCCATTCCGGGATGAGGTTCCCGAGCGGGCAGCCGTTGTGGCAGAACGGGATGCCGCAGTCCATGCAGCGCGCCGCCTGCTTCTCCAGCGAGCCCTTCGGGAAGTCCTCGTACACCTCTCGCCAGTCGCGGATCCGCACGTCGACCGGGCGACGCCCCGGGAGTGCCCGCGGATGGGTCATGAAGCCCTTGGGGTCAGCCATTTCTCCCCTTCACCCGTTCGAGGACGGGAGCGCGGCACTCGGTCGCGCA
>JAOPYL010000268.1 GCA_025964625.1 Actinoallomurus sp. | reverse complement strand
GCCTCTCAAGGCCGGTACAGGCTGCCGTGACACATCTCCTGCCGGTCCAGGCCGGATCGGTGTCGTCTGTGGCGACGCCTGCCGCGCCGGCACCGGCGCGGGCATTGCTGACGACCGTGACGCATCCGGCGGCGGTGGTGTCGGCCGCGACGAACGTGACGCTGGCAGGGCTGACGTCGGTGCTGTCCACAGTGACGGACGCGGTGCCGGTGCGGCCGGGCCCAGGTCTCGTGGTGGCGCGACGGTTCGGTGCGCCGCGGCCCGCCAGGGCGCTCGGTGGGCATTCGGGAACGACCGGCATCGGCGGGGAGTGGTCGCCTGGCTCCCCCGAAGTCACCGCCCCGCCCACGCCGACCGGGCCGGACGATCCGGCGTCCGAGCCGTCCTTCCCTCGCTCTTCACGAACTCTCGGCGCGGCGCCGGCGTATTCCGGCGGCGCGCCCGTCGCTTGCCTGGCCCGGACCGGGAGCGAGACCCGCGCGGCCGGTCTTTCCGGCCTCGTGCCGCCGGACCGGCGGCCTGAGCGTCCGACCCCCATCCTGCCCGTCCCAGGAGAGACAGGGCCGGTGCCGGCTTCCGGCTCGGGCGGCGGTAGCAGTGGCGGCGGCGGTCAGACGCACACCGGTACGGGCGACGTGACGCGTCTGATCCTGCACGCTCCGACGCTGTGGACCATCACGCCGGAGACCACGCCGTCGGCGCACCGGAACACGGCGGAGGAACCGTCGTTCTCACCTGACTAGCGCGTCGTCGAGTCGGCGACAGCGCCCACGCACGCCTTCCGGCGCGTCGTGCCTGTCGTGACGACATTCCCTCCGGCTCTGGCATTCCGAGCCGGCGCCTGCCCCCCGTCCGGGTGGCCGCACGCGTACTTCGAACAGCCAAAAGGGGAACGACTCGTGATCCGCACGCTCATCGCCGAGCCTGTGCATCTGCTGCGCATAGGTCTGGCTGAACTTCTCTCACGTGAATCCGACATCGACGTCGTCGCCGAGTTGGAGGAAGGCGACCAGCTCGCCGCCGTCGCGTCGGCCCTGACGCCCGCCGTCGCCGTCATCGACGTCGATCTGCCCCCGGCCGGTGGCCCGGCCGGGGCGGCCCTGCTCCAGGACATGCTTCCCGCGTGCGCCATGGTGATGCTGGTCGGCCGCGGGGACGCCGCCGGTCTCAGCCGCGCCATGGCCGTCCGCCCGCTCGGCCTGCTCAGCAAGGAAGCGCCTTCGGAGCTGCTGACGGGGTGCATCCGCCGCGTGGTGACCGGTAAGCGGGTGATGGATCCCGCGCTCGCGCGTACCTTCCAATCCATCACCGACAACCCGCTGACCGGCCGCGAACGCGAGGTACTGCGCATCGCGGCCGGCGGTGCCACGACGGCCGAGATAGCCGCCCGGCTCTCGGTGAGCGCCAAGACGGTGCGCAACCACCTGTCCCGCGTGTTCATCAGGATCGGCGCGCGCAGCCGGATGGACGCCATCCGGATCGCCAGCGAGCGCGAGTGGCTCTGACCGCTGTGCGAGGCACCGCCGGCCGGTTCCTGGCCCGTCCGCCGCCGCGCGGCGGGCCAGGGACGACGTGGCCGATCCGCGCCCCCCGCCGCGCGGCGGGCCGGGGAAACGCCGTGGATCCTCGGCTCAGCCGGACGAACCGGCCGTCCATGATGTCGGGACGGCGCCGAGCGTCTGCAGGAGGTCGGCGACCGGCTGCAGCTTCTCGTAGAGCAGCAGGACCGGTTCGCCGGGCGCGGCGGTACCGAGCGCGATGCCGACGGCGTCCTTGAGGTCGCCGGCGGTGAGAAAGCGGATACCCGGCCGGGTTTCGGTGAGTCCGCTGATGATCAGGCGGGTCATCTCACCGGGGCGCCTGCCGCGCAGGTCCTCGTCCTCGTACACCACCACCCGCCCGAACGACCTGGCGACGGCCCGCGCCGTGTCGGTCACCAGGTCGTCGCACCGGTCGCCGGGCAGCGTCACGGCCGCCACCCCCTCGCGGCCCCAGACGCGTCCCAGCAGTTCGCCGACCGCGGCCACCGCGGCGGGATTGTGGGCGTAGTCGACGACGACGGGGTTGTCGTCGATCCGGAAGGAGCAGCCGCGCCCGGGGTTGCAGCGGTGCGGCTCGAAGGTCCGCAGTCCACGCGCCACCATGCTCGCCGGCACGTCCAGTGCCCGGGCGGCCGCCGCGGCGGCCAGCGCGTTGGCGATCAGGTAGTCCGCCTGCCCGCCGAACGACCCCGCGACGTCGGTGACCGGCAGCAGCGCGCTCGTACGCCCGCCCTGCGCCTCGACCAGCCAGCCGTCGTCCACGAAGTAGGCGATGCCGTCCAGGCGCAGGTGCCGTTCGATGACGGGGTTGGCGGCCGACAGCCCGAAGAAACGCACGACCGGCTTCCGCCTGCGTACGGCCGGCCGGTCGGCGAGCGCCGCCACGTTCGCATCCTCGGCGTTGAGCACGACGTGCCCGCCCACGCGGATCTCCTCGGCGACCAGTGCCTTGATCTCGACGAGGTCGTCGATCGTGACGATGTCGTCGACACCGAGATGGTCTTCGGTGATGTTGGTGATGACGGCGACGTCGGCGCGGTCGTAGCCGAGCCCGCGCCGTACGATGCCGCCGCGTGCGGTCTCCAGCACGGCCGCCTCGACCGTCTGGTTGCCCAGCACCATCTCGGCGGACCGGGGGCCGGACGCGTCGGCCTTGTAGATGAGCTCCGTGCCGATGTAGACGCCCTCGGTGGTGCACATGCCCACACGCCGGCCGTCCTGGCCGAGCAGGTGCGCGATCATGCGGACGGTCGTGGTCTTCCCGTTGGTGCCGGTCACGGCGGCGAGGGGCACGCGCGCAGACGCGCCCGGCGGATACATCTGGTCGATGATGTCCGCCGCGACGTCATGGGGCCGGCCCTCGTACGGTGCCAGGTGCATGCGCAGGCCCGGCGACGCGTTGACCTCGATCACCCCGGCGGTGCCGGCGTCCGGCGGCAGCGGCGCGCCGATGTCCGGGAGCCGCAGGTCGATGCCGCAGACGTCCAGGCCGATCGTTGCCGCGACGCGCCGGCACAGCCGTGCGACGTCCGGGTGGACGCGCTCGGTGACGTCCTTGCTCGTGCCGCCCGTCGACAGGTTCGCGTTGCGGCGGAGCGGCACCACCTCGCCGGAGGCTGGCACGCAGCCGGGATGGAGGCCCTGCCGGGCCAGGTGGCCGAGCTCGGTGTCGCCGAGCGCCAGCCGGGTCAGCGGGCGGTCGTGTCCCTCGCCGCGTGCGGGATCGGCGTTCGCGGCGGCGACCAGCTCGGCGATGGTGGACCTTCCGTCGCCGGTGACCCGCGCCGCGCTCAGCTCGGCGGCGGCCACGATCCTGTTCCCCACCACCAGCACCCGGTGGTCACGCCCGGGGACGTAGGACTCCACCAGCACCTGGTCGCACACAGAGGACGCCGCGTGGAAGGCGTCGGCCACCTCATGCGGGTCCGAAAGCTCGATCGACACCTTCTCGCCGTGATGACCGGACAGCGGTTTGACCACCACCGGGCCGCCGATCTCGCGGAAGATCGTCACGGCGTCGTCGGCGGTCGTGACGACGTACCCGCGCGGCACGGGCAGGCCGGCGTCCGCGAGGAGCCGCTTGGTCAGCATCTTGTCCGTGGCGGTCTCCATGCCGATCGCCGAGGTCCGGTCGGTCATGGCCGCCCACACCGTACGGCGGTGCCGGCCGTGGCCCAGCTGAAGCAGGTTCAAGTGGCCCATCCGCCGCACCGGGATGCCACGGCGCCGCGCCGCGGCGGCGAGCGCCGCGGTGCTGACACCGAGCCGGGTCTGCCCGTACACCGAGGCGATGGCGGCCAGGTCGGCGCCGAGTACGGGTGTCCGGCCGTTCAGCAGCTCGGTGACCGTCCGCAGCGCCAGCTCGATGAGGTCTCCGATGACCGACACCTCGGGTGGCTCGTCCCGCGGGCACTCCAGGATGACGTCGTAGCGTCCCGGCGCACCCGCCCAGACGGTACGGCCGAAGAAGACCTCCCGGCCGATCATCGAGGACAGTTCCAAGGTGACGTGCTCGGTGACGTGCCCGAAATAGGTGCCACGGGCCATCGCCTCCAGCAGGCCGCCCGGCCGGCCGGCCGAGCAGTGGTGCTCGGCGAGCCCGGGCAACAAGGGCACCAGCCGTTCGGCGAAGCCCACGAAGTCGGTGGTCTCCCGGCCGGTCAGCTCCTCCAGCTCGAGACAGGCGATCACCACCGGTCGTGAGACATAGAGATTAGAACCGCCGAGCCAGCGCAGATGGTCCAGGTGCACGGCTTACTCCTCTTCTTCCCGGATTGGGCCGAACCACGGTTTGCGCTGCTCCATGTCGAACCAGCAGCCGGCCGGAAGGAGATGCAGACGAACGTCGAAAAGGGCCATCGGATTGTTCGAGGCGTAGGCGACGGTGGCCCGGTCGGCGTCCACGACGGTGACGACACCCCGGCCGATCACCTCGAAGCGGCCGCCACCGACCACGATGGCGGTGTCCTCGTCGATCCCGACGCCCAGGTACTGCACGTCGAGGGCGATGCCGCTGAGCAGCCGTGGCAGCCGGCCCCGCTCGGCGAAGTGCATGTCGATCAGTACGTTGCCGAGCAGGTCCAGGCCGGGCCCGATCCGCACCGCGGACGCGGCGACGTCGCGCCCCTCACCGCCCAGGATCATCCAGCGGCCCATCGCGGTGGCACCCGCGCTGGTGCCGGCGATGACGAGGCCGTCGTAGCGCAGCCGGCGGTGCAACAGGGCATTGGTCCTGGAGCCGACGAGCGTCCGGAACCGTGACTGGTCTCCGCCGCTGAACAGTACGCCGGTGGCCTGTTCGATCATGGTCAGCGACGCCGGGTCGTCGGCGGTGGTACGGCCGAGGAGCCGCAGCTCGGTCACTGCCGAGACGCCGAGACGGTGGAACACCATCGTGTATTCCGCCGTCACCTCTTCGGGTATACCGGTGGCCGTGGTCACCACCACGATGCGCGACCGCTGCGCGCCGGAGAGCGCCACGAACTCCTTGAGCGGCCCGGTGCCGCAGGTGCGGTTCTCCCCCCCACCGATGACCAGGAGCCGGCCACTGGGGCCGTTCGCCTCCGTTATGTCGGTCACGGCAGCTAGCTACCCGATTGTCACGCCAAGTAGTCGCCGATTGTGACACCTGGCACATCGCATGACCTTACGGTGGGGTGACAGCAAAGCTGTGGATTGTCGGCTTCGGGCGCAGGCGGGGCCGAGTCTCCGGAGGGGTCGATGGGTGCGCCTGCGAGCGGCCGGTGCCGCGGAACGCGCCGGTACGCACCGTGTGCGCTGCTATACATGGCATCTCGGCCCTGATATCCACGGCTTTTGGATTCGGCTGAGAAGTGCTTCGGCAAATACCGGATTCATGAGGAGAAATGCTCCTCAATCCGGAGTTTGTGTTGGTGACGGATCCGGGACCGCCCAGTGGCGGACCGGGAGCCGGCGCCGGACATCGCCCTCTGGCGCGTCCGGTGGCGGGCCGGCCTGGGGTGGCGGTGATCGCCGCACCATCCGGCGACCCGCACTGACCGGAAGGTAGCCATCCCCTTACCTCGGGGAGCCTGGAGGCCACTTCCTGCGTCTAACCGGACGCAGGTTCGCGAGGAGATGGGAGACGGCCACCGGGACGTACGGGGAAATTAGGCGCCATGGTCATCCTCTGAGAGGCACACTCTCTCCCGAAGTGGAGCGAATGAGGGCGGACGGCCCGGTTTGCTTTGGAGGTGCCTATGTCGTGTACGGACGTTTATGGCAACGTTCGCCTTATGTACCGTCTTGTTCTGGCGGTCGACGTCGAGAAATACAGCGCGCGGGACGCGCGGGAGCAGCTGCGGGCTCAGACGGATCTCCGTCACATCCTCAGCCTCGCCGCGCAGAACGTCGGGCTTGATCGGAGCCTGTGGTACGAGCAGGTCAGCGGCGACGGTGAGCTGGTCGTCCTTCCCGAGGACGTCGACGTCTCCGTCGTGGTCGGCGACTTCACCCATCAGATCGAGAAGATCCTGGGCGAGTTCAACCGGCAGCGGACCGCCGGGGCCCGCCTGCGGCTCCGGGTCGCGCTACACCACGGGACGCTGACGCCGGGCCCGTTCGGACCGGCCGGCGACGCGCCCATCGTGGTCAGCCGCCTCCTCGACGCCAAGGCGGTACGCCGGGTCCTCGCCGACCAGCAGGACCGCGACGTCGCGCTCATCGTCTCGCAGACGCTCTACCAGGACGTCGTGCGGACGGGATTCTGCTCACTCCACCCTGACGAGTTCCGATCCGTACGCGTGAACGCCAAGGGCGTGGTGTACCACGGTTTCGTCCAGCGGCGCACGGTGGAGGAGCGGCTCGCTCCGGCGGCACTCCGGGCCGTCAGCGGGGGCGGGGGCGGCGGGGAAGCCGGCGCGGGTCTCGTCGCCCTCCCGGGTGGCCTGCGCTGACCGATCACCGCCGCAACCGTCGTCCAGGTCGTCCGCCGGTCACCGCCGGTGCCGCTCCGGCGGCGCCGGCGGTGACCGGTGCCTGCGAGGCGGGAGCGGTTCGCGGTGTGTGATCACAGCAGGGACGTGTCCCAGGCCACGATCACCGGAATGTAGTGGCCCGCCCCGTCGGACACCGTGACCGTCGACTCGCCGGCCAGTGTGATCAGGTGACGGTCGAGGATGACGTGAATGGTGACGCGGCCGCCACCGCGGATTCCGCCGCTCGTCCTCGACACGGTGAGCTGCGGGTCCGCAACGCCGGCGGTCCACGTCACCGGGCCGCCCTTGGCGGCGAGATACAGGTCGCCGACCGTGTCGTAACCCCGGAGGTGGATCGACCGGGGGCCTACGTCCAGCACGCCGGGCCGCCTCGGGCGGGGCGGGCGGGACGGCTTGCCAGGCGAGGCCGGAATCGAGGGAAACAGCTGCGGGCCGGAACTCGGCGGCTGCTGCTCGCCGGGCGCGCCGGTCTGCGGTGGCGTGCGCGGCTGGTGGGTGCGGGGAGAGGGCGAGGGGTCCAGATAAGGTTTCCCGCCCGGCCACTCGATGTCCGGCACGGGCAGGTTCGGGCTGACGATCAGCAGAGCCACCGCCGCGCTCGCCAGCGTCGCGAGCGACCCGGCGCTCGTGAACGCCCAGCGCCGGGCCAGCTGCGAGGGGGCGTCGGGCTGGCGAGGCATCCCGTCGGGCGTCAGGGCCCCGCCCCGGGCCGCGATCTCGGCGCGATAGCCGGCCAGCTCCGGATCGGTGCCGGTGTGCTGGACGCGATGCCGGAGCGCGGCCGGCACCACGGGCGCCGGAGTCGTGTCCAGGAACTCGGCGGCATCGGGAACCTGACGTTCGGCGCGGGTCAGCCTCGCCTGCGCGCGTCGCGCGCAGACACCCAGCGTCGCGGCCAGATCGTCGCCGGTCAGGTCGTGCCGGACCGCGAGGTACAGCGCCTCCCGGTGCAGGAAGTCCAGGCGGGCGAGCGGGTTGCCCTCTGCCGGTTCCGTCTGCAGCTTGCGCTGCAGGCAGCGCCGTCGCGCCGCCGCGTACAGCCAGGGGCGCAGTCGCTCCCGCTCCCGCATTCGCGGCGCACGGCGCGCCGCGTCAACGAAGCTGTCATGTACGACGTCAGCCGCGGCTTTGGAATCGTCCAGAAGCGCCATGCAGTAGTCGTACAAACGCTCGGCGTAGACGTCATAGAGCGTGGCGAGCACGTCGTCGTCCCCGTCATGCAGTCCCTTGACGAGACGTCGGTCGGCGGCGGGGGCGAAGCTTGACCACCTTGCCATGTACGTGCTCCACGATTTGGACAGCGCATTCCTGCTTACACCAGACCCTATGGGTTGGTAGCAAGATCGCCCTAAATAGATGAAATACCGCAACACGGCCGCTACGGGGTGTCCAGCGCTGCGGGTTTTGCTGCGTTCTGACCCATTTGGTGTAACTCGGGACAGTCTGTCATCAACCTCAGGCCGCCGCGGTCACCATGATCAGCCCGTTCATCAGGCCGGCGTTGAAGAACAGCGGTCGGAGGTGGGGATGGCGCAGGATGTAGCGCCGCCCCTGAACGACGTCGCCCGTGCTGAATCGCTGTGTGCGTCTGGCCGGTGGGTGCGGTTCGTGGCCGCCGATCGCGCGGATTCCGAGTGCTGACAGCAGGTATCTGACCGCGTCCACCACCACCGTCGTCAACGGCCCGAACATCCCGATGCCCGTCTACCCACTCCCTGATCTGGCGGACCGGCAACCCCCACCCCGGACTCGCGGCCCTTCGGAAGCACCTCGGCCGCAGGCCGACAGGCCCCCGCCACACCGATCCCTGGACCCCGAGCTGGGCGTAGCAACGCAGCCGGCCAACGACCACCCGGCACCCAGGACCGCCGAGCCACGCCGGAACGCCAACCAGCGACAACAACGCGATGAACCGCAACACCCAACCGCTTTCGTACGACAAAGAACATCTACGCGCTGACGACCAGACCGCGATGGCTGTCTCGTCGTGCAGCGCCCATGCTGACCTGCGCAGGAGTCTCTCTGCGGCGACGCCTGCCATCCGATTCGCGTGCTGTCGCCGACTCCCGGTACACTCATCGCAGCCATGCAGCCGTAGCTCAACGGATAGAGCATCTGACTACGGATCAGAAGGTTGGGGGTTCGAATCCCTCCGGCTGCGC
>JAOPYL010000262.1 GCA_025964625.1 Actinoallomurus sp. | reverse complement strand
CTCCCCGGCCCCAAAGCCGAGGTCTCCACGCCGCGCATGCGATGAAACACAGCCAGGTGGAGTCGGATATCAGTCGAAGGGTGGATCCGCCGCCCCGCCCGGAGCCACTACTGTGATCTACCTCACGAATCGCAACCGACGAATTCAGGATCTGCGAATGATCGAGGCAAAGAACCTCACCAAGCGTTACGGCGACAAGATCGCCGTGAATGATCTGTCTTTCACTGTCGAGCCGGGCAGGGTGACCGGTTTCCTCGGCCCCAACGGCGCCGGGAAGTCGACCACGATGCGCCTGCTGCTCGGCCTCGACCGGCCCAACCGGGGCGACGCGACGATCGACGGCCGGCACTACCGGGATCTGCCCAGGCCGCTGCGGATGGTCGGCGCCCTGCTGGAGGCCCGCGCGATCCACACCGGTCGCAGCGCCTACAACCACCTGCTGTGCCTGGCTCAGACGCAGGGCCTCGGCAAGAAGCGGGTGGAGGAGGTCATCGAGCTGGTCGGCCTCACCGAGGTCGCCCGGAAGCGCGCGGGTGGATTCTCGCTGGGCATGGGCCAGCGGCTGGGCATCGCCGCGGCACTCCTCGCCGACCCGTCCGTCCTCATCCTCGACGAGCCGGTCAACGGGCTTGACCCGGAGGGCATCGTCTGGATCCGCACGCTGATGAAGCAACTGGCGTCGGAGGGCCGGACGGTCTTCGTCTCCAGCCATCTCATGAACGAGATGGCGGTCACCGCAGACCATCTGATCGTCATCGGCCGGGGACGCCTGATCGCGGACTGCTCCACCGAGGAGTTCATCGAGCGCAGCACGGAGCAGATCGTGGTCGTGCGCAGCCCGGACGCCGAGCGGCTCGCCGTTGCCGTCGGCAAGGAGGGCGGCAAGGCCGTCCCGAACGGCGAAGGGCTGCTGACCGTCACGAACCTGGAGGCCGCGCGCATCGGCGAGCTCTCCGCCGCGGGCGGCTTCGTCCTGCATGAGCTCACCCCCCGGCGCGGATCGCTGGAAGAGGCATTCATGGAGCTGACCCGCGAGAGTGTCGAGTACGGCGCCGGTGTCGCTCCGGACGCGCAGGGAGGCGCCTGATGACGACCGAGACAACCGCCCCTGAGGCGGCGAAGCAGGCTCGAAAGCCCGGTTTCGGCCGGCTGATGCTCTCCGAATGGACCAAGATCCGTTCGGTACGGTCGACCGTCTGGTCGCTGGTCCTGCTGGTCGTGCTCGACCTTGGGTTCACCGCGCTGTTCACGGCACTGACCGCGGCGCAGTGGAACAAGAGCGATCCCGCGGCACGGGCGTCGATCATCGCCGATCCCACGAGCACGATCCTGGGCACCGGGTTCTTCCTCAGTCAGCTGACCGTCTGCGTCCTGGGCGTCATGGTGATCGCTTCGGAGTACTCCACCGGCATGATCCGGGCCAGCCTGCTGGCGGTGCCGCGGCGGCTGCCGATGCTCGCGGCCAAGGCCGTGGTGTTCGGGTTGCTGATCCTCGTGCTCGGCACGGCGGTCTCCTTCGCCTCCTTCTTCATCGGCGCCCCCATGCTGCACGCCAAGGCGCCGGTCGCGCTCAGTGACCCCGGTGTCCTTCGGGCGGTCCTGGGCGGCGGCCTGTACCTGGCCATGCTCGGCCTGTTCGCCCTCGCCCTCGGGGGCATCATCCGGCACACGGCGGCCGGCATCACCGGAGTGATCGGGTTCGTCCTCGTGCTCGCGCCGCTGGCCCAGCTCCTCCCGGGCAGCGTCGGCAAGCACGTGCACGCCTACCTGCCGTCCGAGGCCGGCCACCTCATCTCCCAGGCACGTCAGGGCCAGCACGACCTGCTCACCCCCTGGCAGGGCTACGGAGTCTTCGCGATCTGGACCGCGGTGCTCCTGCTGATCGCCGCGGTACTGCTGAAACGCCGCGACGCCTGACAGACGCTGATCACGCGCGGGCCCGGTCCCAGGACCGGGCCCACGCCAGCGTTTCGGGGGCCTCGGCCGCGTTATCGGCTATCGCAGGCCGACCGGGAATCTCGAGCCCGGCAGTCCTATTGCCGGTCGCTCCAAGTCGGAGAATGGCGACGCCGGGAGGATACGGGGGCAATCCTCCCGGCGTCGCGATCATCGGTGTTCCGACGGGGGCCCGGAACACCGGCACGGGCGCCCCGACGGGGGACCAGAGCGCCGGTACAAATCGTACACCGAACCCCCCCTCAGTTAGTCAAGAGCTTGTCACGGGCCGATTTGGTCCCGGGGCCCGGAAATCCGTTTCTCGGGCGGTGATTTCGGATCATACGGGGCGAACCGGGCACTGCTGTCCGGCTCGCGTCCGCCGTTGGCAAAGATGACCGCAACATAAGGCAGGATCACCGCGCCGAGCAGAGCGACGACCGCCAGCCATCGCCAGGGGCCGTGCAGCGTCACCGCGAACACGATGCTCAGCACGAAGCACAGAGCGCGGACGCCCATCGTGATGAGATAGCGCCGCTCGCGGTAGCCGATGTCCTCCGACAGCGGCCTGTGCGCGTCGGTGACGGTGTAGACGGCCGGCCTGTCGCGCCGCCGGCGCCGGGATGGGACCCTCACCCCTCCACGTTATTCCTCCCGGCGGCGGGATGGCACAAGCCCCCGGTGATCTCCGCGATCACGGTCACGCCGGCCAGCCCCATCGCGTGCGCGAGTCCTTCGGACAGCTCGGCCAGGCCGGCTGCCACACCATCCTCGCCGCCCGTGGCCAGGCACCACAGCACCGGACGGCCCACGAACACCGCCCTGGCGCCGAGAGCCAGCGCGCGGAGCACGTCGACGCCGGTACGCACGCCGCCGTCGGCGTAGACCTCCACCAGGTCGCCCACGGCGGCGGCCACCTCCGGCAGCGCCTCGGCGGTCGCCACCGCGCCGTCGAGCTGCCGCCCGCCGTGGTTCGACACCCACACCCCCGACGCGCCCGCGGCGGCGCATTCCCGCGCGTCGTCGCCGCGCAGCACACCCTTGACCACGACCGGAAGCCCGGAGACCTCACGGAGCCACGCGATGTCGTCGTAGGTGACGTCGGACGCCTGCTCGGCCAGTGCCCGGTCGAACCCGTCGCCGAGGTTCACGCGGAAGATCTCGTCCGGGATCAACCCGGGATCGCGGTCGCGTCTCCGCCGGCCCAGGTAGGGGGTGTCGCCGGTGAGGGTGAGCGCCGTCGCCCCCGCGGCCGCCGCACGGCACACGAGCTCCCGGGTCAGCCCGCGGTCACGCAGCACGTACGCCTGGAACCACCAGGGTCCCGCCTCGGCGGCCACGTCCTCGATCCTCCGCGAACTGCGTGAGGACACCGTCAGCAGCGCGCCGGCCCGCCGCGCGCCGCGGGCCGTCACGAGCTCTCCCTCCGGATGCGCGAGCGTCTGATAGCCCACCGGCGCCACGCACACCGGGCCGGCGAGCTCCTGGCCGAGCACTCGCGTGCGGATGTCGACTCCGGAAACGTCGCGGAGCACGTGCGGGCGCAGCGATATCCGGCCCCAGGCGGCCTCGTTGGCGGCGAGCGTCGTCTCGTCGCCGGAGCCCCCCGCGTAGAAGTCGAAGACGCCCGGGTCCAGGACCCGCCGGGCCCTGTCCTCGAGCTTCCGGTAGTCCGCGTGACTGGAGAACACGGCTGTCAGCTTGCCCGAACGGACTCCGTCGCATGGCGGCGGGGAGGGTGGGAAGGACGATCATCACCTGTTCATCACGGCCACAGGAGGCACCATGTCGGAGCGCACTTACCGCGTGACGGAGATCGTCGGAACCTCGCCGGACAGCGTGGACGCGGCCGTCCGCAACGCGATCAGGAGGGCCGGTCAGACGCTCCGTCACCTCGACTGGTTCGAGATCACCGAGGTGCGGGGCCAGATCGTCGACGGCGACGTGGCGCACTACCAGGTCGGGCTCAAGGTCGGGTTCCGCCTCGAGGACTCCTGAGCCAGACTGGCGGCGTGACCTCACCCCAGGCGATCGTCTTCGACGTCAACGAGACACTGCTGGACCTGACCGCGCTCGACCCCTGCTTCGAAGAGATCCTGGGCGCCGTGGCCGCCCGCGGTGAGTGGTTCGCCACTCTGCTGCAGGCCGCGATGGTGACCACCATCACCGGCCGCTACGAGAACTTCGCCGACCTCGGCGTCGCCTGTCTCGAATCTCTGGCCCACCGGCTGGGGCGGCGGATCGGCCCCGGCGACCGGGACCGACTCGCACGGGAGTTCGTCCATCTGCCGCCCCACCCCGACGTGCCGGAGGCACTCACGACCCTCCGCGATCACGGCTTCCGGATCGCCGCCCTCACCAACAACCCGCTCGCCGTCGTACGGTCGCAGCTTCGGAACGCGAACCTGGCGCCCCTCTTCGACGAGGTGGTGTCGGCGGACGAGGTACGCCGGCTGAAGCCCGCGGCGGAGCCGTACCACCACGCGGCGGACCGCCTGGGAGCAGGCATCGGCGACCTACTGCTGGTCGCCGCGCACGGCTGGGACTGTGCGGGCGCCCAGGCGGCCGGGGCACGCGCGGCGTTCGTCCGCCGGCCCGGCCAGGCCCCGCTGCCCGTGGGGCCTGGGCCGGACCTGATCGTGGCCGGCCTGGAGGAGCTCACGGCCAGGCTGACCGCGTGAGCGAGCACGGCCCGGCACGCCGGCTCAATGCCGGCGCGACCGGTGGAGCTCAGCTCGCCTTGCTGACCGTCGACATGTTGAAGTCGGCGACGCGGAGCGGCGGCATCGCGGTGCGGGTGAAGTAGTCCGACCACTCCCGTCCGAGGGTGCGCTGCGTACCGCCCGCCTCCGCCAGCCGGGACAGCAGGCCGACCGGGCTCTCGTTGAACCGGAAGTTGTTCACCTCGCCGACGACCTCGCCGTCCTCGACGAGGTAGACGCCGTCGCGCGTGAGCCCGGTCAGCAGCAGCGACTGCGGATCGACCTCGCGGATGTACCACAGGCAGGTGAGCAGCAGCCCGCGCCGGGTCCTGGCGACCATCTCGTCGAGGGTGGCCGTCGCGCCGGGCAGCTCCATCAGGAGGTTGTCGACTCCGGGCGTGAGCGGCAGGCCGGTGAGCGCGGCCGACTGGCGGGTCTGAAGGAGGGCGGCGAGCTTTCCGTCGGAGATCCAGTCCGCGCCGCGCAACGCCAGACCGTTCTCGAAGACCGAGGAGTCGCGGCTGGAGGCGTGGGCGACCACGAACGGTGTGCACTCGAGTCCCGGCGCGGCCGGGTCGCTGTAAAGCCGGACCGGCAGCCCGGACAGCGTCTCGCCGACCCGCGTGCCGCCTCCGGGCCTGCTGAAGACGGTGCGGCCGTCATGGGCGTCGCGGGCACCGGCCGACCAGTACAGGTAGGTCATCAGGTCCGAGACGGCGCTCGGCGGCAGCAGCGTCTCGTAGCGGCCGGCGGGCAGCTCGATGCGCCGTTCGCCCCACTTCAGGCGGCGGGCCAGCTCGCCGGTCAGCGCCGCGACGTCGACGTCGCGGAAGTCGGGGGTACCGGCGCCGGCCCACGCGGACCGGGACATGTCGGCCGTCTTCGCGTTCAGCTCGACCTTGCCGGTCGGCTCGTCAAAACGCAGCCGCAGCCCCGTGGACGTGCCCACGAACGTGGAGTTCATCTCGTGCTGGGCGAAGCCGTACAGCCGCTGGGCGTCGCCCTCGGCCGCGGCGAACGCCTCGCCGAGACTGGGGGCGAACCCCTCGAAGACGCCGACCGAAGTCTCGGCCGGAGGGTCGTCCCACGCGCTGCCGTGGCCCGAGTGGGCCGCGTCGATGAGGGGCGCGGCGTCCTCGGCCGGACCGCTCTGCGCCGCAGCGCGCTCCGCGGCGCGGACGAGGTCCTCGACCTGATCCGGGGCGACCCCGGCCCGCGACACCACGCCCGCGGAGACGCCTTCGGCCTTGTGGACGATGGCGATGACGGTGAGCCGCCGGGACCGGGTGACGCCGTTGGTGGTGAGCGTATTGCCCGCCCAGCGCAGGTTGGCGCCGGTGGACTCGTCGGCGATGACGGTGCAGTCGTCCGCGCGGGAGAACCGCAGCGCCCGTTCGACCGTCTCCTGCGGGGTACTCACTGACCGGCCTCCTTGACCGCGTTGAGGATGTTGACGCCGCGGAACAGGGCGGAGGGCGTTCCGTGGCTGACCGGCGCGACCTGACCGGGCTGGCCCTTGCCGCAGTTGAAGGCGCCGCCGAGGACGTACGTCTCCGGGCCGCCCACGGCCTCCATCGAGTTCCAGAAGTCGGTGGTGTTCGCCTGGTAGGCGGCGTCGCGCAGCTGGCCGGCGAGCCGGCCGTTCTCGATCTTGTAGAAACGCTGGCCGGTGAACTGGAAGTTGTAGCGCTGCATGTCGATCGACCAGCTCTTGTCACCGACGACATAGATGCCGCGGTCGACCCCGGAGATCAGCTCCTCGGTGGACGGGCCGTCCGTGGCTGCCTCCAGGGAGACGTTCGCCATGCGCTGCAGCGGCATGCTGGACGGGGAGTCGGCGAACGCGCAGCCGTTCGAGCGCTTCTGCCCGGTCAGGTGCGCGATCCGCCGGTCGAGCTGGTAGCCGACGAACCGGCCGTCGCGGATGATGTCCCAGCGCTGCGTCTCGACGCCCTCGTCGTCGTAGCCGATGGTCGCGAGGCCGTGCTCGGCCGTGCGGTCGCCCACGATGTTCATGATCTTCGAGCCGTACTGCAGCGTGCCGAGCTTGTCGGGGGTGGCGAACGACGTCCCGGCGTATGCCGCCTCGTACCCCAGGGCCCGGTCCAGCTCGGTGGCGTGCCCGATCGACTCGTGGATCGTCAGCCACAGGTTGGACGGGTCGACGATGAGGTCGTACACACCCGCCTCGACCGACGGCGCGGCCAGCTTCTCGGCGAGGTGCTCGGGGATCCGGGCCAGCTCGTCGTCCCATTCCCACCCGGAGCCGGTGAGGTACTCATAGCCCCGGCCCACCGGCGGGGCGAGCGTGCGCATCGTGTCGAACCCACCGTCCCGGATGCCGACCGCGTTGAGGACGGGGTGCAGCCGCACCCGCTGCTGGGTGGTGACGGTGCCCGCCGCGTCGGCGTAGAACTTGTACTCCTTCACCTGCAGCAGCGAGGCGTCGACGTGGGCGACCCGGTCGTCGGACAGCAGCCGCCCGCTCCAGTCGGCCAGCAGGGCGACCTTGTCACGGATGGGCACGGTGAACGGATCGATGACGTAGGAGGAGGTCCAGACCCGCTCGCCGTGCGCCGGTTCGGCGGCGAGCTCGATGCGTTCCCGGTTGATGGCGGCGGACACCTTGGCGACCTCGACCGCCTGTTCGGCCACGCGGGCGGCCGCACCGGTCGTCAGGTCGATTCCCGCGGCGAATCCCCACGTGCCGTCCTTGACGACGCGCACGGCGAAGCCGATGTCGTCGGCGTCGATCGCGGTCTCCAGGCGGCCGTCGGACAGGCGAAGGGTCTGATGGCGGATCCGTTCGAGGCGGAAGTCGACGTGCTCGGCGCCGAGCTCCCGCGCTCTGGACAGCGCGGCGTCGGCGAGCGCGCGCATCGGCAGGGCGGCAAAGTCTGGATCGATCTCTCGCACTGCTGCAACCTATCGCGTCCTACAAAGACCGGCCGGTCACCATTGGCGGTGGCGTCATCGTGCTACCTGCCGGTAGCCCAATAGGCTCGCCACCGACCGAACTGGAGGTTTCCGAATGAGTCGCTCAGTCCTCGTCACCGGGGGGAACCGGGGAATCGGGCTGGCCATCGCCCACGAGCTCAAGAGCTCGGGAGACGCCGTCGCCGTGACCTACCGCTCCGGCGAGCCGCCCGAAGGCCTGTTCGGCGTGCGCTGCGACATCACGAGTACCGAGGACGTCGATGCGGCGTTCGGCAAGGTCGAGGCCGAGCAGGGCCCGGTCGAAGTGCTGATCGCCAACGCCGGCATCACGAGAGACAACCTGCTCGCGCTGATGAGCGAGGAGGAGTTCACCTCCGTCCTGGACACCAACCTGACCGGTGCCTACCGCGTCGCCAAGCGCGCGGTGCGCGGCATGATACGCAAGCGCAACGGCCGGATCATCCTGGTCTCCTCGGTCGTCGGGCTGCTCGGCTCCGGCGGCCAGGCCAACTACGCCGCCTCCAAGGCAGGGCTGGTCGGCTTCGCCAGGTCACTCGCCCGCGAGCTCGGATCGCGCAACATCACCATCAACGTGGTCGCGCCCGGCTTCGTGGAGACCGACATGACGGCGGCTCTGGGCGAGGACCGGCAGGCTGAGATCAAGAAACAGATCCCGCTGGGCCGGATCGCGCAGGCCACCGAGGTGGCCAAGGCGGTCCGGTTCCTGGCCAGCGACGACGCCGCCTACATCACCGGCGCGGTCATCCCGGTCGACGGCGGCCTTGGAATGGGGCACTGAATGGGCATTCTCGACGACAAACGGATCCTCGTCACCGGCGTCCTCACCGACGCCTCCATCGGCTTTCACATCGCGCGGCTGGCCCAGCAGGAGGGTGCCACCGTCGTGCTGACGGGGTTCGGCCGTATGTCGCTCGTGGAGCGCATCGCCAAGCGGCTCCCGGACACCGCGCCGGTGATCGAGCTCGACGTGACCAGCACCGAGCACCTCGACGGCCTGGCCGACCGGGTGGGGGAGCACGTCGACGGCCTCGACGGCGTCGTGCACTCCATCGGGTTCGCGCCGCAGACCGCGCTCGGCGGCAACTTCATGAACACGCCGTGGGACGACGTGGCGACCGCCATGCAGATCTCGGCGTACTCCCTCAAGTCGCTGACGGCCGCCTGCCTGCCGCTCATGAAGAACGGCGGATCCGTGGTCGGGCTCGACTTCGACGCCACCCAGGCCTGGCCGGTGTACGACTGGATGGGCGTGGCGAAGGCGGGCCTGGAGTCAACGGCCCGTTACCTCGCCAAGTACCTCGGCCCGGACGGCGTGCGCGTCAACCTCGTGGCGGCCGGTCCGCTCAAGACGATGGCGGCCAAGAGCATCCCCGGCTTCCAGGAGTTCACCGACCTCTGGCCGGAGAAGGCCCCGCTAGGCTGGGACGTCGCCGATCCCGAGCCCACCGCGAAGGCCTGCGTGGCGCTGCTGTCCGACTGGTTCCCCGCGACGACCGGCGAGATCGTGCACGTCGACGGCGGATTTCACGCCGTCGGCGGCTGAGCGGGCGCCCGCTGCCGCTGCCGTTGCCGCCCTCGCGGTCAGCGGTGCCGCGGGCGGCGCAGGCGGCGGTTCAGTACGCTCAGGTTGAGTGCGGCCACGGCGCCGATGATGCCCGACGCGGTCGCGACCAGCAGGGGCGGCATCGTGCCGTCGGCCGGTGCCGTCGCCGCGACGAGGTGCGCCTGCGACGGCTGCTCGCCGGGCGCCGCCTCGGGGAAGACGACCGGGTTCTGCGACGTGATGTCGGGCAGCGCGGGCGGTGTCCGCTGTGGCGACGTCACCTCGGCGGCCGCGGGGCCGGTGTCGGCGGCGGGCGGTGCCATCGGCTGCCGGATCGGGGCGGATCCGCTGCCAGAGCCGGAACCAGAACCACCGTGCTCGGGATGGGCGGGAGCGGATTTGGGCCTGGGCTTGGACTTGGGCTTGCCGGTCTGGCCGCCGGAGGGCTTGGGCGGTGTCGCCGGCTTGCCCTTGCCGCCGCCGAGGATGCCGCACAGCAGGCCGCCGAGCTTGCAGTCGCCGCTGCTCTGGACGTTGAGGCGGGTTTCCGCCGAGGCGGGGCCGGTGCCCGCGGCGAAGAACACCAGAGCACCGGCGGACACCGTCGCCGACGCCGCGCCGACGCGCCGCCATTCACGCTTCAAGGCCATCTCACTCCCCGGATCGACGCCTGCTGTCGCACACCGTGTCCAACGAGTTGACGTCCTCCCCCGCCTGAAGGCGGGGGATTCCAACCCGTCCCTACCCGGAGGAGGTAACGGGTTGAGGTTCGCGGTTCACAGGCCCGCCCATCGGCCGGCCTCCCCGCGCGGTCACCGTCCGCCCCACGGCGATGTTCTTGGCCGCGTTCACACCCGCGTGATCTACATGCCCGCAGACGCGACACCGGAAGACCGCTTGACTCTGACGGTTTCTCGGGTCGCGATACCCGCAGAGGTTGCAGGTCTGGGACGTGTACGCGGGATCGACCCTCTCCACCCGCCCAGAAGCCTTCTGCTCCAGCCGATTCGAGCCGCGCTTAGCGCGTGCCAGCTTCCGTTGCAGGCGCAGGAGTCGCTTGGCCTCGGCCGCGCGCAGGCCGGGTACGGACAGAAGCTCGCCGGTCGAAAGCGCGGCGGACACGGCCACACCCCGATCCACCCCGACGACCGCCCCCGTACCGGGTCCGTTGACCGGTGGGGGGATGGCGGCGAACCCGGCATGCCAGCGCGCCGCCCGGTCCCGGGTGACACGGAACGACTTGACCTGATCGGGAATCTGACGGGACCAGCGGAACCGTACCCAGCCGACCTTCGGGATCTTCACCTCACCGACCTTGCGGGACAGCCGGCGCACATCCCAGTGGCTGCCGCGCTGCCCGACGATCCGGAACCCCTCATGCCGGCCGGCTTTGCGCCAGGTGGGCCTGCGGTGCGTACCGGCGAAGAAGTTGCTCATGGCCTGGGCGAAGTCCCGCAACGCCTGCTGCTGCACCGTCTGCGACCCGGCCGCCAACCACCCGAACTCCTTCCGCGCCTCGGTCAACTGCCCAGACTGCTCCCCATAGCCCGGCGCACCCGCACGCCCCGGCCGCCAATGCTGATGCTGCTCCACCGCAAGATTCCACACAAAACGGGCATGCGCGCAGTGCTCCAGCAACACCCGCTCTTGGGCGGGTGTGGGCTGAAGACGAAACCGCATGCGAACACGCTATCGACCACCACCGACATTTCGAGGAGGGAGCGGCGTTTCCTCCCCGGCCTGAAGACCGGGGTCTCCACACCGCGCATCTGATGAACGGTGCGCTGCTGGTCGCGGGAACGACCTCGGACGCGGGCAAGAGCATTCTCACCGCCGGGCTGTGCCGCTGGCTGGTCCGCCAGGGCGTCAAGGTCGCGCCGTTCAAGGCGCAGAACATGTCGCTGAACTCGATGGTCACCGCCGACGGCGCGGAGATCGGCCGGGCGCAGGCCATGCAGGCCGCCGCCGCACGCGTCGAGCCATCCGCCCACATGAACCCCGTGCTGCTGAAGCCCGGCACCGACCGGCGTAGCCAGGTCGTCGTGCTCGGCCACCCGGTCGCCGAGGTGGACGCCATGCAGTACGGCGCGCACAAGAGCCGCCTCCGCGAGGTGGTCGGAACCAGCCTGGCCACGCTGCGCGCCGAGTACGACGTCGTGATCTGCGAGGGCGCAGGCAGCCCCACGGAGATCAACCTGCGGGCGGGCGACATCGCGAACATGGGCCTCGCGCGCGCCGCGGACCTCCCGGTGATCGTCGTCGGTGACATCGACCGTGGCGGGGTGTTCGCGGCCCTGTACGGCACGGTCGGCCTGCTGGACCCCGGCGACCAGAAACTGATCGCTGGCTTCGTCATCAACAAGTTCCGCGGCGCGCCCGAACTGCTCGCTCCGGGCCTGGCGCAGATCACCGCGCTGACCGGGCGGAAGGTCTATGGCGTGCTGCCCTGGCTCGAGGGGCTCTGGCTGGACGTCGAGGACTCCCTGGCTCTGGACGCCGGCCGTGCGAACCCGCCGTACGGCGCGGGGCGCGGGGGCTCGCAGGCGGCAGGGCGGGGTCACGACGGTGAAGTACTGCGCGTCGTGGTCGTGCGGCTGCCGCGGATCTCCAATTTCACCGACACCGACGCGCTGGCGTCCGAGCCGGGCGTGACCGTGCGGTTCGCGACCACGCCGGGCGAGCTCGCCGACGCGGATCTGGTCGTGCTGCCCGGTTCACGGGCGACCGTCGCCGACCTGGGCTGGCTGCACGAACGCGGGCTGGCCGCGGAGATCGTACGGCGGGCCCGCGACGGCCGGCCGGTCCTCGGGATCTGCGGCGGCTACCAGATGCTCGCCCGGGAGATCCTCGACGACGTCGAGTCGTGCGCGGGTGGTGTCGACGGCCTCGGCCTGCTGCCGGCGCGCGTCGAGTTCGCGCCGGAGAAGACCCTGCGTCGCCCCACCGGTACGGCCTACGGCGAACCGGTGCGCGCCTACGAGATCCACCACGGGACCGTCGCGGTGGAGGGCGGCGAGCCGTTCCTCGACGGGTGCCGCGACGGCGCCGTGTGGGGAACGACCTGGCACGGTGCGCTGGAGAACGACGCCTTCCGCCGCGCGTTCCTCGCGGACGTCGCCGGGACCGCCGGGCGGGCCTTCACCCCCGCGCCGGACACCGACTTCGCCGCGCTGCGCGAGGCCCAGCTCGACGCCCTCGGCGACCTCGTCGAACGCCACCTCGACACCGAGGCGCTCCGGCGTCTCATCGAGTCCGGCGCCCCGGCGGGCCTCCCGCTCGTGCCGCCCGGGGGGCCGGGCGTGTGAGCACGGGCCGTGCCGGCCGGGCCGGGTCCGTCAGCCGTTCCGGGCGCGCCGCAGGGCGGTCTCGATGACCTCGAGTCCGGTGACGGCGTCACCAAGGGTCACCGGTGGGGGCGCCTCGCCTCTGACCGCGGCGGCCACCTGGGAGTAGAAGTCCTGGTAACGGCCTGGCCGGCTGGGCACGGGCCGCATGCTCCCCGGGGTGCCGAGCAGGCCGTACGACTCCGGCGGCGTCGCGCCGTAGCCGCTGTCGGAAGGAGTGAGGCCGTCGCGGAGCTGCTCCTCCTGGCGGTCGAGGCCGTACGTGACGTAGGCGGCGCGGTCGCCGAGGACGCGGAAGCGCGGTCCCAGGTCGGAGCTGATCGCGCTCATCCACAGGTGAGAGCGGACCCCGTCGGCGTGGGTCAGGGCCACGAACGCGTCATCGACCGCCTTCGCGCCGGGCCGGCGCAGGTCCAGCTCGGCATAGACGTCCGTAGGCGGCCCGAACAGCGTGATCGCCTGGTCGATCAGGTGAGAGCCGAGGTCGTAGAGCACGCCGCCCGCGTCGGCGGGGTCGGTGGTCTCCTTCCACCCGGGCTTGATCTGGGGTCGCCAGCGGGTGAACCGCGACTCGAACCGCAGCACCCGGCCCAGCGCGCCGTCACGGGCCAGCCGTGCGATGGTGCGAAAGTCCCCGTCCCAGCGCCGGTTGTGGAACGGGATCACCGGCGGGCCGCCGGCGAGCGACCTGGCCTCGGCGGCCGTCGGCGCGACCGGCTTGTCCAGCACGACCGGCATGCCGGCGTCGAGCGCGGCGCGGGCCAGCGGGACATGCTGCCGGTTCGGTGTCGTGATGACGGCGAGGTCGTACCCACCGGACCACACGTCGTCGGGCGCGTCGAGGATCTCGGCCTCCGGGTAACGGCCGCGCACGCCCGCCCGCCGCTCCGGATCGCCCGTCACGACCGCGGCGAGCTCCAGGCCGGGCGTGGCAGAGATCAGCGGGCCGTGAAAGACAGCGCCTCCGGTGCCATACCCGATCAGGGCGACACGAACGCTGTCCACAGATGGCCTCCCTAAGAACCATTTGATCACGCTCCGGGGCTGTCCCGACACCGCCGGTCCGGCCTAATGTCGCGTCAGAGCCCGCATACGGGGGGAGAACGCATGTCCGGACCGTCGCCGGACGCCAATCTGGCGGAGCTGCTCAGCCAGTGGACGAATACGTTCGGCTGGCGCGACCGGGCTGCGTTCCTGTGCGGCGACGACGTCTACACCCACGGCGAGGTGCACCGCGGGGCGACCCGCATGGCGACGTTGCTGGGCGCGCGCGGCGCGGGTCCGGGCGACCGGGTGGTGATCGCGCTGCCCGGCTCGATCGAGTTCGTCTGGGCGTTCCTCGGCGCGATACGCCTGGGCGCCATCGCGATGCTCGCGGATCCGGAGGCGTCCGCGCTGCCGCCGGGAGAGATGGCGGTGTGCGCGGCGGGGCGCCACAGGCACGCGATCACCCCGGCCGAGTTGATCGCCGGAATGCCCGGTGCCAGGTCCGCCGGAGCGCATCCCGTCCTCCCCGGCACGCCGGCCTTCGCGCAGTACAGCTCCATGTACGCCCACGGCGATCCGGAGACGGCGTTCCTCGCCATGGAGTCCCTCGGGGTGCGCGAGAACGACGTGCTCCTCTCGGTGCCGAAGACCTACGACCCGGTCGGTCTCGGCACCACCGTGTTCCTGCCTCTCTTCTCCGGCGCCAGCGCGGTGCTCGACTCCGGCCGCCGCTCGATCTCGGGCGTGGCCGAGCGGGTGCGCCGGCACCGGGCGAGCGTCCTGTTCTCCACCTCGGCCTTCTTCACGCGACTCGCCGCGGAGGGGCCCGGCGAGACGTTCGGGGGGCTGCGGATGGCGGTGTCACACGGCACGGCGCCACCACCCAGGCACGTGGAGGAGCGGCTGGGCTGCCCGGTGGTGACGCCGTAGGAGTGGCTCGGCCCGGCGCCGCGGTCAGTCGGTCAGAAGTGGAGGCGGGGCTCCAGGCCGGTGAGGTCGGGCAGCCGGTCCGCGTATGTGCTCTCGACGAACTCGATGAGGCGATCGACGTCCCCGATGGTCGAGACGACGCCGAGCGACGCCCGGACTGTGCCGCTCGCCGGCAGTCCGAGCAGGTCCAGGTACTCGTCGGCGGTGGCGGGGCCCTGCCGGATCGCGCCGGTCACCCGCCGGCGGTCGAGGCCGAAGGCGTTCTCGGCCGCTCCGGGGTTGCCGAAGCAGCCGGTGCGCAGGGAGATCCCGGCCGCGGCGGCGTCCCGCCCGACCGCCCGCTCGTCCACCACGTCGCCCTGCGGGTCCAGCAGGTTGAACGCGACCGTGCCGCCGCGCATCCGGGTGGACAGCGGGCCGTGCAACCGGACGAGCGGACGCTCGTCGCCGTGCCGCAGCGAGCGGAGGCGGTCGAGCAGGTACGCGGTGAGGCACATCACTCGCCGGTGGATGACGTCCATGCCGATCTCGGAGACCCAGGAGATGCCGGCCTCCACGTCGGGGATGGACAGGAAGTTCAGCGTGCCGTCCTCGAACGCGGTCTCGTCGCCCGCGAGCAGCGCCCAGCGGGCGCGGACGCTCGCCGCCTGCGCGCTGCCGCCCGCGAACCAGGGGCGGCGCAGGCGCTCCAGTGCCTCGTGCCGGGCGACCAGGCAGCCGATCCCGGTCGGATATCCGAACACCTTGTACCAGCTGACCGGCACGAAGTCGGGATGGACGACGGCGAGGTCCAAGACGTTCGACGGCACGTACGCGGCCGCGTCGAGCAGCACGTCGTAGCCGTGCCGCTGGGCGAGCTCGACCCATTCCAGGGGATGGTGCACGCCGGTGAAGTTGCTCTGTGCCGGGTAGGCGAACAGGCCGCGCCGCCCCGGTGCCTTCAGCGCGGCGGCCTCGGCCCAGCGGGCGGGCCGGACCCGTTCCCCGCGGCGCAGCGCACGCGCCACGTCCGCGTCGGGCACGCGCATCTCGCGCGCCCTCGGCGGGATCCGGCCGACTTTGGCGCCCGCGCGCCTGGCGTACTCCCGGATGCCGTTCACGGAGTTGTGGTTGTCGGAGGTGAGCAGCAGCCGGGAGCCCGGCCGGAACGGATACGCCTCCCCGACGAGCCGGCAGGCTCCGGTCGCGTTCGGCGTGAAGATCACCGCGTACTCGTCGGGGTCGGCGTTGAAGAAGGCGAGCACCGTGTCCCGGGCCTGGTCGACGGCCCGGCGCGCCTTCGGCGACGCCGGGCCGTCGGCGTACGGGTCGCCGAAACAGCCGCCCCGTAGCCGCTCGGCGTGCACGCGGAGCTGCGCCGCGGCCGGCAGCCCGGCACCCGTGTAGTCGAGATAGACGTGCCTGGTCGCGTCGAGGTAGGCGTACTCGGTGGCGCGCAGTTCGTCCAGCAGCGCCGTGCTCTCGTACGCCTCACCGAAAGACGGCACCTTCGCGTGCCCCGGCAGGAGAACCGGACGCCAGGTCTCGACCATGTTGCCCCCGAACGTAGGTGACGGCGTTCGTCACCCTGCTGACCAGGGAAGACGACGGCAACATCCGCCGCGAGAGGGTGTCAAGGCTTTGTGTGGCTTTGACCTTGGCGCGTCTCGTGCCGTTGCTCGCGGTGCCGTTCTCTAGACTGTCCGGGCGACGGCAGGGAAGGAACCCGGTGCGATTCCGGGGCTGTCCCGCAACTGTGATCAGGTAGCGAGCCCGCGCGTACGGCCACGGCGACGAGCTGGAAGGCCGCGGGTGGTGGAACGGACCTCATGAGAGGGCCGGGCCACCATGGCGATGACCTGAGAGTCAGGAGACTTCCCGCTGTCGGTGCTTTCACCCGAGCCGGGGCGAGGACCCCCGAGGGAAGGAACGACACGTGCGTGTACTCCTGCTGTCCACGGCCGACACCGAACTTCTGGCCGCCCGCTCCGCCGGCGCCGGATACCTGACCGGCAACCCCTCACGGCTCGGCGTCGCCGACCTCGACGCGCTGTGCGAGGGCGCCGACGTCGTCGTCGTACGGCTCCTCGGCGGCCTCAGCACCTGGCGGGAGGGCGTCGAAGACCTGCGCCGCCGGGGCCTGCCGCTCATCGTGCTGGGCGGCGAGGCGACGCCGGACGCCGAGCTGATGGCGCTCTCCACCGTCCCCGCGGGCGTGGCGGCGGAGGCCTTGGACTATCTCCGTGAGGGTGGCGCCGGCAACCTGCGGCAGCTCGCCCGGTTCCTGGCTGGAATGCTGCTGCCCGGCGGTGAGGGTGAGGCCGGACGCGCGGACGAGGAGCCCTGGGCGCCACCGGAGCGGATGCCGGCGTACGGCGTGCACGGCGTCGTCCCCCGGGCGCGCGACGGGGCGGCGCCGGAGGCCGGCGGGCGGCCGACCGTGGGCGTGGTCTTCTACCGGGCGCACGAGCTGTCCGGGAACACCGCGTTCGTCGACACGCTGTGCGAGCGGATCGAGGCCGCGGGCGGCAGGGCGCTGCCGGTCTTCTGCGGTTCGCTCCGCGCCGCCGACGAGGGGCTGCTGGAGCTGCTGGGACGGGCGGACGCGCTCATCGTGACCGTGCTCGCGGCCGGGGGATCGGTGGCCGCCGGCGCGTCGGCCGGCGGAGCGGCGAGCCGACGAGTGAGCGCGACCGGGGAGCTCGGTGACGAGGACGCCTGGGACGCCGGTGCGCTGGCCACGCTGGACGTCCCGGTGATCCAGGGGCTCTGCCTGACGACCTCTCGCGACGTCTGGGAGGCGTCGGACGCGGCGCTGACCCCCATGGACGCGGTGATGCAGGTCGCCATCCCCGAGTTCGACGGGCGCCTCATCTCGGTGCCGTTCTCCTTCAAGGAGGAGGGCCCGGACGGCATCCCGGTGTACGCCGCCGACCCGGAGCGCGCCGCCCGCGTCGCCCGTATCGCCGTGCGTCATGCCCGGCTGCGGCACACGCCGGTCGGCGACCGCAAGCTGGCGATCGTGCTGTCCTCGTACCCGACCAGGCACTCACGCGTCGGCAACGCGGTCGGCCTGGACACCCCGGTGTCGGCGGTACGCCTGCTGAACGCGCTGGAAGAGGCCGGTTACCTGGTCGGCGACCATCCCCGCGATGGCGACGTGCTGATCCACTCACTGATCGCGGCGGGCGGGCACGACGTGGAGTGGCTGACCGAGGACCAGCTGCGCGCCGCGACCGCCAGGGTCCCGCTGGAGGAGTACGGGCGGTGGTTCGCGGCACTGCCGGAGGCCCTGCGCGAGGGCGTACGCGAGCACTGGGGCGAACCGCCGGGCGAGCTCTACACCGACGGGGACGACATCGTGCTGGCGTCGCTGCGGTTCGGGAACGTGCTGTTGATGATCCAGCCGCCGCGGGGATTCGGCGAGAACCCGGTCGCCATCTACCACGACCCGGACCTGCCGCCGTCGCATCACTACCTGGCGGCCTACCGCTGGCTCGACGAGGTGTTCCAGGCCGACGCCGTCATCCACCTCGGCAAGCACGGCACCCTGGAATGGCTCCCCGGCAAGGGCCTCGGCCTGTCGGCCTCATGCGCTCCCGACGCGGTCCTCGGCGACCTGCCGCTGGTCTATCCCTTCATCGTCAACGACCCGGGCGAGGGGACCCAGGCCAAACGGCGCGGGCACGCCACCATCGTCGACCATCTGGTGCCGCCGATGGCGCGCGCGGAGACGTACGGCGACATGGCCAAGCTGGAGCAGCTGCTCGATGAGTACGCCACGGTGCAGGCGCTGGACCCGTCGAAGCTGCCGGTGGTGCGGGCGCAGATCTGGTCGCTCGTGCAGGCCGCCCAGCTCCACCACGACCTGCACGTGGCCGACCAGCCGGGTGAGGACGACTTCGACGAATTCATCCTGCACGTCGACGGGTACCTCTGCGAGGTGAAGGACGTCCAGATCCGTGACGGCCTGCACATCCTCGGCGAGGCGCCGGACGCCGGGCAGCGGGTCAACCTCGTGCTCGCCATCCTGCGGGCCGCGCAGGTCTGGGCCGGGCGGTCCGGCGCTCTCCCCGGCCTGCGCGCCGCGATCGCGGCGACGTACGGGCTCGACGAGAAGGCGCTGCTCGCGGCCCCGGGCGCGGAGACGGACGCCAAGGCGCTGACCGAGATCGCGGACGGGCCGGCGCGGACCGCCTCCGACGTCATCGACCTCCTCGAGGCGGTGGCGCGCAGGCTCGTCGTCGGCATGGAGACGCTCGGCTGGGACGTGTCCAAGGCCGCGGTGGTCTGCGCCGAGGTGCTGGGATGTGACGCGCCGGAGGTCGTGGCTCTGCTGGAGTTCGCGGCGCGTGAGGTGGTGCCGCGGCTGAACGCCACCTCCGGTGAGATCGACGCCGTGCTGCACGCCCTGGACGGAGGGTACGTGCCGGCCGGGCCCTCCGGCTCGCCGACGCGCGGCCTGGTCAACGTGCTGCCCACCGGGCGCAACTTCTACTCCGTGGACCCGAAGGCGATCCCGTCCCGCAACTCCTGGGACGTCGGGGTGTCCCTCGCCGAGTCGCTGGTCGAGCGGCATCTCCGCGACACCGGCGAGTATCCGCGGAGCGTCGGCCTCACCGTGTGGGGGACGTCCGCGATGCGGACGCAGGGTGACGACATCGCCGAGGTACTCGCGTTGATCGGCGTCCGGCCGGTGTGGGACCAGGCCTCGCGCCGGGTCACCGGCTTCGAGGTGATCTCGCGCGAAGAGCTGGGGCGCCCGCGCATCGATGTGACCGTGCGGATCTCCGGCTTCTTCCGCGACGCGTTCCCGCACGTCATCGGGCTGATGGACGACGCGATCGCGGCCGTCGCCGAGCTGGACGAACCGGAGAACCACCTGCGCGCCCATGCCCTCGAGGACGCGAAGTCCCACGGCGACTGGCGGCGGGCGACGAGCCGGATCTTCGGATCGAAGCCGGGGGCGTACGGCGCGGGCCTGCTGCCGCTGATCGACTCCCGCAACTGGCGCGACGACCGGGACCTCGCCGAGGTGTACGCCGTGTGGGGCGGCTACGCGTACGGGCGCGGGCTGGACGGGCGCGAGGCGCGTACCGACATGGAGGCGGCGTTCCGGCGGATCGCGGTCGCGGCCAAGAACCAGGACACCCGCGAACACGACATCGTCGACTCCGACGACTACTTCCAGTACCACGGCGGCATGGTCGCGACGGTCCGCGCGCTGACGGGGGAGAGCCCGGCGGCGTACGTGGGCGACTCCGCCCTTCCCGACCAGGTACGGACGCGGACCCTCGGCGAGGAGACCCACCGGGTGTTCCGCGCCCGCGTGGTCAACCCGCGCTGGATCGCGGCCATGCGCCGGCACGGCTACAAGGGCGCCTTCGAACTCGCCGCCACCGTCGACTACCTGTTCGGCTACGACGCGACGGCCGGTGTCGTCGACGACTGGATGTACGAGACGCTGGCCCAGGAGTACGTCTTCGACGCCGAGAACCGGGAGTTCATGGAGCGCTCGAACCCATGGGCGCTGCGCGGCATCACCGAGCGCCTCCTGGAGGCGGCCGGCCGCGGGCTCTGGGCCGAGCCCGACGCCACCACCATGGAGCGGCTCCGCCAGACCTATCTCCGGCTCGAGGGCGACCTCGAGGCCGAGTGAACGTCCCACGCATCCGGCGTACCCGCCGTGGCGCAGGTGCGGGCCGGACCGTACTCTCATCGGCCATGGAACAGGATGTGCTGGGCGCGGACTACCAGTCGATCCGGCTGCCCCTCGACGACGACGCCGAGGGTGAGGTCGTCGCCACGCTGGTCCGGCGCCAGGCCCCGGGCCGGAAGGCCGTGCTGTACCTGCACGGCTTCGTCGACTACTTCTTCCAGACTCACCTCGCCGACTTCTACGTCGAGCGCGGCTACAGCTTCTACGCACTCGACCTGCGGAAGTACGGGCGGTCGCTGCTCGAGCACCAGACGCCGAACTTCGCCCACAGCATGTCCGACTACTTCCCGGAGATCGACGAGGCGGTGCGCCTCATCCGGGAGGACAACGACGTGCTGCTGCTCAACGGGCATTCGACCGGGGGCCTGATCGCGGCGGTGTGGGCGGACCGCGTTCGCGGACAGGGGCTCATCGACGGCCTGTTCCTCAACAGCCCCTTCCTGGAGCTGAACGTCCCGGCGGCCGTCCGCAGGGTCGCCGGCCCGCTCGTCCGCGCCCTGGCCAAGGGCCGCCCGACCATGGTGTTCCCGGCCGGGGTGTCGGAGGCGTACGTCCGGAGTATCCACCGCGACCACGACGGCGAGTGGGATTTCGACCTGGCGTGGAAGCCGGCGAGGGGGTTCCCCGTACGGTTGGGCTGGCTGGCCGCGGTGACGCGGGCGCACCACCAGGTGCAGGCCGGGCTCGGCATCGACGTGCCGATCCTGGTGATGGCCTCGGCCCGCAGCGCGCGCGGGAAGAAAGGCGACCTCACGAGCGCGGACGGGGTGCTGAACGCCGACGACATCGCCCGCTGGTCGACGCGGCTCGGGCGGCACGTGACGTGTGTGCGGGTGGACGGTGGCCTGCACGACCTGGTGCTGTCCCCGGGCCCGGTGCGCGCCAAGGTCTTCGACGAGCTCGACCGGTGGATGTCGGCGTACCTGGAGCCGCCCGCCGCGGTTCCGGTGAGCGGCGCGGCGGACGGGGACGTCGTCAGAACTCGTCGAGCCCGCCCGCCTGGCTCACCGTGAAGATGTGGCGGCTGGCCGCGCAGATCGTCTCGAGCATGTGCACGGGGGTGTCCTGCGTCGAGTAGGACGCCCGCAGCACCTGGACGATCCATTCGCCCGGGTCGAGCGTCAGAGTGCCGGCCTCGGAACGGGTGGCCGGGCGCGCCACGAGCGTCTCCTCGGCGTGCCCGAACGTGTGGCCGAGGGCCTCGAGGCCGGCCTGCAGCGAGGGTGTCACGAGCTCGGGTCCGGCGATGGGCGTGCCGGCGAACAGATCGGCGCGGAAGTAGGAGCTGACGATCCGCACGGGCACCTCGTCGGCGAGTATCAGCCTGCGGTGGGCGATGACCTCGTCGCCGGCCTGCACCCGAAGGCACGTGGCGACGTGCTCGCTGCAGGGCTCCGTCCCGACGTAGAGGACGCGCATGGCGGGCCGGATGCCCTGTCGTTCGGCCAGGGTGATGAACGTGTGCGCGGGGCCGCGCGGACCCCTTTCGGTGGGCAGGGCGCGGTGCACGATCACCTGCGGTGCCGGCTCGGCCGACGGCTCGGGCGCCCGGGCGGTGGCGCCTTTGCGCATCTGCGAGATACGGCCGGGCGACACCCCGAGAACGTTGGCGATCTCTTCGAGCCGGTGACCCGTCTGGCGCGCCTCGGCGATCGCCTGTCGCCGCATGCGGGCGGCCTCTTCGACCAGGCCTTGCTGTTCGGTCATGGCACGGCCCAGTGCGCGGGCGCGCTCGATCGGGTCGGCGATGGCGGCGATCTCATGGAGGGTGCTGAGGTTCACGGCGTCGGCGCTCCGGTCTTGGAGATGTAGTCGAGTCCCCCGGTTGCCTGATTACGCATCGTGGTCGTATGCTCACAGCATAGCTGCTTTAGGCCCCCTGAACCCCGCCCGAGAGGGTTTCCAGCAATGAGCGAAACAGCATTCGGTTACCCGGAGATAGTGATATGGGGGCCGACGGGGCGCGGCGGTGCTGCCGACGGGCGAGGCGGTCGCCAACTCGGTGACCCACACGCGCAGTGCCACCGTCACGGTGGTGGTGATCGAGACTCCCGCTCCAGGGCCGGGCCGGTTCCCGCTTTATGGGATCAGGAGGAGTTTGCCGGTCGTCCGGCGGCCCTCCAGGTCCTCGTGGGCCTTCCGGGCCTCCTCGAGGGGGTAACGGCCGCCGATGTGCACCGAGAGGTCACCGGCGGCGATCCAGCTGAACAGGTCGCCGGTGCGCCAGAGCAGCTCCTCGCGGGTGGCGACGTAGTGGCCGAGGGTGGGCCGGGTCAAAAAGAGCGACCCGGCGGCGTTGAGCCGCTGCGGGTCCACCGGGGGGACCGGGCCGCTGGCGGCGCCGTACAGGGCGAGCATGCCCCGCGGGCGTAGCGTGCTGAGGCTGCCGTCGAACGTCGTCCTGCCGACGCCGTCGTACACGACGTGCACGCCACCGGTGAGGCGGCGGACCTCCTCGGCGAAGTTGTCGTAACGCACGACCTCGTCGGCCCCGGCGTCGCGGGCCAGCTTCTCCTTCTCCGCCGTGGAGACGGTGGCGATGACCCGGCCGCCGCGCAGCTTGACCATCTGGGTGAGCAGCAGGCCCACCCCGCCCGCGGCGGCGTGCACGAGCGCGATGTCACCCGGCTTGACGGCGTACGTCGAGTGGCTCAGGTAGTGCGCGGTCATGCCCTGCAGCAGCACCGCGGCGGCCAGCTCCGGCCCGGCCTCCCCGACCGGCACGGCCCGGTCGGCGGCCACGGCGGCGCGCTCCGCGTAGGCGCCCTTCAGCTCGGCGGAGCCGACCACGTCGCCGACCTGTACGCCGGTCACTCCCGCGCCGACGGCCGTCACCCGGCCCGCGCCCTCGGCGCCGGGGATGAACGGCAGCGGCTTCCGGTAGGTGCCCATCCGCTCGTACACGTCTCGGTAGTTGACCCCGCTCGCGGCGATGTCGATGACGATCTCGCCCTGGCCCGGCTGCGGGTCCTCGTACTCCGTGGGGTTCAGCACCTCGGGTCCGCCGGGCTCGGTGACGACGATCGCGCGCATTGTGACCTCCTAGGGCAGTTCGATCTATGTCGAACGCTAGCGCACCCGGGCGGGGCGCCGAAAATTCGGATGAGCCGAACACCGCTCCGTACTAAGTTAACGACTTTGCGCCCACACCGACCGAAGGGGTTTCGTCATGTCGGCTCTCGAAACGGAGGACACCGACTCGGTCATAGCGGCGGAGCGAGCGCATCTGAGCGTTTCACGGGAGGCGCTGCGGCGCATGCGGCGGAATGTGCTCTCCCTGGACGCGTCGGCGGCAGGGGACCGGGTGTCGGCCCAGGTGCTCGGCGCGGACCTCGCCCGCAGAGCCGAGGCCCTGCGCGACGATCCCTCGACCGCGCTGTTCTTCGGCCGCCTCGACTACCACGAAGAGCGCCTGTACGTCGGGCGGAGGCACGTGCACGACGAAGACGGTGAGCCGCTGGTCATCGACTGGCGGGCGCCCATGTCGCGGCCGTTCTACCAGGCGAGTACGGCCGATCCGATGGGCCTCGCGATGCGCCGCCGGTTCGGCTTTTCCGGCGGAGAGCTCACCGCGTTCGAGGACGAGGACTTCACCGCCCCGGCGGAGTCGCGGATCCTGATCCAGGAGATCGAACGGCCACGCGTCGGCCCGATGCGCGACATCGTCGCCACGATCCAGCCGGAGCAGGACGACATCGTCCGCGCGGACGCCGACCACACGCTGTGCGTGCAGGGTGCTCCCGGCACCGGCAAGACCGCCGTCGGACTCCACCGGGTGGCCTATCTCCTGTACGCCCACCGCGAGCGGATCCGCCGCGGTGGCGTGCTGGTCATCGGGCCCAGCGCGTCGTTCCTCGACTACATCCGGGGAGTGCTGCCCGCGCTCGGCGAGGTGAACGTCAAGCAGCGGACGCTCGACGGAATGCTCGACGCCGTGCCCGTCACGGCGCGGGACGAGCCCGGCCCCGGCCGGGTCAAGGGCGACGCACGGATGGCCGCGGTACTGCGCCGCGCGGTCTGGAGCCACCTGGGGGAGCCGTCCGAGGCGCTCGTGCTGCCGCGCGGCACCCGGCGCTGGCGGGTCCCGGCGTATGAGATAACCGAGCTGGCCGAGGAGCTGCGATCCCGTGGCGTGCGGTACGGCGCGGGGCGCGACCTGCTGTCCCACCGCATCGCGCACGCCATCCTGGTCCGGATCGAGTCGGCGGGGGAGGTCTGCGACGACCGTACGCACGAGGCCGTGCGCCGTACCCGGCCGGTGAAGGCAGTGGTCGACCAGGTCTGGCCCGCACTGGACCCGGTCCGCGTGGTGATGCGCCTGCTGTCCGACGCCGCGTTCCTCGCCGAGTCCGCCGAGGGCCTGCTCGACCCCGCGGAGCAGGGCGCGCTGCTGTGGGCCAAGCCCCCGAAGGGCCCGAAGTCGGCGCGCTGGTCCCAGGCGGACGCCGTGCTCGTCGACGAGGCCACCGACCTCATCAGCCGCACGCCCAGCCTCGGCCACGTCGTGCTGGACGAGGCGCAGGACCTGTCGGCGATGGAGTGCCGGGCGGTCGGGCGGCGCTGCGAGACCGGATCTGCCACCGTGCTCGGCGACATCGCGCAGGGCACGACGCCGTGGGCGGTCGGCGACTGGCCGGCGCTGCTCGGCCATCTCGGCAAGCCGGACGCGGAGCGGACCGTGCTGGACCGGGGGTACCGCGTGCCGCGCCAGATCATCGACTTCGCGAGCCGCCTGCTGCCCTCCATCGCCCCCGGGCTGGCCCCGCCGACGTCCGTGCGGTCCGCGCCCGGCTCGCTCGACGTCCGTCGCGTCGCGGAGATCCACGCGGCGGTGCCGGACGCCTGCCGGGAGGCGCTGAAGGGGGAGGGTTCGGTCGGGCTCATCGCCGCCGAGTCCGCCGTGCCCGGCCTTCTCGAGCGGCTGGCCGCCGAGGGCCTCGAGTACGTACGCCTCGCGGACGGGATGGACGGCGCCCGGCTCGTGGTGACTCCGGCGACGCAGGCCAAGGGCCTGGAGTTCGACCAGGTGATCGTCGTGGAGCCCGCCGAGATCGTCGAGGCGGAGCCGGGGGACGAGCGGGCACCCGGGCTGCGCCGGCTCTATGTCGTGCTCACCCGCGCGGTCTCCCGGCTCACGGTCCTGCACGCCCGCGACCTGCCCGCCCCTTTGCGCTGAGCCGCGGCGGGTCGCGCCGGCCGGCCGCTCAGCCGGCGGACCAGGCGCCGGGGAGTGTCTCGATGGCCAGGGCGACCAGCTCCTCGACACGGAGCACGACCGCGGCCGGGTCGATGACCTCGTCGCGCGCGCAGCCGTCGAACGCCACGCGTACCACCGTCAGGAACGATGCGACCAGCAGATACGGGCGCATGTCGGCGAGGCCGGCGCCCATCCGGCGGGCCATGATCGTTGCGAGCTTCTGCTCCGTCTCGAAGAACCGGCGCAGCTGGCCGGCCGCGAGTGGGGGCGTTCCGTCGATGAGGCGGCGGAGCTTGCGGAACCGGGCGGTGTGCTCCTCATCGCTGTCCTGGACCGCGCCGAGCGAGACGTGCAGTGCGGCCCGCAGCGCGACGATGGGCGGCTCCGCCGGGGGGCGCTCGGCCAGCACGGTTATGAGGATCTGGTCGTATTCGGCCAGGAACGAGAGGGCGACGTCCTCCTTGCCGGCGAAGTACCGGAAGAATGTGCGTTGCGACACATCGACCGCCGCGACGATCTCATCGATCGTGGTCGCCTCGTACCCCTTGGCGAGGAACAGGTCGAGCGCGGTATCGATCAACGCCCAGCGTGTCCGCTGTTTCTTGCGTTCGCGCAGGCCGCCCGCGCGCTCCTCGAACTCTCCAGACATGTCACCTCCAGCTCACATTATGGTTCAGAGTGTGCCATAAGGCAGTAACTGACTGTTAAAACCATTTGTCATTTGTCAGCGACTGTCATAACTTCGAGGTGCTCGTGACGTATGCACTAAGGGGGATGGGATGACTCAACCGGTCGTACAGGAGCGACCAGCCGCTGAGCCGGGGGCCTCACGGCGACGCGGGGTCGGCAGTCCATGGCTGACGCTGGTCGCCGTCGCGCTCGGCGTCATCATGGTGACGCTCGACAGCACGGTGGTCGCGATCGCCAACCCGGCGATCTCGAAGGACCTCGGGGCGTCACTGTCGGACCTGCAGTGGGTGACCAACGGGTACCTTCTGGCGCTCGCGGTGTCGCTCATCACCGCCGGCAAGCTCGGCGACCGGATCGGCCACAAACCGGTCTTCCTGATCGGCGTGGTCGGCTTCGCGCTCACGTCGGCCGGCATCGGGCTGTCCAAGGACATCGGGTTGCTGATCGCCCTGCGCGTGCTCCAGGGGGTGTTCGGGGCGATGCTCCAGCCGACCGCGCTGGGTCTCCTGCGTGCCGCGTTCCCGGCCGAGCGCCTCAACATGGCCATCGGCATCTGGGGCGCGTGCATCGCGGCCTCGACCGCCTCGGGACCCATCATCGGCGGTCTGCTGGTGCAGCACGTCAACTGGCAGTCGGTGTTCTTCATCAACGTTCCGGTCGGCATCGTCGCGCTGGTCGTCGGCGGCCTGTTCCTGCTCAACGCCCGGGGTGAGCCCGGGGCGTCCAGCTTCGACGTCCTCGGCATCCTGCTGCTGTCCGGAATGCTCTTCTCGCTCGTCTGGGCCGTCATCAAGGCGCCGTCCTACGGCTGGGCGGACGTCAAGACCCTGGCCTTCTTCGGCGCGGCGATCGTGCTGCTGGCCCTCTTCGTGCTGCGCGAGATGAACACCCGCCAGCCACTGCTGCCACTCGGGCTGTTCCGGTCCGTGCCGCTGTCCGTGGGCGTCGTCCTCATGGTCCTGATGGCGTTCGGCCTGTTCGGCGGGATGTTCTTCTTGACCTTCTATCTGCAGAGCGTGCACGGCCTGACGCCGGTGGCGACGGGCGTACGGCTGCTGCCGATGATGCTCGCGATGATGGTGGCCTCACCGATCGCCGGCGGCGTGATCTCCAAGGCGGGGCCGCGCGTGCCGCTGGTCGTGGGCATGGCCCTCGCCGGCGTCGCGTTCCTCGGGCTGTCCCGTCTCGGCACGGACGCGAGCTTCACGGGCATGGCCCCGTGGTTCGCGATGCTCGGCATCGGCCTCAGCCCGGTGATGGTGGCCGCGACCGACATCATCGTGGGCAACGCACCCGTCGCCCTCGCCGGGGTCGCGGGCGGCCTGCAGCAGGTGGCCATGCAGGTCGGCGGTGCGCTCGGCACATCGGTTCTGGGCGCGGTGATGACCGCGAAGGTCGCCGGGGTCCTGCCCGGCCACATGAAGGACGCCGGCCTGCCCGTCCCGACGGGTGCGCAGGTCGACCTGATGAAGGGGGCGATCTCCCAGGGCGTCCCGCCGGTGCCCAGGAACGCACCGCCGCAGGTCGTCCAGCTGATCACGAAGGTCAGCAACCTGTCCTTCATCGACGGCATGCACCTGGCGTTCATGGCCAGCGCCGGTATCGCGTTCGCCGCCGCGCTGCTGAGCCTGCTCGTCAGGGCGGGCCGTCAGGTCGAGGCCGCCGCGGTTCACGCCTGAGGCGTTCGCCGCGGACGCCCACCAGATCCGGGGGCGCCGCGCGGTCCCGGGATGCCGGGTGGCAGTCGCCGTACGCGCCTGCCGCCGGCTCCGGGACCGCGCGGCCTTTTTCGTCACATCTCGCCCGTTCTGTCGCTCGTAAACCGGGTAACCGTCCTCTATTACTGAAGATCGGGGGCGACAGGAGGGTCCTATGGTCCTGGAGCCGGGTGAGGCGCGGCGCGTACGATCCATCGATGACACCGAGCGCGGGGCGCAGGTTCGCATGGCGGCCGTCGCCAGCGTGGTGGGCACCTCGATCGAGTGGTACGACTTCTTCCTCTACAACACGGCTGCGGCCGTCGTCTTCAAGGACGTCTTCTTCCCCAAGTCGACCGACTACGTCGGAACGCTGTCGTCGTTCGCGACGTACGCCGTCGGGTTCGCCGCCCGCCCGGTCGGCGCGGCGATCTTCGGGCACTGGGGCGACCGGCTCGGCCGCAAGGCCACCCTCATCGTCACGCTGCTGCTCATGGGCGTCTCGAGCGCGCTCATAGGCGTCCTGCCCGGCACCGACTCGATCGGCGTCGCCGCGCCGATCCTGCTCGTCGCGCTACGGGTGCTGCAGGGCATCGCGGTCGGCGGCGAGTGGAGCGGGTCCGTCCTCCTTTCCATGGAATGGGGCAACCCGCGGCGGCGCGGGCTGATGGCCAGCTGGCCGCAGATCGGCGTGCCCATCGGCCTCATCCTCGGCACGGTCGCCATGTCGTCCGTGGCCACGGCGAGCGGGGACGCGTTCAAGAACTGGGGCTGGCGGCTTCCGTTCCTGTTCAGCCTGGTGCTCGTCGGGATCGGGCTGTGGGTACGGCTCCGCGTCCTCGAGACGCCGCTCTTCGCGGAGGTCGTCCAGCGACGGGACGTGGCGAAGGTGCCGGTGATGGAGGTCATCAAGCGGCACCCCAAGGAGATCCTGCTCAGCGCGCTGCTGCGCTGCTCGGAGCAGATGCCGTTCTACATCTTCACCTCGTTCGCCCTCACCTACGTCGTGAAGAACGCCGGGCAGTCGAAGACCTTCGCGCTGAACGCGGTCGCCGTCGCCGCCGCGCTCGAGCTGATCCTCATCCCGCTCTTCGGGCATCTCAGTGACACTCTGGGCCGAAAACGGGTCTACGCCGCCGGTGCGCTGGTGCTCGGGATCATCGCCTTTCCCTACTTCGCGCTGATCAACACCGGCATCGGCACCGTCGTCTTCTTCACCGTGGTGCTGGCCCAGGTGCCGCACGCCATGCAGTACGGACCGCAGGCCTCGCTCATCGCCGAGGTCTTCCCGACAAGGCTCCGCTACGGCGGCGCGGGCATCGGCTACCAGCTGGCCTCGGTGATCGCCGGAGGGCCGGCGCCGTTGCTGGCGACGTGGCTGCTGCACGACTACGACTGGTGGGCGATCTCGGCGATGATGGTCCTGGCCGCGGTGCTCACTTTGGCGGCGACCGCCCTGCTGCCCGATCGATCGCACGCCGATATCGCCGACGAGGCCGCCTACGCCTGAGGCCGCTTCGGCCTCAGCCGGTGGTGGGCAGGACTCCCCAGGCGGTCAGGGCCTCGATCAGCCCGGGGGTGGTGGGCAGGCGGCGCAGCTCGGCGGAGCCGGCCCACCGGGCTGCGCGCGCGTCGTCGCCGGGTCGCAGCGTGCCGCCCGTGACCGTCGCCGCGTAGTCGTGGATGTCGTACGTCGCTCCGCCTGCGCCCGGGCGCTCCACGGACCCGATCAGCCGGCCCGGTTCGACGCGCAGGCCGGTCTCCTCGGCCAGTTCCCGTGCGAGGGCGGCGGCGTCGGACTCTCCCGGCTCGACCCGCCCGCCCGGCAGCGACCAGAGCCCCTCGCCGGGCGGATGGCCCCGCCGGATGACCAGCAGCCGGCCTTCGCCGTCATGGACGATCGCTCCGACACAGCGGACCCGCATACCGTCAGGATGCCCTGAGACGGGCGCCGGCCGGAACATACCGTCGAGACCCGCGGGTATCGGCCGACGTCCTCGACCGTGCCGACGGGGCCCGGTTCGCCGTGCTGGAGCCGTATGGTGTGCGGGTGCTGGAGCTTGAACCATGAGCGGCGTCAAGGAGGCGGCTGCGGGAGTCACCGCGGCCGCGCGAGTCACCGTGGCCGCGGTGACTCCTGGCAGGAGCGTCCTCGCCGTGGACATCGGCGGCACCAAACTGGCCGCCGCACTGGTGGATCCGGGGGGCGGTCTGCGCAGCCGCGTGACCCGCCCCACCCCGCCCGGCGACGCCGAGGCGGTCTGGGCGGCCCTCGCCGTCGCCGTCGCCGAGGCGGTGGGTGACGACGACATCGAAGGAGCGGGGATCGGCTCGGCCGGTCCCCTGGACGCGGTGGCGGGCACGGTCAGCCCGGTCAACATTCCCGCGTGGCGGGGCTTCCCGGTGCGGGACCGGCTCGCCGGCGTACTCGGCCGGCCCGCGGTCCTCGTCAACGACGCGGTGGCGGCCGCGGTGGGGGAGTACCACTACGGCGCCGGCCGCGGCAGCCGGGCCATGCTGGGGATGGTCGTGTCGACGGGCGTCGGCGGCGGCCTCATCCTCGGCGGCCGTGTGCACGCCGGGGCCACCGGCAACGCGGGCCACATCGGGCACACCATCGTCGACCTCGATGGGGAGCCCTGCCCGTGCGGCGCACGCGGTTGCGTCGAGACGATCACGTCCGGCCCAGCGATGGTGCGATGGGCGCTTCGCAATGGCTGGACATGCGCATCCCCCGACGCCGCCGCCCTCGCGTCCGGAGCCCGCGACGGGCATCCGGTGGCCCGGGCGGCGTTCGAGCGGTCCGCGCGGGCGCTGGCCGCGGCGATCGCGTCCGCCTCCGCGCTGTGCGACCTCGACCGCGTGGTGATCGGCGGCGGTGTGGCGCGGGCCTGGGACGTTCTGGAGCCCCCGCTGAGCCGGGCGCTGCGCGCGTACGCCGGTCTGGCATTCGTGCGCCGCGCCGAGGTCGTCCCCTCCGAACTCGACACGCGGGCGGCCTTTCTGGGCGCCGCCGCTCTCATCCGCGACCCCGAACTGGTCTGACATTGGAACTTCTCGACAACCCGATCCGCGAGTACGCCTGGGGATCGCACACCGTGCTCGCCGACTTCCTCGGGCGGCCCGCACCCACCTCCCGCCCGCAGGCCGAGCTCTGGATCGGGGCGCATCCCGCCGCACCGTCCCGGCTGCGTTCGGGGCCGCCCCTGGACGACCACATCGGGGCCGACCCGGACGCGGCACTGGGGCCGCGGGCGGTGGCCGCGTTCGGACCGCGGCTGCCGTTCCTGCTGAAGATCCTCGCCGTGGCCGAGCCGCTGTCCCTGCAGGTCCACCCGGACCGGGAGCAGGCCGAACGCGGCTTCGCCGCGGAGCGGGCCCCCCTCGGCGACCCGGCGCGGAACTACAAGGACTCCTGGCCCAAGCCCGAGATCCTCTGCGCCCTGACCGACTTCCACGCGCTGTGCGGCCTGCGCGACCCGAGCGTCAGCGCGGAGCTGCTGGCGGGCATCCCGGGGCTGGGGCCGGTGGCCGCCCTGCTGTCCCGTGGCGACATCCGCGCCGCCGTGGAGACGTTGCTGACCTGGCCGTCTCCCAAGGACGCGGTGGCCGAGGCCGGCGCCGTGGCACCGGAGCCGTACGCCTCGCTGGCGGCGAGCCATCCCGGCGACATGGGCGTCATCGTCGCCATGCTGATGAACGAGGTCCGGCTGGCGCCGGGCCAGGCGCTGTACGTCCCGCCGCGCCTGCCGCACGCCTACCTCAGCGGCACCGGAGTCGAGCTCATGGCCGGTTCGGACAACGTGCTGCGGGCCGGGCTCACTCCCAAGCACGTCGACGTGGCCGAGCTGCTGTCGGTCGCGTCGTTCGAGCCAGGCCCGCCGGCCGTGCTCGACCCGGTCCGCCATGGCGGCGAGGACGTCTACCCGGCCCCGGTGGCGGAGTTCCGGCTTTCCCGCCTCGATGCCGGTGAAGGAGCCGTGCTGCCCCCGGCCGGCCCGCAGCTGCTGCTGTGCACCGAGGGCCTCGTACGCCTGCGCCGCGGCGAGCGGACGGTGGAGCTGAGCCGCGGCGAAGCCGTCTTCGCCCGCCACCAGGGTGGGCCGATCGAGCTGGCCGGGTCCGGCACGGTCTTCCGCGCCAGCCTGCCCGTCCGGTGAGGGTGCCCCCACCGGACGGGAGCCCGAAAAGCCTGATGGGGCCCTCACCAGGTGGCGCTGGTGTCTTCAGGGCGTCAGGCGTTCGGCGAGCCAGGCGAGGGCGAGCGGATAGCGGTACTCGATCGCGCCGTGTTTCGCGTCGAACAACTCGAAGCGGACCACGTCGTCGCCGACGCCCGCGGCCGCGACCGCTCGCTGGAAGGCGACCGCGCCGAAGTCCAGGTGGTACTCATCCTTGGTGCCCGCGTCGATCCAGATGGCCTTCAGGGACCGCAGCGCCTCGGCGTACTCCGGTTCGGCGGCCATCAGCACCGGGTCGCATGCCAGCCAGCGCTCCCACACCTCGGGGACCACGTTGCCGGTGTCGTCGAAGGGCAGCCGCACGGTGCCGTCGTCCTCGGCCGAGTACGCGGCGGCGTAGCCGTACATCTCGATGAGCGGGAAGTCGGTCTCCCTGGTGCCCACGACGCGGCTGCCGAAGTCGGCGACGAACGTGTCGTAGGACCCCTCGTAGGAGTCGCGCAGCAACCGTGCGACGTGAGGGAACTCCGGTCGGTAACAGACGTCGAAGAGCGCGTCGCCGGCGTGCGTGGCGAGCGCGCCGAACACGTCCGGCCGCAGCATCGGAGTGATCATCGCGCCGTAGCCGCCGCTGGACTTCCCGGTGATCGCCCGGTGATCGCGGCCGGGCAGCGTCCGGTAGTGCGCGTCGACCCACGGCACGATCTCCTCGCACAGGTACGAGTGGTAGCGCCCGGTGCCCGGCGAGTCGAGGTACTGGCTGCCGCCCAGCGACGTCCACGCGTCCACGTAGACCACGATCGCCGGTGGGGTGTCGCCGCGCGCGAAGACCTGGTCGGCCAGCTCTGGGTACGGCTGCCGCCACGGCGTACGGTTGCACCACATCCCGATGTGGCCGGTGTACCCCTGGATCACGTAGACGGACGGGTAGTGCCGATCCGGCTCGTCGCCGTACCCCGGCGGGACGTACACCCACAGCGGCCGCTCGTGCGGGTCGCCGAGGGGGTTGCCGCGCAGCAGCTCGCTGGTGAAGTGATGTTCGTCGATGCGTCCGGCGAGCGCGGCCGACCAGGGCAGCATGTGATCTCCTTCGATCGGGTACGGCTCGGCCGTAACCGAGCCGGGTGCGGCGAAACGCTCACCCGGAACGCCCGCTCGACGCTGAAGTGTGTACAGCATCTGCCGAGTGCGTCCGAAGTTTTCGTGCGAGGTACTTGCGTGCCTCATTTATGCAGGTCATCCTGACAATTAAGGTCACTCATCGTTGCCGCCTGGGCACCATTTGCTACGGGATGGCACCCTACCTGTTGAATGCCATGCGACCTACCCTTTTGGGGCGTATGGCCAACCCCGAAAGGGGCGGTCCCTCATGGCCGGTGCCGTCGATCCGATCGCGGAGTCTCGCCGGCACTACCTGGCCGCGCTGTCGTACGAGGCGGAGGTGCGCGGCCTGGGCTGCCGGCTGCTGGGTCCCCGCGAGGACGTGCTGCGAATCACCGACCCGTCGACCGGGCGCACCGCGACGGTCGTCGCCATGCCGTCCTCCCCGGTCACCTGGTCCTACCTCTGGAGCGGCGGAGGCTTGGCCAGCGCCGCCGACCCCTCGCGCGCCGCCGACCTGATCGCCGCATCTCTGGGCGGCTGAGATCGCATGGCCTCGCCGGGGGCTTCCCGAATCGCGCGTGCGAACGTATGTTCGACTGAGTCGCCTGCCTTCCCCTGGGCGCGCCGGCAGCACCTACTCGGGAAGGCGGGAAGCCCGCGTGGGCGGAGTGAGCGGTTGGCCGAGGCACGGGCGACGCGCCGAGGCGTCCTCGTGAGCCGGGTCTACGGCGACCCGGTGGACGTCTGGGTCGTCGACGGACGGCCCTGGCGTTTCGTGTGGGACGGCCGCCTCTACACGGTGCGGCGGGTGCTCGAGCACTGGGTGACCACCCGTGACTGGTGGCGTGACCGGCACCCCGACGCCGAGGAGGCGACCGAACGCGAGTTCTGGCGGGTCGAGGCGAGTCCCGACACGGAGACCGGCGTCTTTGACGTCCTCCCCCGCCTGAAGGCGGGGGATTCCAACCCGTCCCTACCCGGAGGAGGGAACGGGTTGAGGTTCGCGGTTCACAGGCCCGCCCATCGGCCGGCCTCCCCGCGCGGTCACCGTCCGCCCCGACGTCGCGCGCCGCCCTCATCGCGGCAGTTGAGGGCGTTCGCCCTGTGGATAGGGTGCGGGATGACGACGGAGGGGACGGACAACGACGACCGTCTGCGTCGCATGATCCGGTCCTGCGCATGGTTGATGCGCGTCCTGATGACGGTGCGTGACGTTGGCCTACCGAATGCGTGGGTCGGTGCCGGCGCTGTTCGCGATCTGGTCTGGGGTCAGCTTTACGGGTCGGGTTTTGACCCCGGCGACGTTCACGACGTCGACGTGGTGTTCTTCGACCCGGACGACCTCAGTCGCGACCGTGATGCACAAGCCACCCGGGTACTTTGTGACGCTTGGGCTCAGGTGCCCTGGCAGGCCCGCAACCAGGCTGCCGTCCATACGTGGTACGCCAGCAAATTCGGTGGTGATCCAGTCTGCCCCTTCTCATCGGTCGCGGACGCGATCGCGACGTGGCCCGAGACGGCTACCGCGGTGGCGGTACGACTCGATCCTGCCGGCCAGATCGGGGTGTGTGCTCCGCTCGGCCTGACCGATCTGCTGGCTGGCGTGTGGCGCCGTAATCCTCGTCGGGCCAGCCTGCACGTTTCCCTCGCCCGGCTCGCCCGCCACAAGCCCGGCGAGCGCTGGCCCGCAGTACGGGTAATTCCGCCCGCATGACCATGCCAACGTCCACACACCGGGCCGGGCGAGGACAGAGGCAACTGTCGATTCACAAAGTCCCATCAGCGGCAGAAGAGCATGTTCGACAGTTGACGAATTCCGACGCACCGCGCACAGCTGATACAGGACCACATGCCGGGCCGCCCAGGAACAGGACCGGCGCCAGGCGTGGCCGCTTCCGGCGGACCACCCGCGGGCGGAAGTGGAGCTCTGTGTACTCGTGCTCGCGCAATGCGAGGAACATGCTTGTTCTCCGCTGTCCGAATGCCCGCCGGTGCGAGGGCAGCGGATTCTGGCACCAGGCACCATGACACGATCGAGAATCCCGCCCCCGGTGATGTCCTCAGTGGAGCGTCGCCCAGAACGCGCGCAGGGCCGAGGCGCCGCGGGCGGGGTCTTCGGTCATCCACCAGTGGCCGAGTCCACTGAGGACCTCCACTCGCGCCCCTGCTCGGCGGGCGGCGCGACGCCGTTGCTCCTCGGTCCCGACGGCGTGGTCGGCGGTGGCGAGGAGCGCGAGTCCCGGCCGCGCTGCCGCACGCTCCAGCTCCAAGCCGAGGCCGGCCATGCCCGACTTGGCGGCGGACCGATAGAGCGCGAGCACGGCCCGGCCCATCGCCTCGTCCTGCCCGGCGGCGACGCAGGCGGCGACCTGTCGGCCCATGCCCCGTTCGACGAGCACCGCGGTCCGCTCCTCGACGGTCCCGCCGAACCGCGCGGCGACGTCGGTCTCGCCGATGCCCGGTGTCTGCCAACGGCGGGCGAGCTCGTGCCACTCGTACTCGGGGTCGTAGATTCCGAGTACGTCGCTGACCCAGCTGCGGACGAGGTCCGGACGGCTCAGCACGACGTTCACGACGTGGCCGCCGCCCACGTCGTGGCCCACCAGGTCGACCGGCTCCCCGAAGGCCGTCAGCTCACCGGCGAGCCAGTCCCGGTACTCGCCATGGGTGGCGCCGAACCCGGCGGGCAGCGGCGCCCCGAACCCGGGCGGCGACAGGCAGACCAGGTCGGATCGGGACTGCTCCAGTTCGGCCAGCAGCGGCTCCCAGACCGCCGCCGTCTCCGGGTTCCCGTGGACGAAGATCGCGGGCATCGGGCTCAGACCGCGATCGGCATGGTCGGCTGCAGGACCGACTCCACGAGCGCCTCGCTGCGCAGGTGGGAGATCGCGCGGTAGTCGGGGTCCCGGATCATGTCGGCGAACGCCCGCCGGTTGGGGTAGCGCACCAGCACCACCATGTCCCAGGCCTGCCCGTCCTCGGCGACCAGCGCGCGCCCGCCCTCACCCAGGTACTCCACGGCCACGCCGTAGCGGGCGTTGACCGAGCCGCCGAGCGCCTCCGCGTAGCGCTGGTAGCTCTCGCGGCCGCCGTCTGGTCGGAACCGCAGCAGGTTGAGCATCACCACCGGGCCGCCGGGGTCGTCGGCGAGCAGGACATCCAGATCACGGTCGTCGATCTCGATCATCGGAACCTCCAAGCGGTGGGCAAGCGACGCCCTCACTGTCACATACTTGTTGGCCGACACGCAAGTTAGCGTTGCTATGCTCCGGTCCATGACCACCGCACGCCGCACCCAGCGGGAACGCCGGGACCACGCCGAGGCCGCACTGCTGACCGCCGCCGCCGAACTGGTCGTCGAGCACGGCGTCCGCTCGCTGATCTTGGCCCGGGTCGGGGAACGGGCCGGCTACAGCCGGGGCATCGTCACGCACCACTTCGGCTCCAAGCAGGCACTGCTCGAACGCCTCGCCCGCGCCACGCAGGCCGGGTTCGTGCCGGGCCTGGGAGGCCTGCCGCCCGGGCTGGACCGTCTCCTGCGGCTGATCGACGGCTACGTCGGCGCACTCGGGCAGGTCGGCGTGTTCAACCGGGCCTTTCTGCTGCTGTGGGCCGAGGCCGCCACGACGTCGGAGCTGGCGCCGATCTTCCGCGGCCGGGACGACGCCTTCCGCGCCGACCTGCGCGACGACGTCCATGCCGGCATCGCGGACGGCACCATCCGCCCCGACCTCATCCCGGCCGAGGTCGCGGTCGCGGTCGTCGGGCAGCTCCGCGGGATCGGGCTGCAGCGGCTGCTCGACCCGCGCGCCGTCGACACCGAACGGCTGCGTCACACCGTCACCGAGCACTGGCGCCGGGCGCTTGGAACTCCTACAAGAATGATCTTGGAATAGGTTGATCTTGGGGTTGTCGGTCAGGTCGTGAGGAAGGGACAGCAGCCTCCGTGGGTCGTGCCCGACGAGATACGGGGCGGATCGAACCATTGCTGCCGGTCGTGCGCTCCGCCGCGCTGATCACCCCGGCCGTAAGGCCGCGGGTGCGGGTTCCGCCGAACGCGCTGTCATCGGCACGAGCGTGTGGTTCCGACTCGGCGTTGATCACGCTGGACGATCGTCAGGTGAATCGCGACACGTGCGTACGATCAGCGGCATGAACGGATGCCGCGGTCATCGTGTCCGGTCAGCGTGGTCGGTGATCGGCGCGGGGCGCGCGGGCTGGGCGTTGAGCGCACGCAGGATGTGCTCGGCGAGGTCGTGGAGGTAGCCGGGCTCGATGGTGGCATGACGGACGCTCAGTCGCCAGTAGACGGGCGCGGCGATCAGGTCGAGGGCGAGTTCGAGATTCAGATCGGCGGGTAGCTCGCCGCGGTCGATCGCGCGGCGCAGGGTGACCGTGCCGAGTGCTCGGCGGGGTTGACCGATGGTGACCGCGATCGCCTCGGCCAGCGTCGGGTTGCGCCCGGCTTCGGCGGTCAGGTCGGGCAGGATCGTGGCGATGCGGGGATGGGTGAGCCAGTCGTGGAGCGCCCGCAGCGTCGCGAGCAGGTCTTGGCGCAGTGTCCCGGTGTCCGGGATCTCGGCGAGGGGGACGCTGAATTCCGACAGCACCGAGATCACCATGTCCTGTTTGGACGGCCAGCGTCGGTACAGAGCGCTCTTGCCCACCCCCGCGCGCTTGGCCACGGCCTCCATCGACAGCCGTCCGTAGCCGTGCTCGGCCAGTTCGTCCAGCACGGCTTCGGCGATGGCTGAGGTGATCTGCGGCTGGAGGACGGCGGCACCGGTCGGGGTGCGCCGGGTGCGCTCGGTCATGCCGGCAGCATAGCGCGTGGACGGTACGGTCTCGTCCCGTATAAGCTCATGGCCGGGACGGTTCCGTACCGTCCATTTCGTGCGGAAGGAGAGTTGCACCATGCCTGAACCGCGCCGCACCGCGCGTGATCTCTTTGCTGAAACGCTTCGGCTCCTGCTGGCCAAAGACATGACCGGCTACGCCGAGCTGTGGGCCGTCGACGGGAGCATCGAGTTCCCGTTCGCTCCGTCCAACTATCCGTCACGGCTGGACGGCCGCGCCGCCATCCGGGACTACTTGAGGGGCTATCCCGACCTGCTGGACGTGCAGGCGATCACCGAGCAGACCGTGCACGAGACGGCCGACCCCGACGTCGTCGTCGCCGAGTTCGAGGCGGCGGGCGTGGTGGTGGCCACCGGCCAGCCCTACCAGATGCGCTACGTCGCGGTCGTCGTCGCACGTGACGGCGAGATCGTGCATTACCGCGACTACTGGAGCCCCCTGGCCGGTGCCGAGGTGATGGGCGGGCTGGACGAGCTGACGGCGGCTTTCGCCAGTGGGGAGGCGAACGCATGAACGCCCAGGCCGGCGTGTTGGTCATCGGCGGGACCGGAACCACCGGCAGCCGGGTCGCCGCCTTGCTGCGTGAGCAGGCAGCCACGGTGCGGATCGGCACCAGGACGCCTGCCGACGGGAATGCCGCACATGTGCGGTTCGACTGGAGCGAACCGGCCACACACGGCCCGGCCGTGGCCGGAGTGGACCGCATTTACCTCGTCGCCCCGATCAGTGTGGCCGAGCCGGCGCCGCTGGTCGAACCGTTCCTGGCCGCTGCGTTCCGCGCCGGGGTACGGCGGGTCGTGCTGCTCAGTTCGTCCGCCACACCCGAAGACGCGCCCGGAGTGGGAGTGCTCCCCCGGATGGTGCGTGCGATGGCGCCGGAATGGGCGGTTCTGCGGCCGTCCTGGTTCATGCAGAACTTCATCGGCGAGCACCCCGTCGCGGACGGCATCCGCGTTCAGGGCGAGATCGTCACCGCGACCGGCGCGGGCCGGGTGGCGTTCGTGGACGCGGCCGACATCGCCGCGGTCGCCGTGCGGGCGCTGCTGGACGCCGTGCCGCACAACACCGATCACGTGATCACCGGCCCGGAAGCGCTCAGCTACGCCGATGCCGCCGCCGTCATCACCGAGGCCACCGGTCGCCCTGTGCGGCACCGACCCGTCAGCACGGCCGAGATGACGGACCGGTTCGTCGCCGCCGGCATTCCCGTGGAGTTCGCCGCCATGCTCGCCGGTCTCGACGAGGACATCCGGCACGGTGCGGAGAACCGCGTCACCTCCACCGTTCCCAACATCACAGGTCGCCCCGCGCGGTCGTTCGCCGAGTTCATGGCGGCTCACCGCGACGCCTTTACCGCGTGACAGCGCCACAACCACCGGAGGATTCATGCGTGCCCTGCTGTTCCGCGACAACGAGCAGTTCTGGTTCGAGACGCTGCGCGTGCTCGGCCACGCCAGTTACGGCGGCTCCGACTTCGGCGAGGTCGTTGCCACCGCTGAGCGGATCACCCGGGTGACTACGACAGCTGGCATGACGCATGGCTGAGCACGGCCGAGCGGATCGCCGCAGACGCCACGCGCAGCGAGGCCGCCGGGCACCTCGTCAGTGCTCGCGACAGCCACCTGCGCGCCGCCACCTACTACCGCTCGGCCGAGTTTTTTCTACATGACAACCCAGACGACCCACGCATCGCGCACGCCTATCACTGCGGCGTGCGGCACTTCCGTGCGGCGGCAAGGCTATTCCGGCCGGCCGTGGAACCGGTGGAGATCCCGTACGAAGGCATCCTGCTGCGCGGCTACTTCTACCGGGCAGACGACAGCGGTCGACCGCGCCCGACCGTGGTGATGCATAACGGGTTCGACGGCAGCGCGGAGGAGATGCACTTTTTCGGGGCATCGGCCGGAGTCGAGCGCGGCTACCACGTGCTCACTTTCGACGGTCCCGGCCAGCCCAGCGCCGTTCACGAACACCGCCTGCCGTTCCGGCTCGACTGGGAGAACGTCGTCGGCCCGGTGCTGGACTTCCTGGCCACCCGGCCGGAGGTCGACCCGCGGCGCATCGCCCTGCTCGGGCTCAGCCTCGGCGGGATGCTGGCTCCGAGAGCCGCCGCGTTCGAGCCGCGCATCGCCGCTCTCGTCGCGGTCGACGGCGTATACCACGCCGGCACAGCCATCACCGACCTGCTCCCGCTGGATCCCGACGAGGTGGCCCGCCGGGCCCGCGCGCCCCAGGACGAGGAACTCGACCGCATCCTGGACGACGCCATCGACACCAATCCCACCCTGCGCTGGGCCTTCGGCCACGGCCGCTATGTGATGGCCGCCGCCACACCTCGCCAGTTCCTGGCCACCTACCTGGACTACCACCTCCGGAACGACGTTGCGGAACGGATCACCTGTCCGACTCTGGTCTGCTCCGCGGCCAACGATCTGTTCTTCGCCGGAAACGACCGCCACACCCCCCAGCCCCAACAGCTCTACGACCACCTCGCCTGCCCAAAGACCCTGGTGGAGTTCACCGCCGAGCAGGGCGCCGACGCACACTGCCACGCCGGAGCACAGCGACTGGCGATGGCCCGTATCTACGACTGGCTCGACGACACACTCGGCTCGTAACCATCACGCGACATGGAGCCGCCGCGACCACCATCCGCTCATCGGCTACTTGTTCACTTGAGTCACGGCTGATCCGGCAGGGTTGGTCGAGGTGCTCGGCGGGACGCTCTCTCATCGGCTGCCCACCATGGCTGTTTGGGGTGTGGCTCACTCATGGCATGCGCTCCCGCTGGGCACCGCGGCGAGGCTGTGGCTCAAGAGGGGTCTGCCCAGCTCAAAGTAGCGTTGCCCTCCTCGCCTTCCCCCCGAGAAGTCGATTCGAAGGCGAGGATGCGGCATGGGTCGTGTGGTGATCGGAATGGACCCGCACAAGCGGTCGGCCACCATCGAGGTGCTGGATGGAGGCGAGCAGGTCCTGGGCGGCGGCCGGTGCGGCACCGACCGCGACGGCTACCGGCAGATGCTGGCGCCCGGCCGGCGATACAAGGACCGGGTGTGGGCGGTCGAGGGATGCGGCGGGGTCGGCCGTCCCCTCGCGCAACGGCTGGTCGCCGACGGGGAAACCGTCGTGGACGTGCCAGCGAAACTGTCCGCCCGGGCACGAGTGTTCTCCACCGGTAACGGCCGCAAGACCGACGCCACCGATGCGCATTCGATCGCGGTCGTTGCAGTGCGCACCGCCGGCCTGCAGCAGGTCACCCAGGACGAGGAACACATCGCGCTGCGGCTTGGCCGACCGGCGCGATGAACTCGCGCGGGCTCGCACCCAGACCGTCAACCGGCTGCACCGGCTGCTCACCGAGCTGATCCCGGCCGGTGCCCCGAGGTTCCTGTCCACCCCCCAAGCCCGTGAGCTGCTGGCCACGGTTCGTCCCCGCGATATCGCAGGACGCACCCGCCGCCGGCTCGCCGCTGAACTCATCACCGAACTGGCCGCCCTGGACCGCAAGCTCAAAGACAGCGACAAGCAGCTACGCGAGGCGGTCAAGGCAACCGGCACCGGCCTGATGGACCTGTATGGTCTCGGCCCGGTCGGAGCTGCCCGTGTCCTGGGTGAGGTCCTCGACGTCGCCCGCTTTACCACCCGCAACCACTTCGCGAGCTGGAACGGCACCGCCCCGTTGGACGCCTCCAGCGGCGATCACAACCGCCACCGGCTCTCCCGCGCAGGCAACCGGCGTATCAACCGGGTGCTGCACATCATGGCGATCGTCCAGATCCGCAACGACACCGAAGGCCGCGCCTTCTACCAGCGCAAACTCGCTGAAGGCAAAACCCCGATGGAAGCAATCCGCAGCCTGAAACGCCGCCTCAGCGACGTCCCCTACCGGCAGCTCATCGCGGACACACGAGCCCAGCAGACCACCCTTACCAAAGCGGGAGAAGCCAGCCCCTTCACATAGAGGGGTGCCATGAGCGGATGGTTGGGGCCGACTGAAAACGACCACATCGACGACTACATCGCCCGAGCACGACTCAAGCCTGCGGCTTGAGAACATGACTCCCGTGTTCAGAATCCCGGACCCAAAGCTCTAGCCGCGCGTCGCAAGTGACCTTACGCGGTTAGAACCCCAAGCGACCTCTGACCAGGGCATTCACGCCGACACAAGGCCTGGCTGAGACTGCTCCGGCAAACCCCCTGGTCAGGACATACATAGAACTTAGGTGGAGCTGAGGGGATTCGAACCCCTGACCCCCTCGATGCGAACGAGGTGCGCTACCGGACTGCGCTACAGCCCCAAGGACGGAGTAAGGCTAGCAAACCTTGGGGACTTCTCGCGCATCCGGGCGTCGCGTCCCCTCGTTCAGTCGCCGACCGCGCGCAGGTCGGTGTACTGGTCGTAGACCTCTTCACGCGACCATCCGGGCAGTTCGATCACTTCGGCGATTCGTGTGGCCTCCTCGGCCTCCCGTGCCTCGAGCTCTTCGCGGGCGCGCTCGGCCTCCGCGGCGCGGATGGCGGCCGCGCGCCGTTGCCGCCGGCGGACAGCGTCCATCTGCACGGCGACGCGCAGCAGCGACAGGTGGCCGCCGAGCAGCAGGACCGGGGGAAGCACGAACCACCAGGGCGTGGCGCCTGTGATCACGGTGACGACCGCGCCGACCGTCAGCAGGCCGAGCCCGAGCGTGCGACGGCGGCGGCGGGCGATGATGGCGCCGCGGGTGGCGCGACGCCTGCGGACCGGCTCGGCGGGCTCTGCGAACGGGACGTCGTCGTCCTCGGCGAGCGGCGCGGCCGGCTCGGCCGGCTCGGCCGGCTCGGCCGGCTCGACCAGTTGCTCAGCGGTGTCGTTGCGGCGCAGCAAACGGGAGATACCGTCGCTGTCGCGGCGCAGCCACATCGGAACCAGGACGATGCCCCAGACGGCTACGATCGCGAGATAGAGGACTGCGCTGCTCATCAGTCCCCCTCACAGCGGCGGCCAGGCCCGCGCCGACCTTGGATACGCGCGCGCTCACGTCCCGCACGCTAAGACCCACAGACAGTGGTTGACGAGCATTCGGGGCGGTGTGTCGCGAGATCGGGTTCCACGTGGGCGCCTGCTGACCGCGCTTTTGCCTTCCGCCGGGTCAGCGGGGGAAGGCCTGCCGTGCGCTGGCCCGCCAGCGGGAGACCAGACCGCCGGGCACGTCCTCGGCGGTCAGCGCGTAACAGATGTGGTCGCGCCAGGCGCCGTCGATGTGCAGGTGGCGCCGGCGTACGCCCTCCTCGCGGAAGCCGAGCTTCTCGACGACGCGGCGGCTGGCGGTGTTCTCCGGGCGGATGTTGGCCTCGACGCGGTGCAGCCCGACATTGAAGAAACAGTGGTCGACGGCGAGGGCGACGGCGGTCGGCATCACGCCACGGCCGGCGACGGTCTTGTCGACCCAGTAGCCGACCTGCGCCGAGCGGGCGGAACCCCACACGATCGCGCCGATGGTCAGCTGCCCGGCGAAATCGCCGTCATAGGTGACCACCCAGGGCAGGGCGAGCCCCTGCCGGGCCTCGCGGCGCATCGTCTGCACCATGCCGAGGTAGGGCCCGACGCCGCTACGGAACAGCGGCGTCTCCGGGTTGGTCGGTTCCCAGGGGCGCAGCCATTCGGCGTTGCGGATTCTCACGTCCCGCCACATCGAGGCGTCCCGAAGGCGCAGGGGGCGAAGCCCGACCGGCCCCTCCGCCAGGCTCGCGGGCCAACCCCGCATGCGTTCCACCCCTCCATGATTCCCCCCGGGACCCGCTCCGCGCCATCCTGGGACGGTCCCCTCAGGGCGCGCGCGGGTGGTCGCCGCCGCCGATCTGGTCGATCGCGTGCCTCAGCACGCCCGCGAGAACATCCATGCCGTCGCGGACGCCGCCGGTCGAGCCGGGCAGGTTGACGATCAGGGTGCGGCCGGCGACGCCCGCGAGGCCGCGGGAGAGGATCGCGGCCGGCACCTTCTCGCGGCCGGTCAGCCGGATCGCCTCCGCGATGCCGGGGACCTCGCGCTCGATCACGCGGCGGGTCATCTCCGGTGTCCGGTCGGTCGGGGTGAGCCCGGTGCCCCCGCTCGTGACGACGGCGTCGTACCCCTTCGCGACGGCGTCCCGCAGGACCTTCTCGACGGGCTCGCCGTCGGGGATGACCACCGGGCCGTCCACCTCGCAGCCCAGTTCCCGGAGCCGTTCGGCGAGCACCGGCCCGGAGGTGTCCTCATAGACACCGGCCGAGGCACGGTTCGACACGGTCACCGCCATCGCCCGGATCATCTGTCCTCCAACAGTGCCTCGTCCGCCGCTCCCGCGGAGATCAGGAGCTCCGCCGCCAGACGCCGGTCTTGCCCCCGGTCTTCTCCTCCACCCGCACGTCGGTGATGACCGCGCCAGGGTCGACGGCCTTCACCATGTCGATCAGGGCCAGGCCTGCGACGGACACGCACGTGAGCGCCTCCATCTCGACGCCCGTACGGTCCGCGGTGCGCACCTGGGCCTTGATCGAGACGCCATCCTCCAGCACGGAGAGGTCCACTGTCACGCCGTGGATCGCGATCGGGTGGCACAGCGGCACGAGATCGGGAGTGCGCTTGGCCGCCTGGATGCCGGCGATGCGGGCCACGGCCAGGGCATCGCCCTTGGGCACGTTGCCGGCGCGCAACGCCGCGACGCACTCCGCCGACAGCCGTACGAAGCCGGTCGCCGTCGCCGTACGGGCCGACACGTCCTTGCCCGAGACGTCGACCATGCGGGCCGCCCCGGACTCGTCGAGGTGGGAGAAACCGCTCACGGCAGCCTCATGACGCTCACCGGGTCGCCCGCCGCCAGCTCGGTGACGTCCTCGGCGACCACGATCAGGCAGTTGGACGAGGCGAGCGAGAACACCTGATGGGAGCCCTGCCCTTCGGCGAGCGTGACCTGGTATTCGCCGTCGCGGTACTCCAGCACGCCACGGAGGTAATGCCGCAGGCCCGCGGGCGACGTCGCCGGGGCCGTCAGCCGTGCCACGACGGTGGGCGCGGGCTCGGGCGGCAGTCCCTGCAGGGCGCGCAGCGCCGGCCGCACGAACACCTGGAAGGAGACGTACGCGCTGACCGGGTTGCCGGGCAGCGTGAACACGGGGGTACGGCCGTCGAGGAGGCCGAACCCCTGGGGCTTGCCCGGCCGCATCGCGATCTTGTCGAATCTCATCGTGCCGAGCCCGGACAGCACTTCCTTCACGACGTCGCGGGCTCCCATGCTGACCCCGCCGGACGTGATGATCAGATCGGCGGAACCGAGCTGCTCCTCGATGGTGGCGAGCACCTGCCCCGGATCGTCGCCGACCATACCGTGGCGGAAACCGATGGCGCCCGCCTCGGTCGCGGCGGCGGTCAGCGCGAAGCTGTTGGAGTCCCAGATCTGGCCAGGCCCGACCGGCCGGCCCGGCTCGACCAGCTCACTGCCGGTGGAGAGCACGACGACGCGAGGCCGGGGGCGTACGAGGACGCGGGCGCGGCCGATAGCGGCGAGCATGCCGATCTGAGCGGCGCCGAGGCGGGTGCCCGCGTCGAGCACGGTCTGCCCGGCGGTGACGTCCTCGCCGCTCCGCCGGACGTAGTGGCCGGCGGTCGCGGACCGCCGGATCACCACCTTGGCCGTGCCACCGTCGGTCCACTCGACCGGCACGATGGCGTCGGCGCCGGCCGGCACCGGCGCGCCCGTCATGATCCGGGCGCACAGACCCGCGCGGATGCCGTGTGCGTCCGAGTCGCCGGCGGCGATGTCGCCGACGACCGACAATGTCACCGGCGAGGTGTCGGACGCGCCGGCGACGTCCGCGGCGAGCACGGCGTAGCCGTCCATGGCGGAGTTGTCGAACGGCGGCAGGTCGACCGGTGCGGTGACCGGCTCGGCCAGCACGCCGTTCCCGGCGTCCAGCAGCGCCAGGTCCAGCGGGGGCAGCTCCTGCGTCGACGCCAGGATGTCCGCCAGGTGCTCATCAACTGTCTTCATCATGTTTCGCCACGAACTCTCGGAGCCAGGGCACGAACTCCGTCGCCAGGTCGGGCCGGTCGGCCGCGAACTGGACGACCGTGCGCAGGTAGTCGAGCTTGTTGCCGGTGTCGTAGCGCCGGCCACGGAACAGCACGCCGTGCACCGGGCCGCCCTGTGAGCGGTCCCGCTGGGCCAGGGTCATCAGCGCGTCGGTGAGCTGGATCTCGCCGCCCCGGCCGGGCGCGGTCTTCTCCAGCACGTCGAAGATGGCGGGGTCGCAGACGTAGCGGCCGATGACGATCCACCGGCTGGGTGCCTCGCCCGGCACCGGCTTCTCGACGAGGTTGGTCACCTTGACGACGTCGTCCTCATCGGTGGGCTCGATCGCGGCGCAGCCGTACAGCGACACCTGCTCCGGCTCGACCTCCATCAGCGCGACGACGCTGCCGCCGAACTTCTCCCGGACCTCCAGCATGCGCTGGAGCAGCGGATCGCGCGCGTCGATCAGGTCGTCACCGAGGAGCACCGCGAACGGCTCGTGGCCGACGTGCTGGCGAGCGCAGTAGACGGCGTGCCCGAGGCCCTTCGGCTCGCCCTGCCGTACGTAGTGCACGACGGCGAGATCGCTGGACTCGCGGACGGCGGCCAGGCGTTCGGGATCGTCCTTGGCGCGAAGCGCCTCCTCGAGTTCGTACGCCCGGTCGAAGTGGTCCTCGATCGGACGCTTGCCGCGCCCGGTGACGACGAGAACGTCGTCGAGGCCGGCTCCGACGGCCTCCTCGACGACGTATTGGATCGCCGGCTTGTCGACGATGGGCAGCATTTCCTTGGGCGTCGCCTTCGTAGCGGGCAGGAAACGCGTTCCAAGACCGGCCGCGGGGACGACCGCCTTGGTTACGGGTGCGTGGTCGGCCATGAGAAGACCCTAACCTCCGGCTGGTCGTAATCCGCGGACGGAGTCCACACGACAGGTATCTTCATGCGACTTTCAGTCCGCCGTCACGGGAGAATGGGGCGGTGCGCGACATCGCCGAGGACAAGACCGCCCTGCGCGCCGGGTTGCTGGCCGCGCGTGCCCGCCTGGCCGATGAGGAGCGGGCCGGCACGGCGCGAACGCTGCGCGACGCGCTGCTGACCCTGCCCGAGGCGGAGATGGCCGGCACGGTCGCCGCCTACGTCTCGATCGGCACCGAGCCCGGCACCCACGGCCTGCTGTTCGCCCTGTGGAAGCGCGGCACGTACGTCCTCGTGCCGAAACTGCTGCCGGGCGGCGACCTGGACTGGGCCTCCTACGAGGGCCCCGAGTCCCTCCGGCCCGGGCCGTACGGCCTCCTGCAGCCCACGGAGCCGCTGCGGGGCCCGGACGCGGTCCGGAGCGCCGACCTGATGATCGTGCCCGCCCTGGCGGTGTCCTCCACCGGCGCGCGGCTCGGACGCGGCGGCGGCTCGTACGACCGGGTGCTGGCCCGCGTGGACCCCGGCATCCTGACGATCGCGCCCGTGTACGACTCCGAGCTCGTCGAGTCGCTGCCCGCCGAGCCGCACGACCGGCCGGTCCGCGCGGCCGTCACGCCGTCACGAGGCCTCGTCCGCTTCGCCTGACCCCCACAGATCTGAGGAGTTCGGAATGACCGGGTCCACCTCATGACCGGCACGCCATGGCGGCTGCTCGCCCTGCCACCGCTCGGCGAGGACGTCATCCACCACGTCTTCGGGCCGTTGGGCGCCGACGTCACCGTCCCCGCCCGCCGTGATCCGGAAGGGCTGCGCGCCGCACTGGCGGACGCGGATCTCGTCGTCGGTGACTTCACCGGCGAACTCACGCTCGACGCGGCGGCCGTGGCGGCGGCCCCGCGCCTGGCGTTCGTGCAGATGCCGCAGGTCGGCGTGGACTCCTGTGACCTCGGCGCGCTGACCGCGGCGGGAGTGCCGGTGGCGAACACGGCCGGCGCCAACGCGCGCTCGGTGGCCGAATGGGCGCTGGCGGCGGCCCTGGACCTGTCCCGGCGGCTCACCTGGGCGGACCGGCGGATGCGCGAGGGCCGCTGGCCGCAGATGGAGACCGCCGCGCGCGGCGCCGACGAACTCGCGAACCGCCGGGTGGGCGTGCTGGGCATGGGCGCGGTCGGCGCGGAGGTGACACGGCTGTTCGAGGCGCTCGGCTGCCAGGTGGCGTACTGGTCGCGGCGGCGACGGCCCGCCGGAGTGTTCAAGGAGCTCGACCAGCTGCTCGCCACGTCCGACATCGTCGTCGTCTGCCTGCCGCTCACGCCGGAGACACGCGGGCTGCTGCACGCCGGACGGCTCGCGCTCCTGCCGGACGGGGCCTTCCTCGTCAATGTCTCGCGCGGCGGGATCGCGCCGGACGACGCCGTGCTCGCGGCGCTGGAGAGCGGCAGGCTGGCCGCCGCCGCACTGGACGTGTACGAGCGCGAGCCGCTGCCCGCCGGCCACCCTCTCCGGCGGCACGAGAACGTCGTGCTGTCACCCCACGCGGCGGGCGCCACCCGGCAGTCACAGCTGAACATCATCACGATGGTCCTCGACAACATGCGGGCCGCGGTGGAGGGCCGCCCGGTCGTCAACGTCGTCAACGACGTCGACCCGCTGATCCGCTACCGGTAGGCCCGCGGCGCGTCGCCGCGTTCCAGAATCGCCGCCGGCCGTGGCCGCCCCGCCCATGACATGTGGCAGGTTGATAGACGCCGCGGATGGGAGGTACGGGTGAAACTCGACCTGTGGCTGCTGCTCGGCTCGGCCATGGTCATCGCGGCGATCGTGGCCGTACGCCTGGCGCACCGCAGCGGGCTGCCCAGCCTGCTCCTCTACCTGGCGCTGGGCCTGCTGCTCGGCGAGTCCGGCCTCGGGGTCCGGTTCGACGACCCGCTGCTCGCCGAGACTCTGGGATTGGCGGCGCTGGTCCTCATCCTGGCCGAAGGCGGGCTCACGACCCGCTGGTCGGACGTGCGGGAGGGCGTGCCGGCGGCGATCTCCCTGGCCACGGTCGGCACCGCCGTCAGCATCGCGGTGGTCGCGGCCGCCGCTCACTGGCTACTCGGCTCGGACTGGCGCGTCGCCACGCTGCTGGGCGCGGTGCTGGCACCGACCGACGCCGCGGCGGTGTTCTCGGTGCTGCGGCGGCTGTCGCTGCCGCCGCGCCTGTCCGGCATCCTGGAGGCGGAGTCCGGGTTCAACGACGCCCCCGTGGTCATCCTGGTCGTCACGCTCAGTTTCAAGCACACGGTGAGTGCCCCCGGGATAGCCGGTGAGCTGGTCTACCAGCTGGCCCTCGGCGCGGTGATCGGGCTGGTGGTCGGCTGGCTCGGCGCGTACGGGCTCCGCCGCGTGGCCCTGCCGGCGTCGGGTCTGTATCCGATCGCGGTCCTGGCGCTCACCGTCGGCTCGTACGGCGCTGCGTCGATGCTGCACGGCAGCGGGTTCCTGGCCACCTACCTGTCCGGGCTCGTGCTGGGGAACAGCCCGCTCCCGCACCGCCCGGCGACCCGAGGCTTCGCCGAAGGGCTGGCGTGGCTCGCCCAGATCGGGCTGTTCGTCATGCTCGGCCTGCTGGCCTCCCCGTCAATGCTGCCCGCGCAGATCGGCCCCGCCCTGGTCTGCGGCTTCGTGCTGCTGCTGGTGGCCCGCCCGCTCGCGGTGCTGCTGTCCACCGCCTTCTTCGGGCTCTCCTGGCGGGAGAAGCTGTTCCTCTCGTGGTCGGGCCTGCGCGGAGCGGTGCCGGTCGTGCTGGCCACCGTGGCGATGACAGCGGGCGTGCGCGACGCGGACGCGGTGTTCGCACAGGTGTTCATCATCGTCGTGGTCCTGACGATGCTGCAGGGACCGACCCTGCCGTGGCTCGCGCGCGCCCTGAAGGTGACCGCCCCCGATCTCCCTCACGAGATCGACGTCGAGGCCGCGCCGCTGGAGGAACTTCACGCGGAACTGCTGGAGGTCCGCATCCCCCCGAAGTCCCGGCTCAACGGAGTAGAGATCTTCGAGCTCCGGTTGCCGGTGGGGGCGGCGATCACCCTCGTCGTACGGGAGGGGACGAGCTTCGTGCCGGAGCACGACACGGCGCTGCGGGCCGGAGACGAGCTACTGGTCGTGACGACGAACGCCGTCCGCGTGGCGACCGAACGCCGGTTGCGCGCGGTCAGCCGGCGCGGCAAGCTGGCCGGTTGGTACGGCGAACGCGGGGAGTGAGAGCTCCTGGTGGGGAATATTCCGGCGACCGGTACCATTGGCAGTCAAAAGGTGAGAGTGCCAGCCCATTCTGGTCTGTGCAGCAAGGAGGAGCTCGTGCCGACGTATCAGTACGCTTGCACCGAATGCGGTGAGCCTCTGGAGGTCGTGCAGAAGTTCACCGATGCGGCGCTGACCGAGTGCCCCGCATGCGCTGGGCGTCTGCGCAAGATCTTCTCTCCCGCCGCGATCGTGTTCCGGGGCTCGGGCTTCTACCGCACCGACAGCCGCAAGAGCTCCGCCGCGACGACCACCCCGGCCAAGGAATCGGCCAAGAAGAGCGAGACCACGACGGAGACGAAGAAGGAGTCCACGTCCGGCTCCTCGTCCAAGTCCTCCCCGAAGTCCTCAGAGTCTTCTGGCGGATCGTCGTCCTCCGAGAAGGTCGCCTGACCAAGAGCTTCGCTCAGGGCCGTAGCGCCCCGAGAGGCTGAGCGGGCCCGCCGGACCAGATGGCCCGGCGGGCCCGGCGGGCCCGCGGAGCTGCGCGGAACCATTCATCTCTGTTTCAGAGAACATTACGCGTTTGCGTGGACGTCAAGGCATGTCGCGAGTCCGGTCTCCGGGGGCGCCACGACTTTTCCACAGGTGCGCGGGCATCTCGCGTGAAGTTCTGGCGGGCGGTTAGGGTCCCGCTCATGCATGCAGAGATCGGCGTTATCGGCGGCTCCGGCTTCTACTCCTTCCTCGACAAGGTCGAGGAGGTCCAGGTGTCCACCCCGTACGGCCCGCCCAGCGACACCATCGCGATCGGGACGATGCCCACCGGGCGGCGGGTGGCGTTCGTGCCCCGTCACGGCCGCGACCACCGCTTTCCGCCGCACAAGATCCCCTACCGGGCCAACCTGTGGGCCCTCCGGTCCCTCGGCGTCCGGCAGGTCGTCGCACCGAGCGCGGTCGGCTCCCTCACCCCGGCGCACGGTCCTGGCACGCTCGCCGTCCCCGACCAGCTCGTCGACCGCACCAGCGGGCGCACGCAGACCTTCTACGACACCGGCGCCGTGCACGTCTCCTTCGCCGACCCCTACTGCCCGGCCGGGCGGCGCACCGCCCTGCGGTCCGCGCGCGATGCGGGCTGGGAGCCGGTCGACGGCGGCACCCTGGTGATCATCGAGGGGCCGCGCTTCTCCACCCGCGCGGAGTCCCGCTGGTTCGCCGCGCAGGGCTGGACGCTCGTCGGCATGACCGGGCATCCCGAGGCCGTGCTCGCCCGCGAGCTCGGGCTCTGCTACACGCCGGCCTGTCTGGTCACCGATCTCGACGCCGGCGTCGAGGAGGGCTCCGGCGTGACCCATGAGGAGGTGCTGCGGGTGTTCGCCGCCAACGTCGACCGGCTCCGCACCCTCGTCGCCGGCATCGTCGCCGCGCTGCCCGCCGAGCGCGAATGCCCCTGCCCGCACACGCTCGACGGCCTGAAACTCCCCCTGGAGCTGCCATGAGATCGGTGCTGAGCCGCCATCGCCGCCTGCTCGCCGCCCTGCTCGCGGCGGCCGCCGCGGCGTTCGGCCTGGCGGCCGCGCGTCCGCGCGCACCCGGCGTCCGCGTGCTGGTGGCCGCCCGTGACCTGGCGGGCGGCACCCGGCTGGGCCCTGGCGACGTGATCGTGCGGGCGTTCCCCGCCCAGGTGGTGCCTGCCGGAGCCATCGGGCACGCGGCCGGGCGGACACTGTCCGGCCCGGTCCGCCGCGGTGAGCCGCTCACCGACGCGCGGCTGCGCTCCGGCGGCCTGCTCGACGACCACGATCCGGCCGCCGTGGCCACTCCGGTCCGGCTCGCCGACGCCGCGGTCGTACGCCTCCTGCACATCGGCGACCGCGTCGACGTGCTGGCCGCGCGCGCCGAGGGGCCGCTCCCGGCGCGGACGATCGCCACGGCGGTCCCGGTCGTCGCCGTTCCCCGGCCCGGCCCGGAGACCGACGAGGGGGCGCTCGTGGTGCTGCGCACCGGTCGCGAGCAGGCCGCCGCCCTCGCCCGTGCCTCCGTCGACTCCCGGTTGTCGGTCACGATCCTTGGAGACTGACGAGACGTGGAGCGACCGGCAATAGGACTGTCGGCCCGCCGGCCCGGCCGTCCGGCGGTGGCGGGTTAGGCGTCCGGGCGCTCAGTCATTGCTCGTAGGCGTGTTCTCCTTGGTGTACTCCCAGTGCCACGGCTCGAAGGGGCTGCTGTAGGCCCACGGCGGGTGGAACCACTCGTACGCCTTGGAGTTGGACTGCAGCCAGTCGAACTCCGCGGACCCCTGGCTCTGGACGCCGCCGCAAAGGTCGACGGCGGTGCCCCAGCCGTGGTTGCTGTGACCCGGCACGGCGGCCATGCCGGGGCGGTTCGCGTAGATCCGCTGCTGCTCCGCGAGCGGCCGGTACGAGTCGGTGAGACACATCTGCGTGCCGAACCGGCGCTTGTAGGCGGCGTTCAGCTTGTAGAACGCCAGCGCCGCGTCGGCCCGGAGCATCCGGCCCGACTGCGGCAGCGGGCAGAGGTAACGTGCGGGGATCAGCCCGTTCGGATAGCTGCGCGCCTCCGCCACCAGGCTCAGCCGGCAGGTGAGCCGCAGGCGCGTGTTCGGGTCGAGCTTGTTGAGCGCTGCGGTCAGCTGCGCGGTGAGGCGGCCGGCACGGTCCTTGAGGCCGCTCATCTCCTGCTGCAGCTGGGCCTGCTCGACGGCATCGCGCGACTGGAGATCCTGCGCCGTGGCGGCGAGCTGCTCGTGCTGCTTGAGCAGCTGGCCTGCCCTGTCGATGAGCGCCTTCTGCTCGTTGGAGAGCAGGGTCAGGTCGGTCGCGGTGGCCAGCGCCTGTTCTGGGTCGTCGCTGCCGACCAGTGCCGGCGCTCCGAGCACGCCCGGCTCCTTGTAGGCAGTGGCGGCCAGGCGGGCCAGCGGCTCGCGAATCTGGTTGAGCTGCGCGTCGGCCGCGCCCAGGTCCGCGAGCGTCTTCTTAAGCTTCTCCTCGGAGGCGCTGAACTGTTTACTCCGGTCCTCCCACACCTTGGTCGCCTTCGACAGCTCGTTCTTGGCCTGCTCGGCCTGCCGGCGGAGAGCGCTGACGCTGTCGGCCGAAGGCGTCTGGGCAGCGGAAGACCGATCCGAGGCGGTCGACATCAACAGCAGCGCGGCCACCATGATCGCCGCGATCAGCGCCGCTGACCGAGGGATTGGCATGCGGTGCTCCTCCGGGGGCTGGCGACTACGCGAGGTTGCTCGACGGTACTAGAGGTGGCCGTGTGCTCAATGCCTCAGGTGTGGCGTCAGGGATGGGTTCGGCCGCCGTGTTTGTGCATGCACATAGCCCACATCCACGGCCACTTCTTCAGCTCGGGCGGACACGCGGGACTGGAGGGCTGATGGGCGGCGGGATGTGTCGGCCGCGGGCTCGCGCTCACCGGCGCACTTCGCGGCCGGGGCGGCACCTCAGTGGTCGTGATGGGCCGCGGCGCGACGTACTCGCCCCAGGTCGGTGCGGGCGGCGCTGCCGCCCGCACGGGGCTGTGGCGGGGGGGCAGGGCCGGCGAGGTGTCCTTGCGCGGCCCCGTGCCCAGCGTCAGGATCCCGCCGATCACCAGGGCGGGGACGACCAGCGCGCCCGCCAGGAGCACCACCCCGCGACGGAACGGAAGGAGTTCGAACCAGCCCCACAGGCGGCGCGCCAGGGCGACCGGACTCGAGCCCGCTGCATCCACACGTCGGCCATCCACGGCAGCAGCGTAGCGAGGAGAGCCTCGCCGCGTGTCCGCTCTGCGGGCATGCGGGGGCGGTCCGGCCGCCGGCGAGACGACGCTTCGCCGGCTGGAGCCGGGCAGGACCGCAGGTCAGCGCGCAGCGGGGCGCTGGATCAGTGACGCGGGCCCGGCCCGGATCAATTCCAGGCTGTGGGCCGGTGACAGCACCCCCGCGAACTCACGTTCGGACCTTACTCTACGTAATCACATGATCGCATCTCGGATCGGCCCAGAGGGGATTACCGGCGTACGAACGGCCGTCCGTCCGGAAAGCGCGATGACTGACTACGATCGGAAGTGCTCGGATGTTTCACTGACTGGGGAGGATCGTGAGCGACGTCCAAGGACCGGCGGACGGTCGCAAGCCCGTCTTCGGTGCCGAACGCCGCATGCGAATTCTCGAGCTGCTCCGCGCCAACGGCACACTCTCGCTCCGGCAGCTCGCCGAGGCGGTGCAGTCCTCTGAGGTGACCGTGCGCCGGGACGTACGCGCGCTCGAGGCGGATGGCCTGCTCGACCGTCACCACGGCGGTGCGTCGCTGCCCGGCGAGCTGTCGCGTGAACCCACCTATCTGCAGAAGGCCCAGGTCGCCAAGGACGAGAAGGCGGCGATCGCCGAGCTCGCCGCCGCGCTGGTCGAGGACGGCGACGCCATCGCGATCGGGCCGGGCACCACGACGCACGCGCTGGCGCAGCGGCTGACCGGCCACACCGAGCTCGCCGTCGTGACCAACTCGCTGCTCGTGGCGCAGGCGCTGGGCGCGTGCGCGCGTATCGAGGTGGTCGTGACCGGCGGCACCCTGCGCGGCCCCGTCCAGGCCCTCGTCGGCAGCGCCGCCGAGCGGTCGCTCGCCGGGCTGCGGATGCGCCGCGCCTTCATCTCCGGCAACGGGCTCACCGCCGAGCGCGGGCTGTCCACGCCGAACATGCAGGTGGCCAGCACCGACAAGGCCCTCGCGGCATCCGCGGAGGAGGTCGTGGTGCTCGCCGACCACACCAAGATCGGCGTTAACACCATGGTGCAGACGGTGCCCTCGGAGCAGATCGACCACCTCGTCACCGGGGACGCGGCGCCGCAGGAAGAACTCCATGAGCTGAGCGCGCGGGGCGTACGCCTCCACATCGCCCGCCTCTAGAGTGACCGGCACAAGGACTGCCGGGCTCGCGGTCTATTGCCGGTTGCTTTAGACCAGTTCTGAGCAAAAGCGGCCGAATAGAGCCGATGCCGTTATGAGATTGTTCTGCCGTGGTATCACGATCGGTGAACCGGTCCGGGCACACGCGGGAGGACTCCGGTGCCAGAAAGAGCCCTCGAAGCCGCCGCGATCCTGAAGACCTTCTCGGGCGCTGTCGCCCTCGACCACGTCTCGCTCACCCTCGCCCGCGGTGAGGTGCACGCGCTGGCCGGTGAGAACGGCGCCGGCAAGTCCACGCTGGTCAAGGTGCTGTCCGGCGTCTATCCGCCGGAAGCAGGCCAGCTCCGCCGTCCGGGCGAGCGGCTGAGTTTCGCCGGCCCCCTCGACGCCCAGCGCGCCGGGATCAGGACCCTCTACCAGGACGACAACCTGATCCCCTCCATGAGCATCGCCCGCAACCTGTTCCTCGGCGGCGAACCCCGCACCCGGCTCGGCCTGATCGACGCCGGCCGGATGCATGACCGGGCCGCCGAGATCCTGCGTGACCACGGCGTGAACGCCGACGTCCGCCGGCCGCTGCGGTCGCTCGGCCCGGGTGCCCAGAAGCTGGTCGCGCTGGCACGTGCGGTGACGGCGGGCGCGCAGGTCATCATCATGGACGAGCCGACCGCGGTGATGGAGCCACCGGAGATCGAGACGCTGTTCCGGGTCATCGCCGAGCAACGGGAGCGCGGCCGGTCGGTCCTCTACGTGAGCCACCGGCTGGAGGAGCTGTACGAGATCTGCGACCAGGTCACCCTGCTCCGGGAGGGCAGGGTCGTGCACACCGGCCCGCTGACCGGTCTGGGCCGCCTCTCCCTGGTGTCGCTCATGCTCGGCCGTACGCCGGTGCAGGTGTCGACGGCACAGCACAGCGGAACGCCCGAACAACCCGGCGACCCGCCCTATCTCCAGGCCACCGGACTGACCCGCCGGCACGCTCTCGCCGACGTATCCATCGAGCTCCGCCAGGGCGAGGTGCTCGGGCTTGGCGGGCTCCTCGGCGCCGGGCGTACGGAGACCGCGAAGGCCATCGCCGGGGCGCTGACACTGGACGCCGGACAGGTCACCGTCGCGGGCGCGCCGCTTCGCAACCGGTCCATCACCGGCGCCATCAGGGCCGGCGTCAGCCTGCTCCCGGAGAACCGCACGACCGAGGGGATCATCCCCGGCCTGTCGATCCGGGACAACATCACGCTCGCGGCGTTGCCGCGTCTGTCGTACTTCGGAATGGTGTCCAACGCCCGGATCGACCGGGTGGTGGAGACGTTCATGCGCCGGCTGCGGATCAAGGCGACCTCACCGCAGCAGAAGGTGTCGGAGCTGTCCAGCGGCAACCAGCAGAAGGTCCTGCTGGCCCGCTGGCTCGCCATGCAGCCGAAGGTGCTGCTGCTCGACGAGCCGACCCGCGGCATCGACGTCGGCGCAAAGGCCGAGCTGCAGGACCTCCTCGACGAGCTGGCCGTCAACGGGCTCGCCATCCTGCTGATCTCCTCCGACCTGGAGGAGCTGGTGAGCGGCTGCGACCGCGTCGTGGTGCTCCGTGACGGTGCGGTCGCGGCCGAGCTCACCGGGCCCGACGTCACCGAGCAGCGCATCATCGCCGCGATGGCGCCCGCCGGCCGGCGCGGTGACGGTGACACGCGGGCCGAGGCGCGAGATGCCCGTGCTCAACGGTCGCCGCATTAGCCGGTGACGGCCAGGCCCCGCCCGAGGAAGGTTCGTCGCTCCACCCCGAACTCCCGTATCGGGGATGCGGGAGGGGCCACGGCCGGCCCCTCCCGCTCGCCACATTCGCCGGACTACTTGCCGGACTGGTAGAGCTTCGCGACCTCGTCGGCGGAGAGGGCGCGGTCGAAGGCGTGGACCTGGTCGACGGCGCCGGGCCAGAAGTCGACCTGGTTGCCGCCGAACTCGCCGCGTCCGATCACGGTGTGGCCGGTGGACGGGTCACCGAGGCAGGCCGACGCGGTGCCGGCCTTCTGCCCGTTCACGTAGAGGGTCAGGGAACCGCTCGCGGCGTCACGGACGCCGACGAGGTGGTACCACTGCCCGGTCTGCGGCGCGGCGGGCGCGAGCGCCCGCACTCCGGCGAAGCTGAACGCGAAGCGGTTGTCCGCGCCGGAGTACTGCAGGAAGAACGCGCTGTTGCTGTCGCCGTCCTGGCTGACCGCGGTGGCGAACGACCCGAGCCTGTCGAGCTTCACCCAGGCCGAGACGCTGTAGTTCCCGGTGGTGTCCAGGATCGCCGCACCGGTGTCGGCGTACTGGTTCGAGCCGTTGAACTGGAGCGCGGACCCGGAATGCCCGGCCGTCCACGCCGGAGCGTTCACGAGCGTCGCGTCGTGCTTGCCCGCGCCGTCCTTGGCGACCGTGCCGCCGCCCTCGTCGAACGGGTAGAAGGCCACGCCGTCGAGCCCCGGCGTGCCCGGCGGGTACGTCGTGCCCCCGCCGCCGACCGAGCCCGACGCCTTGATCAGCGCCACGTTGGCGGCGCGCACCTTCGCGGCGTCGGGCTTGAGCACCCTGCGGTCGTAGGTGTAGATGCCGTTGAGCTCGTCCTCGACGTCGGTGATCTGGGTATAGACGGACGCGGACACTCCGCATTGCCTCTCGACCTGCAGCAGCCGGCCCTGCAGCTCGGTGTAGCGGCGGGTCAGCGTGGCGGCGTCGGGTTCCATCTCGTACGCGAAGCCGTTCGCCGGGTCGAACATGTGGCCCTCGACCTTGAGGCCGAGCCCGCCGTACTCGCCGTCCACGGCCGCGCGGTCACCCTGCTGGGCGGGTGTGCCCGGACCGACGTACGTGTGGTTGTCATAAAGGTCGCCCTCGCCGTTGTCGGGCAGCGAGTCGCAGCAGTTGACGCCGCTGTCCGCGTCGACGAGACGGCTGGGGTCCCACGACTTGATCTCAGACACGACGCGACCGGGCTCGTACTCGCCCCAGCCCTCGTTGAACGGCACCCACGTCACGATCGACGGATGGCTGCGGTGCTGGTCGACGAGCGCGTGCAGTTCGGTCTCGAACTGCGCCTTCACGGCCGCGGACGGCGAGTGACCGGCGAACGTCGAGGGCATGTCCTGCCAGACGAGCAGGCCGAGCCTGTCCGCCCAGTAGTACCAGCGGTCCGGCTCGACCTTGACGTGCTTGCGGACCATGTTGAAGCCGAGCTTCTTGTGCGCCTCCAGGTCGAACCTGAGCGCCGCGTCGGTGGGCGCGGTGTAGATGCCGTCGGGCCAGAATCCCTGGTCGAGCGTGCCGACCTGCATGACGAACGTGCCGTTGAGCAGCATCCGGATCTTGCCGTCCGGTCCCTTGCCCCGGGTGATCGAGCGCATCCCGAAGTACGAGCCGGCCTCGTCGACGCTCTGGCGGCCGTCGAGGATCCGTACCTTCAGTGTGTAGAGGTACGGGTCGTCGGGCGTCCACAGATGGGGCTTCGGCACCGGCAGTGCGAGCTCGTCGCCGGCCCGCCCCGTCACCCGCCCCACCTTCCGGTGCCCGGCGTACGCGGTCGCCTCGACGGTCTGCGTCGTGACGCCGGAGGCGCGTACGGTCAGGCGCAGGGTCTTGGCGGACAGGTCCGGGGTGGTGTCGAGGCGGTCGATGTGCGCGGCCGCCACCGGCTCCATCCACACGGTCTGCCAGATCCCGGAGGACGGCGTGTAGAAGATGCCGTCGCCGCTCTGACGCTGCTTGCCCACGGGCTGGCCGCCGATGTCGGTGGTGTCGTCGACCCCGACGAGCAACTCCTGCGGGCCGGTCCGCTTCAGCGCGTCGGTCACGTCGGCGGAGAAGGCGTCGTAGCCGCCCTTGTGCGTCGCGACCTTGACGCCGTTCACGTAGACGGTGGCCTGGTAGTCGACGGCCTGGAAGTGCAGCAGCAGGCGGCCGCCGTGCCAGGAGGCCGGCACGGTGAACGTGCGGCGGTACCACATGTGGTCGACGTGCCGCTTGATCCCGGACAGCGCCGACTCGACCGGGTACGGCACGAGGATGCGCTCCGCCAGGTCCTTTCCGGCCGGCGGCGTGTCACCCGCGGACGCCGCGGCGAACTGCCATACCCCGTTGAGGTTCTGCCACCGCGACCGGGTCAGCTGCGGACGCGGATAGTCCGGCAGGGCGTTCGTCGGCGAGACGTCATGGGTCCATGGCGTCGTCAGCGGCGGGGTCTGGGCCTTCCACCCCGTCGGGGGACTCGCCGACGCGGCTCCCGCCGGTGCCACGAGGGCGGCCAGCAGCGCGAGGGCCGAGACGATGACGGCGGCCGGGCCGCGAGGCCGGGCCGGTCGAGGTGATCGCAGCGCGTACAAGGACGAACTCCAATCTGCCCGATGCGGGCACTGGCGGAGAGGCCCCAGCATGAGCGTCTATGACCGTAATTGCAATATTTCGATCGGAGGAGATCGCATGCGGGCGTCACCACCGGCCGGACACCTGAACGAGGGCGTGTGACGGCATGACGCCGGGAGACGAGACGCGCCGGGCCGCCGGTCGACCAGGCCATTTGATCGCTATTGACAGAAGACGATCGAAAGTGGCTCAATACGGGAACCTCACCCCCGCTTGGGAAGGACCCGCCCATGACCGTGCCCCCGCGTCGCGGCGCACGTACGGCCGCGCTCCTCGCCGTGCTGACCGTGGCCGCCGCCGGCTGCGCCAAGTCCGAGGACAAGCAACCGGCCGGCGCCCAGGACACCCAGGGCCAGCAGCAGGTGGCCCAGACGCCGTCCGGCAACGCCCCGTCCTGCACGATCGACAAGTTCGGGGGGAAGAAGTTCGACCTCAAGAGCGGCGTGGTGGGGTTCTCCCAGTCCGAGAAGGAGGCGAACCCGTTCCGGATCGCGGAGACCAAGTCGATCAAGGACGAGGCCAAGAAGGCCGGCATCGCGAACCTGAAGGCGACCAACGGCCAGTCGCAGTTCAACAAGCAGATCAGCGACGTACAGCAGCTCATCGCGCAGGGCGCACAGGCGCTGATCATCGCGCCGCTCAACTCCGACGGCTGGGAGCCCGTGCTGCAGCAGGCCTCGGCGAAGCACATCCCGATCATCACCGTCGACCGGAAGATCAACGCCACCCCGTGCAAGGACTACGTGACCTTCATCGGGTCCGACTTCTACCAGCAGGGCAAGCGGGCTGCCGACCAGATGGTCAAGGCGCTCGGCGGCAAGGGCAAGGTCGCCATCCTGCTCGGCGCATCCGGCAACAACGTCACCACGGATCGCACCAACGGCTTCAAGGACGAGCTGAAGCAGAAGGCACCCGGCATCCAGATCACCTTCCAGCAGACCGGTGAGTTCGCCCGCGAGAAGGGCCAGCAGGTCACCGAGCAGATGATCCAGAGCAACCCGGACGTGAACGGTCTCTACGCCGAGAACGACGAGATGGCGCTCGGCGCGGTCACCGCGCTCAAGGGCGCGGGCAAGAAGGCCGGTCAGATCAAGATCGTGTCGGTGGACGGCACCCGCGACGCGGTGTCGCAGATCGGCAGCGGCTGGATCTCCGCGGTCGTGGAGTCGAACCCGCGGTTCGGCCCGCTCGCCTTCCAGACGCTGAGCAGGTTCCTGGCCGGCGACGCCATCCCCGACAAGGTCATCATCGCCGACCGCGAATACGACTCCTCCAACGCCCAGCAGTCCGTGGGCTCCGCGTTCTGACCGCGTACTGAAACGAGGAGTCTCCGTGACCGACGACGGTCCGCTGCTCGAGGTGAGCGGCATCGTCAAACGCTTCACCGGAGTGCTCGCCCTCGACCGGGTCTCCGTCCGGCTCGCGCCCGGCGAGGTGCACGCGCTGGTCGGCGAGAACGGCGCCGGCAAGTCCACGCTGATCAAGGTGATCACCGGCGTGCACCGTCCCGACGAGGGCGAGGTGCGCCTGGCCGGGCTGCGAGCCGAGTTCGCCAGCCCGCTGGAGGCCCAGCGCGCCGGTATCCAGGCCGTTCACCAGGAGATCGGCCTGGTGCCGTCGATGAGCGTGGGGCGCAACCTGCTTCTCGGGCGGGAGCCGCGCCGCCGCTTCGGCCTCATCGATGTCCGGCGCATGGAGCGCGAGGCGGCGCGGACCCTGGAGTCGTACGGCATCGGCGTCGACGTCCGGCGCCCGTTGCGGTCGCTGGGCGTCGGCGCGCAGCAGATGATCGCACTTGCCCGTGCCGTCTCGGTCGACGCACGGGTCGTCGTGATGGACGAACCGACCTCGTCCCTGGAATCCCGCGAGGTGGAGACCCTTTTCAAGGTCATCGGCCGGCTCCGTGCCCAGGGCATCTCGGTGATCTACGTCAGTCACCGCCTGGACGAGCTGTACCGGATCTGCGACGGTGTCACCGTGCTGCGCGACGGCCGGGTCGTCCATCAGGGCCCCCTCGCGGAGTTGGACCGGCTGCGGCTCGTCTCGCTGATGCTCGGCCGCCCCGTCTCCGACGTCCGCGCCCAAGGCGTCACCAAGTTCTCCGGCGCGCACGACACCGCCGATGAGGCACCCGTCGTCGAGGCCAGCGGCCTGACCCGCCGGCACATGCTCGACGACGTCTCGGTCGCGATCCGGCCCGGCGAGGTCGTCGGCCTGGGCGGCCTCCTCGGAGCGGGCCGTACGGAGACCGCCAAGGCCATCGCCGGGGCGCTGCCGCTCGACGGCGGGCGGGTGACGGTGGCCGGCGTGCCGCTGCGCCGCGGGTCCGCCGCGGCCATCAAGGCCGGCGTGGCCCTGCTGCCAGAAGACCGCAAGGCCGAGGGCATCATCCCGACGCTGTCGGTACGGGAGAACATCGCGCTCGCGGCGCTGCCCCGCCTCTCCCGCGGCGGCGTGGTCTCGGACGCGCGCATCGACCGGATCGTCGAAACCTTCATGAAGCGGCTGCGCATCAAGGCGTCCGGCCCGCACCAGCGGGTCGCCGAGCTGTCCGGCGGCAACCAGCAGAAGGTCCTCATCGCCCGCTGGCTCGCCACCGAACCCAGGATCCTGCTGCTGGACGAGCCCACCCGCGGCATCGACGTCGGCGCGAAGGCGGAGGTCCAGGCGCTGATCGACGAGCTCGCCGAGGCGGGCCTCGGCGTACTGCTCATCTCCTCCGACCTGGAGGAGCTGGTCGAGGGCTCGGACCGGGTCGTGGTGCTCAAGGACGGCGCGGTCGTCGGTGAACTCACCGGGAGTGAGCTCACCGAGGAGGGCGTGATGACCACCATCGCGTCGCATTCCCGGGCGGAGGACGACGGCGGATGACCGAACGGCCCAGGGCACCCGAACCCGGCGACCGCCCAGGAAGGAGGCAGGGATGACCGACGCCGCCGTGCCCCTCTCCCGGCTGGACCGGGGCCGGGTCCTCGCCTGGCTCCAGGACTACGGCGTGTACGCCGCGATCGCCGCGCTCGTCCTCGTCAACGTGGCGATCACCCCGCACTTCCTGACGCTTGAGAACCTCCGCACGCAGCTCGTCCAGGTCGCGCCGATCGTCATCGTGTCGCTGGGCATGGCGCTGGTGATCGGCACCGAGGGCGTCGACCTGTCGGTGGGCTCGGTGATGGCGCTCGCCACCGCCCTGCTCCCCCTCTATCTCGGGTACGGCGTCGTGCCCGCCATCGTGGTGGCCCTCCTCGGCGGCGTGGCGGTCGGGCTGGTCAACGGATCACTCGTGGCGTTCGTCGGCGTGCAGCCGATCGTCGCCACGCTCGCGCTGTTCGTCGGCGGACGCGGGCTCGCGCTCGTGGTGGCGGGCGGGCAGCTCAAGGACATCCACAACCCGGACCTGCTGAACCTCGGCTCGTCGAGCATGGCGGGCATTCCCCTGCCCGTCGTGGTCGCGATCGTTCTCACCGTCGCGGTGACGGCGGTCGTGCGCCGTACGACGTTCGGCCGGCGGCTCGTCGCCATCGGCGGAAACCGGACGGCGAGCGAACTGTCGGGCCTGCCGGTGAAGCGGATCCTGCTGCTGGTTTACGTGGCCTCGGGCCTGCTCGCCGCGGCGGCGGGCATCCTCGCCACCGCGCGGCTGCAGGCCAGCGACCCATCCTCGCTGGGACTCCTCATGGAGCTGTCCGCGATCACCGCGGTCGTGGTGGGCGGGACACCGCTCACGGGCGGCCGGGTGCGAGTGCTCGGCACGGTCGCGGGCGCGCTGCTGATCCAGCTCGTCCGCGCGACGCTCATCAAGCACAACCTCTCGGACTCGCTCGCCCAGATGGTGCAGGCAGTGATCATTCTCGCGGCCGTGTACGCCGCGCGAGGGCAGGACGGACGATGACATCGGAGCAGGCGGCCATGGGCACGACCGTCACCGCGCCCCAGGGGACCCCGCCGGGTGCCGGCCGCGAGCGCGTGTTCGGGCTGGTGCAGCGGCACGGCGCCGCCGCGGTGCTGGTGCTGCTGCTCGTGACCGGATCACTCGCCTTCGAACGGTTCCCGACCGGCGACAACCTCGGGAACATCGCCATCACCTCGTCGTTCCTGGCGACGGTGGCTCTCGGCATGACCTTTGTGATCATTACGGGTGGCATCGACCTGTCCGTCGGCTCGGTGTTCGCACTCGGCGGGGTGCTGGCCGCGTACGGCGTGCGCTGGGGGTCGCTCGCCGCGCTGCTGCTGCCGCTGGCGGTGTGCGGGGCGATCGGCCTGCTGCAGGGGCTGCTCATCGCGAGAGTGCGGCTCGCTCCGTTCATCGTCACGCTCGCCGGTCTGCTGGGCGCGCGCGGGCTGCTCCTGTCGATCTCCGACGAGGGCGCCAGGACGTACCTCATCCCGCACGCGTCGCTCCTGGCCAGGATCGGCCAGGGCAGTGTCCTCGGCGTCGGCTACCCGGTCTATCTGACGCTCGTGCTCTTCCTCGCCGGCGCGGTCCTGCTCCAGCGGACCCGGTTCGGTCAGTCCGTGTACGCCATCGGCGGAGGCCAGGACGCGGCCGCGCTGATGGGCGTGCCGGTGACGCGGACCAAGGTCACCGTCTACGTCATGTCCGGTCTGCTGGCAGGGTTCGCCGGAGCGCTCAACGCGGCCCGCCTGTCGTCGGGGGTCACGATCCTCGGCACCGGTATGGAACTCGATGTGATCGCCGCGGTGGTCATCGGCGGCACACTGCTCACCGGCGGCGCCGGGTCGGTGAGCGGAACGATCGCGGGAGTGCTCCTTCTCGGCGTGATCCAGAACCTCATCAACCAGATCGGGGACCTGTCCTCGTCGTACCAGCAGGTCGTGAGCGGCGCGTTTCTCGCGGTCGTCGTGGTCGTGCAGACCTACCTGAGCCGGGTGCAGCGCCTGCGGTGACGCCGACGGCCCCGCGCCGGCGTCGGCGGGGGCCGTCAAAGCACGCGGTCGCCGCAGGGGATCCGTGCATGGATCCCCTGCGGCGACCGTCAGTGGGCCATCACCGTCAGCCGGTCACCGGCAGGTCGCTCGGCACCGGGGTGGGCTTCGGCGCCTCACCCGGCGGCGTCGGGGTGGACTCCCCGGCGCTGCAGGTCGCGGACGAGATGTCGATCAGCTGGGTCTTGCCCAGGGCCGCCACGGCCAGCTCGAGCGCGGTCACCGTGAGGCTGCCGTCGGCGTTGCGGACCTGCTTGTTGATGGTCACCTGCACGTCGCCGAGCCCCTGGACCGGCACCGTGAGGGTGCTGTTCGGCGAGGTGCCCGCCTCGATGAGGCTCTGGCCGGCCAGCTTCACCTTGACCAGCTGGGACGTGCCGGCGCCGTCGACGCACCTGGCGGTGATCAGCTTGGCGGAGAGCACCGCCTTGGACGAGAGCGGCAGCTTGAGCTGAGAGGAGGGCACCACGTTGAGGACCTTCAGGTCGACCACGCTGGCCTCCGAGCGCCCGGGCGTGGCCTGCGTGCGGAGGATCGACAGGTGCACCAGCGGGTTGCCGGGCACCTCGACGAGGCTCTTGTGGCTCGGCTGCGCCGAGGAGGTCACCGCGGGGGTCTCCGGGATGTTCACCAGGCCGCTGGCGGAGATGCCGAAGGCCGAGCCGGTGCCGCCGCTGGTGCCGCCGCTGGTGGCGGACGCCGGTGCGGCGACGGCCAGGGGCACGGCAAGCACGCCGGCGATCGCGGCGTACTTGGTGAGATGCATACGCATTGTTGTCTCCTGGGGGGAAAGA
>JAOPYL010000252.1 GCA_025964625.1 Actinoallomurus sp. | reverse complement strand
GATCCAGCTCGCCGACCCGGCCGCCCTGCAACCCGATGACCATGAGCCGTCCGCCGGTGCCCAGCGCGTCCACGTTACGCGGGAGGTACTCGGCCCCCATGTTGTCGAGGATCACATCGACCGGCTTTGCCGCCTTGACGAAATCCTCGGTGCGGTAGTTGATGGCCACGTCAGCGCCGAGTGCACGGCAGCGCTCCAGCTTTTCCGTGCTGCCCGCCGTGCACAGCACCCGCGCACCATGAGCCTTGGCGAGCTGGATCGCCATGGTGCCGATTCCGCTGGAGCCGCCGTGCACGAGGAATGACTCGCCCTTGCGCAGCCCGGCCAGCATGAACACGTTCGACCATACGGTGGCGGTGACCTCGGGCAGTCCGGCGGCCTCCACGAGGCTCACCCCGCGGGGGACCGGCAGCAGCTGACCTGCGGGCACGGCCACCCGCTCGGCGTATCCGCCGCCGCTGAGCAGCGCGCAGGCCTCGTCGCCCACCTGCCATCCGGTCACGCCCTCGCCGAGCGCCGCGACGCGCCCGGACACCTCCAGCCCCGGATACTCCGGCGTCCCCGGCGGCGGCGGATAGAAGCCCTGGCGCTGCATGACGTCCGCGCGGTTGATCCCGGCCGCCGCGACGTCGAGCAGCACCTCGCCTGCGCCGACGACCGGGTCCGGCACCTCGGTCCATCGCAGTACGTCCGGGTCGCCCGGTTTTTCGATGACGATTGCATGCATGGGCATCACGTTAGCCGGGGATGGTGAGGCGACACGGTATTGGCCGGGGCCTGCTGTGGCTTAGGCTGCGGAGGAACATCCTTTTGCGTTCACCCACTGCGCGTCCGCGAGGGGGACCTAGTGGCAAAAAATGATCAAGATAAATCGGGCCGTTCTCTTGAAGAACAGCTCGCGTCCCTTGACGCCATGGGCGGCGAGTCCAAAGAGCCGAAGGAGGAAGAGCCGGCCGCGGACATGACGGTGCCGCCCAACGCGTGGACGAACACGCCGCCGGCGCCCACCTTCCCACCGCCGTACCCCGGCCCACCCTCGCAGGACCCGTCGGCGCAGCCCTCCGCGGAGGGGCAGCAGCCGTACGGCTATGGCGCCCCCGGCTACCCTCCGCACGACTTCGGCGTGCACCAGCCGGCGCAGTTCCCCGGCGCGCCCGCCCAGGACTACGGCGGCTTCCCGCAGTACCCGGCCCCCGAGCCGGGCGCGCCGCGGCCGTACGACGACGGGCCGGCCAACGGCGGGGTGCCCTATGACGCCGCGCCGCCCAACGGAGCGGGGCCGTACGACGCCCGGCAGACGCCTCCGGCGGAGCCCCAGCCTCGCTACGAGCCGGGGGACCCCGAGGAGACCCAGGTCGTCGAGCTGCGCCCGGCGGCCGAGGCGACCCAGGCGGACACCGGCTACGAGGGCTACGCCGACGGCGGTTACCAGGGCTACCAGCAGTACCCCGCACCGCAGTTCGGCCAGCAGCCCGAGGCGGAGCGGCCCGGCTCTCCGTACTCCGCGCCGCAGTTCTTCTCCCCGCCGCCCGGCTCCGACCAGGGAACCCCCTACCCGGGGCCCCAGCAGTTCGAGCAGGGGCCGCCGTACCCCGGGCCCCAGCAGTTCGGTGACCAGCCCGGTATGGAGCAGGCGCCGTACCCCGGGCCGTATTACGCCCGGCAGCCGGACGCTGAGCAGGGCCCGCCGCTGGCCCCGCTGCCGGAGGCGTACGCCCAGCAGCAGAGCGGCCCGCAGACGGCCGACGCCCTGAGCGCCGACATGCTGCTGCGCGGCCGCCGGCACGCGCCCGCGGGCGGCTGGCGGCGCGTCCTGTACAAGGCCACCGGCGGTGCCGTCCATCCCGGTGAGTCCCCTGGCGAGCTGCGCCGTCGTGAGCTGCTCGCACGCGCTCGCACTCCGGTGGCCGGCGGACACCACCGGGTGGCGGTGATGAGCCTCAAGGGCGGCGTGGGCAAGACCACCAGCACCGTGGGGCTCGGTGCGACGCTGGCCTCCATGCGCGGAGACCGGGTGATCGCGGTCGACGCCAACCCCGACCGCGGCACGCTGTCGGACAAGGTGCGGCTCGAGACGTCCACCACCGTGCGCGACCTGCTCAACGAGCACCGGCAGATCCAGCGGTACGCCGACGTGCGCGCCTACACCTCGCAGGCGTCGTCGCGCCTGGAGGTGCTGGCCTCTGACCGTGACCCGGCCGTCTCCGAGGCGTTCAGCGAGGACGACTACCGCACGGTCGCGCACGTTCTGGAGCACTTCTACTCGATCTGCCTGACCGACTGCGGCACCGGCCTGCTGCACTCGGCCATGGCGGGGGTGCTCGGCCTGGCCAACCAGCTCGTGCTGGTGAGCTCGCCGTCCGTCGACGGCGCCCGCTCGGCGTCGGCGACGCTCGACTGGCTGGAGGCCCACCACTACGGCGACCTCGTCCGCAACGGCGTCGTCGTGCTGTCGATGGTGCGGTCCCGCAGCAGGAGCACCGTCGACCTGGACCGGCTGCAGGCCCACTTCGAAAGCCGCTGCCGCGCGGTGGTGCGCATTCCGTACGACCCGCACCTGGAGGAGGGCGCCGAGGTGGAGCTCGACCAGCTCTCGCAGGCCACCCAGGACGCCTACCTCGTGCTGGCGGCCACGGTCGGCGACGGTTTCGCCTGGCCGCACTAGCTGGGCGGAGGGTGTGGGATTCGAACCCACGAGGACTGTCACCAGCCCTGGGCGCTTTCAAGGCGCCTGCACTAGTCCACTATGCGAACCCTCCTCGCGAGCACCACGATAGCGGGCCTCGCGGGGCGCTCGTGCGCGTTGCGCCCGCTCGCGGCGGAGATGCAGGCCGCCGACATGCTCACCAGCCTGGGGGTCCCCCGCTGATCAGCCTGGCCGGCCCGGACCTCCTCCGGCGGATCTCGGCCTGACGGATCCGCGCGGCCGCTTCAGCCCACGCGTCTGCGGACCTGTTCCTTCGTCTCTTCGGGGAGCGCGCCGGCGGCGCACAGCTCCGGCAGCAGGCCGGGTTCGAGGGTGAGCGCGCGGAAGGTGAGTGCGACCGTCACGTCGTGGCCGGGGTGCGACTCCACGGTGATGCGGTCGCCCGCGCGGATCGCGCCGGGCTCGATCACCCGCAGGTAGGCGCCCGGCAGGGCCCGCCGGGTGAACAGCTTGATCCAGCCTTCCTCCCGCATCCAGCCGGCGAAGGTGCCGCACGGGATGCGCGGGCAGGTGACCTCCAGCACGACGTGTTCACCGATGCGCCAGCGTTCGCCGATCAGCGCACCGTTCACGTCGAGCCCGGAGGTGGTGAGGTTCTCGCCGAATGAACCGTCCGGGAGCTCGCGCCCCAGCTCGGCGGCCCACGTGTCCAGGTCCTCGCGCGCGTAGGCGTACACCGCCTGGTCGTCACCGCCATGATGCTTGACGTCGTGGACCCGGTCGCCCGCGAGGCCGACCGCGCCGGTCCCCTTCGGGCCCGGCGCGGTCACCGCGACGGGGCCTCGTACGGACCGTTTGTCGATGCCCGTCGTGCCGGTGCTCTTGCACGGGTTCGCGCGGGGCCTGCCGATGTTCACCGACATGAGGAGAGCCATGCTCGAACAGTAGGCAGACCGGCCGCCTGTGACGACCCGATTCTTCCGCCCGTGGCGCCGTGCCCGGCTCCGGATGGCGGCCGTGTCGTCCGTGGCAGGGCGCGCCGGAAGAGAGGTTCTTTGCCGAGATCCAACCCGTTCTGACCAGGTCGGATGCGTGCGCCGAGTCATGCTGGCCTAGGAAGGCCGGCGCCATCGGCGCCGAAGGCGCGGCGGAGACAGGCGGTACGGGGAACAGGAGCGAAGATGACCGAGCGCACACCACCACCTCCATCGGACCTTTCGGCCGTCAAACAGCGCCTGGGCCGGGTGGGCGTGTGGTTCATGACGACGGTCTCGGAGGTACCGGCCAACGAGGAGCGGCGCGCGGCGATGGTGATCGAGGAGCTGGGATACTCGACCTACTGGTTCGGTGAGGGGCCGACGACCAGGGAGGCCTTCACCCACGCGGCGACCCTGCTGTCCTGCACCGAACGCATCCAGGTGGCCACCGGCATCGCCAACATCTGGGGGCGGGACGCGGTCGCCGCGGCGAACGGGGCGAACACCCTCGAGGACGCCTGGCCGGGCCGCTTCATCCTGGGCCTGGGGGTCAGC
>JAOPYL010000230.1 GCA_025964625.1 Actinoallomurus sp. | reverse complement strand
GTCCGGGGAGTCGCGGCCGCACGAGACCGAGCCACCGGAGGAACCGCGGCCGGAGGAGCGCGGGGGCGGCCCGACGGCGGTGCCCCCCCGGCGCCCCCGCGCGGACGAGGAGCGGCCCGGCCGCCGGAGGAACCGCCGGATCCCGTGGAGGGCCGTGCCGGCGTGGTCGCTGTTCGCCGCCGGGCTCGGGCTGTACTGGCTCCCGCTGCGCCACGTGCACCTGGACCACATGAACGGGTACGGCCTGATCTCGGTGCTGCCGGTCGCCACGCTCGCCGGCGGCGGCCTGCTCGTCGTGGCGTTCATGTACACGCTGTGGCTGCGGCGGCCGTACCGCGCGCTGCTGGTGCTCCAGTTGGTGGCGATCGTCATCTCGCTGCACGGGCTGGCGCCGGCCCTGGAAGCGTACGCCCGCCCGCCGACGGCCTGGCAGCACAACGGCTTCGTCGAGTACATCGGCCGGACCGGCACCGCCGACTACACGCTGGACGCGAGGTTCAGCTGGCCGGGGTTCTTCGCGCTGACGGCCTTCCTCACCCGGGCGGCGGGCATCCGTGACCTGGAGCCGCTCCTGCACTGGGCGCCGGTGATCAACCAGCTGCTGTACCTCGCGCCGATGTACCTCATCCTGCGGGTCATGCGGGCGAACTGGCGCGCGCAGTGGCTGGCCGCATGGCTGTTCGTCGCCGCCGACTGGGTCGGGCAGGACTACTTCTCCCCGCAGGGGTTCGGCTACCTCCTCTACCTGGTCTTCGTCGGCATCCTCCTGAACTGGTTCCGGCCGGAGGTGCGCCCCAGCGCGTGGATGGCCCGCACGGGCCGGCTGCGCACGTTGCTGCGCGGCCCGATGGCGTCCGGGGAACGCCCGCCCTCCAAGACGCCGGTGGGCGAGCGGACCGTCCTGCTGGTGCTGCTCGTGGTGCTGTTCGCGGTGGCGACCGCCAGCCATCAGCTGACCCCGTTCCTCATGACGTTCGTCTGTGCGGCGCTGGTGCTCGTACGCCGCAGCACCGCGCGGGGCCTGCCGGTGCTGTGCGCCGTCATCGTCGCGAGCTGGGTCAGCTTCATGACGACGGCGTACTGGGCCGGGCACGTCGGCGACCTGTTCTCGGGCGCGGGCGACCTGCTGTCCAACCTGACCGGCGGGGTGGCGGGCCGCATGAGCAAGGGCAGTGAGAGCCTCGCCACGGTCCAGACGGGCCGGATCCTGATCGCCGGGAGCGTCATGGCACTCGCCGCGCTGGGCGCCCTGCGACGGCGGCTGCGGCGCATCGACGACCGGGTGGTGCTCGTCCTGCTGGCCGTGCCGTTCCTGGCCGCGGGCCTGCAGAACTACGGCGGCGAGATCGCGCTGCGGGTCTATCTCTTCGTCATCCCGGGCGGCTGCATCCTGGCGGCCTACCTGTTCTTCCCCACGACGTTCGCGGCCACGCGCCGCACGGCGGCCGTGTGCGCGGCGGGCCTGTGCGGGCTGCTGATCGCCGGCGGCTTCCTCTTCGTGCGCTTCGGAAATGAGAACTTCGAGCAGGTACGCCCGGGAGACGTACGGGCGTTCGACGCGATGCTGCGGGCGACCCCGGACAGCATCATCAACGTGGTGTGGCAGGCCGACCCGCAGGATGACGCCGGCTACTTCCCGATGATGCCGTGGGGCGCACGGGAGATGGAGCACTTCGACTACACCGCCGTCCGCGCGCCCGCGAACCCCGCGGACGTCACCGGCATCATTCAGGCGCTCCAGGACAGGCCCAGCGGCTACTTCGTGACGACCCGGGGCAACGAGGCGTACAACCACTACAACTACGGGCTGCCCGCGTCGTACGCCGACCGGATGCGCGCCGCGCTGGCCGCCTCGCCGCGGTTGCGGCCGGTGTACATGAACGGTGACGCCGCGGTCTACGCGCTGCGGCAGCCGCCGGCCGGCACCTCGCCGCCACCGGCCCGGGCGGCCACGTTCGGCTTCCGGCATACGACATGGACGCCGATCGGCCTGTTCACGATCCCGCTGCTGATCGTGCTGCTGGTCGCCCGGGAGATCGTGCGGATGCGGCTGCGACCCGGCGAGAAATGGCGGCTGCAGCCACTCACGGGCTGGTCCGTCTTCCTGGTCGTCGTGCTCGCCGTCGTCATCCTCGAACGCTTCATCGCACTGGGGACCTGATGCGCGCTCACCTGCTCTTCGGCACGCTCACCATCGCGGGCCTGACCGGCGCCGTTCTCACTCTCGCCGGCGTACGGTCGCCGGTGACCGGGCCACTGACCCTGCTGTTCCTGCTGTTCACCCCGGCCGCGTGCGTCGCCCTGCTGCTGACCGCGCTGGAACCGCTGGCGCGGACCGTCGTGGCCGGCGCCGCCACGCTGGCGCTCGCGACCTCGGTGGCCGAGGTGATGCTCGTCGCGTCCGCCTGGTCGCCACGGGGCGGTGTCGTCGCCGTCGGCGTCGTCTGCGCGATGCTCGCGGTGACCTCAGGCATACGGCGTCGCCGCGCGGACTCCGCGGGCGAGGACGCTCCGGGCTCATCGGCCCCGGACGACGACGAGGACGCCTGGGCATTCGAGGCTTAGCGCCGGCCCGCCAGAGCCTGGCATTTCTCCAGGAGACGGCCTTCAAGGACAGTAACGCATCTAAGCCACACCATGCATACAACAACCCATTTCGGTCATTGCCGCTCGCTGCCGTAAAAGTGAGCAGAAACCTCCTATTTCAGGAATTCGCTGCTCTTTATTGTCATCTTACCTTGTGATTATCTTGCCGAGAAAGGGACGGGGAATGCTAGAAAGCACGGCGCCCTTTCTGGACATTCGGGGAGTGCCGGTTCGTGAGGGCCATCGTGCCATTCCGACAACAAAGGAGACCGACGTGCTCAAGAAGACGTGCGCAACTGGCGGCCTGCTGCTCGCGACCGCAGCCGGCGCCCTGCTCACAAGCTCGCCCGTATCCGCCCAGGTCCCCACGGGGGGCGGGGGCGGGGGCGGGGGCGGCTGCTGTAGCTCGAACCATTCCTTCTTCCACTCCTCGCGGCACCACAACCGCAACCGCAACTGGAACGGGAACGAAAACCAGAGCTTCAACCACATCCGGCTCCGGATCCACAACCGCAACAACACCATCGCGGTTGCTCGTACCGGCCGCGAGCGCGGCGAGGAAGGCCTCGGCCTGGGCGTCCCGGGCGTGGGCCTGGGTGCCGACGGTTGATCGAGGCCTGACGCCAGGACGGCGGACGCCACTGTCACCCAGCCGCGTCAACGACTCTCCGCAGGAAAACGGCCAGAGGAGCCGTTGAGTCGCCAAGCCGCCCGCTCCGACTGGGCGCCGGGGTGACGACTCCGGCGCCCCTCGCTCGCCACCGCGAGCACCACAAAGCCGATTTCGGCATCAAGGAGGCAGACGTGCTGAAAAAGACAAGCGCCTCTATCGGGCTGGTCATCGCCGCAGCGGCCGGCGCGCCACTCACGAGCTCACCGGCGTACGCCCACGCCAACCTCATACGTGGCTGGCACAGTCATCACCACCATCACCACAAGTCGCACAACCGGAACTGGAACGCAAACCAGAACCGCGCCCGTATCTTCATCCGGGTCTACGTCATCAACCGGAACACCAACAAGGCCGTGGCCGTGGCCGCACGACCGGCCCGCCGACTCGAACCGGTTGTCGTGAGAGACGCCGACCCAGTCGTCAGGGACATCGACCCAGTCGTGGGCCTCAACGGAGGGGCCGCAGCCCCGACTCCTTGACCAGGGCCCAGCCCCGCAGGCGGCGGACGCCGCTATCGCACGGCCGCGTCACCGACTCCATTCAGGGACGGCATAAAAGCCGCCGAGTCGCTCATCCGCCCACACGATGGGCGCCGGGGTAAGTACTCCGGCGCCCTTCCATTTGCCGACACGTGCGCTCTTTGTGGTCATCTTACCTGGTGATTGTCTTGCGCCGAAAGCACCGGGGAATGCTAGAAAACGCGGCACTCTCCGAAACACGTAAGAGCGCCGTTCGCGAGGGCCATCGCGCCATTCCGACAAGAAGGAGATCGAACGTGCTAAAGAAGACGATCGCGGCTGGCGGCCTGCTGATCACCACGGCCGCCGGCGCCCTAGTCACCTGCACGCCCGCGTTCGCCGAGGCATCCGTGGTCGGGCACTCCCAGACTCACCTGGTCTCGAACAAGAACAAGAACAGAAACTGGAACGGCACCGAGAACGAGAGCTTCAACCACATCCGGCTCCGGATCCACAACCGGAACAACAACGTGGCCGTCGCCCGCGTCCAACCCTCACGCCGACAGCGGCCAGTGATCGTCACGCCCGAGAACGAGCGCGCGGAACCGTAGATCGACGCGCCCGCCATTGCCGGGTGACCCGCTGACCAGAGGCACACTCCAGAACAGCGGCCGCCGTCGCTTCATAATCGCGTCATCGACTCTACTCAGCGACCGCAAAGGTCGTCGAGTCGCCCTCGGAAGGGCGTCGGAGCCATGCTCTGACGCCCTGTGATTTTTCGAACTCCTGCGCTCTTTATTGTTACCTTACCTGGCATGTATGTTGCCGCAAAAGCGTCGGGGAATGTTAGAAAGCGTGGAGCTCACATAAACACGCGAGAGCGCCAGCTCGCGAGGGCCATCGCACCATTCCGATAAAGAAGGAGACCGAACATGCTTAAGAAGACGAGCCTGATCGGCGGCATGCTGATCGCCACAGCCGCCGGCGCCGTGATCACAAGCGTACCCGCGTTCGCACAGGTTCCTACGTGGGGCGGCGACTGCTGTGGCAACAGCAACAATTCCCGTCACCATTTCTCCGACCGCCAGCGCAACAGGAACTGGAGCGGGAACGAGAACGAGAGCTTCAACCGGGTCCGGCTCCGGATCCACAACCGGAACAACAACATCGCCGTCGCACGCACCCGAGAGCGGCGGGAGAACCGCCCGTTCTTCATTTCGAACAGGGGCGAGGAAGGTAACTGACCGGGCCTTGGCCCCAGGCGACCGGACGCTGCTGTCGCGTGGCCCGTGAACGACTCCGTTCAGGACGGCTGAACGGGCCGCCGAGTCACCCAGATAACGGGCGTCGGAGCATGCGCTCCGACGCCCTTAAATTTCAACTCCCAGCCTCTTTATTGTCATCTTACCCGGCGATTATCTTGCCGCGGAAACGCCGGGGAATGTTAGTAAGCGCGGCGCTCTTAGAAACACGTAAGAGCGCCGGTTCGTGAGGGCCATCGCGCCATTCCGATCAAGAAGGAGACCTTAAGGTGCTTAAGAAGATGAGCGTCGTCGGCGGCATGCTGATCGCCACAGCCGCCGGCGCCGTGATCACAAGCGTGCCCGCGATCGCACAGGTTCCCACCTGGGGCGGCGGCGGCGGTGGCGGCGGCGGCAGCTGCTGCACCAGCTCCCACAACAGCTTCTTCCACAGAGCGAGGACCAGGAACAGGAACTGGAACGGGAACGAGACCGACAACTTCAACCGGATCCGGCTCCGGATCCACAACCGGAACAACAACATCGCCGTCGCACGCACCGAACGCGAAGAACGCCAGCGGCCGTTCATCATGCGCATGCCCCGCGAGCGCGAGCAGGGCGGCGCGGCCGCCGCCGGCTGATCGAGGTCGGAGGGCAGGGCGGCTGAGCCGCCCACTCATACCGGGCGCCGGGGTGACGACTCCGGCGCCCTTCCTCCAGAAAACGCCGAAACGGCGCCGCGCAAGGGCGTCGATTCACGAAGCCATCGGGCCGATCGGCAATAAGGAGACCGACGTGCTGAAGAAGACAAGCGCCTATTCCGGCCTGGTGATCGCCACAGCCGCCGGCGCCCTGATCACAAGCTCGCCCGCGTACGCCCAGGTCGACCTCGGGCGCGACTCGAGCAGCAGCTCTCATCGTCATCGCACGCACAACCGGAACTGGAACGGGAACCACAACCGCCCCAGGATCTACATCCGGATCTACGTCTACAACAAGAACAACAACAGGGCCATCGCCGTGGTGCACCCAGAGCGCGACCGCGCGGTACACGTGGTCAGAGTTCCCGCCCAGGTCATCAGAGACGAGGGCATCACGCCGGCCAACCGGGGCGCCGCCGTGACCAACCAGGGCGTCGTACGCACAGCCCAAGCCCCCGCGACAGCCGGCCAGCGCACAGCGCGCGGCGGCCAAGGCTCCGCCGGCACCGACCAGAACCCGCGCCGCACCGGCGATGGCACCGACGACGTGACCCCGACCTCATGACCAGGCCCCAGATCCATGGGTGGCGGACGCCGCTGCCGGCACGTACGTCAACGAGCCTGTCAGGAACGCCGAACCGCTGAACCGCCCTGGTATCGGGCGCCGGAGCGCGACTCCGGCGCCCGCCATCTGTCACTTCTCGACTCTTTGTCGGCTTCTTACCTAACGATGACGCCGTCACACGGGTCAGTGGGAATGTTAGGCCATGGCGCCCGAAATCGGGCATCAATGGCCTTCGGGTCATTTCCCGCAAGAAGGAGACAATGTGCAGAAAAAGACATGTGCCCTTGCCGGCCTGGCCGTTGCCGCGACCGGCGGTGTACTGCTTGCGGGCTCACCCGCGCATGCCCAGGCCAGCCTGGCCCAGGGCCACGGACACCACCGACATAACTGGAGCCAGCGCTCGATCAACCGCAACACGAACGTGAACCGCAACCACGGCCGGGTCGTCGTACGGGTCAACGTGCAGAACAACAACACAGCCTTCGTCGACCGCGAGCGTGACCACGAGCGCGAGCACGAGGATGTGGGGTTCTTCCGCAATCGGTGCCGCGTGGGCTGCGGATTCGAGAGAGACCGGTTCCGGCGCGACCGCGACGACCGGGACGGCGGCGACAGGATCGTCGTAGGCAACGACTTCAGAGATGTCTCCGACCGAGGCGTGGTAGGCAACGATTCCAGAGATGTCTCCGACCGAGGCGTGCTAGGCGACGACCTCAGAGGTATTTCCGACCTGGGCTAGGACGGCTCGCGCGGCGCTGGCGCACCGCCGCGTCGGCGACTCTGGTCAGGAACGGCCACAAAGGCCGCCGGGTCGTTGAGCCGTCCAATGGACCGGGCGCCGAAGTGGTGACTCCGGCGTCCGGCTCCACCTCAGATCCATTGAACAAAATGCGCCTTCCGGTCTTTCAAGGCGCTTGATCCTCGGCCCCTCTCACCTATGTCGCGTGACGGCCCACTCGACCGGTGAGAGGGGCGCGCCAATCATTGTGGCTGTTCCCCCGGAGCGAAGGCCAAAACTCTATGTCACGGAGCAGTCACCCGCGGCGACCCCGTCTCCGAAACAGCCCGGCAAGGACCGTGAAACCCGCCCGGCCTAGCGGTCGAGCCAGCGGATCTCGTAAGGGTTCAAGGTCAACTCCCTGCCCCCGACCTTGGCCCGGACGCGCACGCCGCTCACGTTGACCGCGACGGCCCTCCGCGGCTGCGCGAGCACGCGGACCCGGCGGTCCGCCGACCCCAGGTCGATCAGCTCGGTGCCGGCCGGGAACCAGCGGGCGAAACTCTGCAGCAGCGTGAGCATCCCGCCGGGCGTGCCGCCGTTCCCCATCAAGGTGCTGATCCACAGACATCCCTGGCAGCGGCCGTCCTGAGCCTCGTTGTTCCAGTAGAGGGCGGTCGTGACCCCGGTCTTGGCCAGCTCGATGAGGGCCGCCGCGTTGATGGCGATACGCCGGTTCTCCTGCCACGGCAGGCTCTCCGGCTCGACGTAGTACTCGTCCCACCAGATCGGGAGGTCGGTCTTCGACCGGAGCCAGCGGTTGATCGCCCCGAGCTTGTCGAGCGCGGTGACCTCGTCCGGGTAGACGTCCCTGTCGTCACTGGCCGTGGGGCCGTCCACGGAGATGAAGTCCGCACCGTGCTTGTACCGCAGCCAGTACTGGACGGCGTCCAGGACCCGCTGGTCGACGCTGCCCCAGGGGCCACGGACCGACGACTGGTGACCCCGCACGAAGCTGTACATCGGAATGTACGGGCCACCGATCTTGACGTGCGGGTTCACCGCCTTCACCGCGTCATACACCTGGTTGTAGAAGTTGGTGAAGTTCTTGTAGTCCCAGAGGTCGGCGTTCTTGTCGAAGAAGCCCTTGAGTTCGTTCCAGACCGCGAAGTAACGCACGTCGGGGTACCGCCGGACGACGGTGGCGGCGAGTTGCGCGAAATCCCGGTAGTGGTCGGGGGTCGGCGCCACCTCCAATTTGCTCCAGTCGGTCTGACCGGGCGGTCCGCCCTTCATCCAGTCCGGTGCGCAGCACAGGGTGATGATGGGCACGCCGCGCGTTTTCCGGATGTACTGAATGCGGTTGTCAAGTGACCCGAAATTGAAGGTGCCGGGTGCGGGCTCGGGGTTGTCGGCGCCCCACCCCATGATGTGCTGGTTCTGGAGGAGCGGTTGCCGGGAGATGCCGTCCGCCGCGATGCCGCTCGTGGGGCCCTTGTCGGCGCTGTAGTCGGTGTGGGTGAAGCCCCAGACCGGCCAGGGCGCCTCGCCGGGAGACCCGACGACCCCGATGGACCTCCCGCCGTCCGAGGCCGTGGAGGTCGCCACCCGCTTGATGGCGAAGCCGAGGGTGGCGGTCAGCGCACCGAGCAAAGTGGCGCAGGCGATGAGCACCAGCCAGCTCGTCCTTCGCGGCGCCGCATGCCGTCCCCGTTCGTCAGCCACGATGGAACGGTAACCTCTGAATGGACGTAAGCGGAAGACCGTGACAATTGGTTCACGTGTTATAGGGCAACCGCTTGATCCCGTTGTCGAAGTTGGACAACAGCAGCTCCGGTTCGCCGGAGGCCCGAATCCCGGGCAGGCGCGTGAAGAGTTCACGGAATATCGCCGTGAGTTCGCGCCGGGCCAGGTGCGCGCCGAGGCACAGGTGCGGACCCGGACCACCGAACCCCACATGGGGGTTCGGCGTGCGGGTGATGTCGAACGTGTCCGGGTCGGCGAAGACCTCTTCGTCGCGATTGGCGGCGAGATAGAACAGCACGACCTTGTCGCCTTTCCGGTACGACTGGCCGTTCATTTCATAGTCGCAGGTCAGCGTGCGTTGGAACTGGATGATCGGCGACACGTAGCGGACGATCTCCTCGATCGCCCCGGCGATGCGCCGGTCATAGTCCGCCAGGAGGAGTGCGCGCTGGTCCGGGTGATCGGTGAAGAGCTTCAGTCCGTGGGCGATCGTGTTGCGCGTGGTCTCGTTCCCGGCCACGAGCAGCAGGTCGAAGAACGCGCCCAGCTCGCGCACTGACAGCCGCTCCCCGTCGACGTCGGCGTTGACCAGTGCCGAGATGAGGTCGTCACCGGGGCTCCGGCGGCGCTCGCGGCCGAGCCTCGCGACCAGGCGATGCAACGCGACGATGGCCTTGAGATTGCCCGCCAGGAGCCGGAGCGTACGAAGCCGCGCGACGTCGCCGCGTACCCCGGAGTACTCGGTCATCGCGTCCACGCAGGCGGCGACCTTCACATGATGGTGCTCGGGGACGCCCATCATGGCGCAGATGACCTTGATGGGCAGGCGTGCCGCCACGTCGGCCACGAAGTCGCCGGAGCCGCCGCCGATGACGTCGTCGACGATCGTCGCCGCGGTCTTGGCGATGTGCTCGTCGATCTGGGACAGCCTGCGCGGGGTGAACGCACGGGCCACGATGCGCCGCAGCCGGGCGTGGCGGGGGTCGTCCATGTTGACCATGGGCCGGCCGAGGAGCAGCACGATCCACGCCGGCGGCTCGGGCGAGGTCGCCGCGGGCTCACTGCTGAAGATCTTCGCGTTGCGGCTGGCGTGCACGACGTCGGCGTGGCGCACGAGAGCGTGGAACCCTCGCCTCGCCCGTACGAAAGGGATCCGCTGCTCCTTGAAGAAGACCGGCTTGCCGAGCGCTCGCAGCCGGGCGAACGCGGCCAGCCGGTCTTCGGGCGGCCGTGCCCAGAAGTCGAGTGCGGCGAGGTCGACGTCGTCGTTCATGGCACCCTCATCGCGTTTCGGTGTCCCCCTGTTCGACGCCGGGCCGCCGCGCGCGGTTCACCGGGCTCCGGCCGGATTCCGCACTTCAGCTCCAGGCCGCGATCTCCTCGTCGGTCAGCGGCACGACGCACCAGACGGCCTCCTGGACGGTGGCGCACAATGGCACGATCTCGCCCACGCGTGCGAGCCGGAAGACCTGTTCCGCACCGGGCCGGAGCCCGGCGACCGCGAGCGCCGTGCCCCGTGCGCGGCAGCGCCGCTCGGCGGCGATGACGGCCTTCAGCGCGGCGCAGTCGAAGAAGGAGACCTCGGTCATGTCGATGATCAGAGGACGTGCCCCGATCACATCGAGAAGCTGCTGCCGGAAGGCCGGCCCCGTATACGCGTCGATCTCTCCCCGCGGCATCGCGAGGACGTAGCGATCGGATTCGAGGACGGCCATTTCCAGGGCAATGTCCATGGACAACCTCACAGCGGTATCCACGAGTAGGTGGGAATCCCCCAGCCGGCGTCACCACCGGTGACTCCTCAGCATTGCTCAATCACGCCACGTTGCCAACCCCTGCTCACGGCCGGATCCGCGATCACCGGCCCCGGCCGCTGAGATCTCCCGGCGTCCGCCTCAGGGAGGGTGCCGGAGGCCCATCGGCGCAGAGGGCGCCGGACACGTGTGCGTCCTAGCTGATGGGCATCGCATCACGTGCACGGTGCTTCACCCGCTCGATTCCCTCGTACGGGCGCTCCTCGCCCCATTCCTCCTCAAGCCGCATGGCGGTGCCGAGCGCGAAGAAGGTCGGGGCCCACTCCCCGACGAAGATGCCCCACCGATCGGCGCGATCCTGCCTCGCATCCTCCATCTGCATGGACATCAGCCACGAGGCCATGGAGGCACCGATGGAGAGGAACCCGCAGGTGTAGAGGATCGACGAGGTCACACCCATCTTTCGCAACGTCCTGATCATGACATCCCCCCGCTGATCTGCGATTTTGTCCGTCCGTCTCCGGTTACCCGGCCCTTCTGGCAGTTAATCCGGTACGTCGTTCAAGTCACCGCCAAGCCCTTGTACGAGGCCGGACGGCCTTCAGCCCACTTCGCCTGCCACGTCATCGGTCACGTAGACGGCGATCATGAGGCCCGCCCGCCAGGG
>JAOPYL010000137.1 GCA_025964625.1 Actinoallomurus sp. | reverse complement strand
CCACCACCTACATGGACTACCTGGTGCCGACGTCCACCGATGTGCCACCGATCGAGGTGATCAGCATCGAGTCACCGTCTCCCTTCACCGTCGGTGGCATCAAGGGCATGGGCGAGGGTGGCCAGATCTCCGCGCCCGCCGCCGTGGCCAACGCGGTGGCCGATGCGCTGGCCCCCTTCGGAGCCCGCATCGAGCAGTTGCCGCTCACCCCCGACTATGTGCTCCGGCTGATGGGGAAGATTGGTTCGGCAGATGGCGTCACGGGTGCCTGATGTCGGTATTGGAGCAGGCCGCGGTAGTTCCGATGGTCGCGGAGAGGCCCCGATGAGCAACGCGCAGCACATCCAGGCGGGTCCGTCGGATCTACCCTTCGACACCATCGACGACCTCGACGATGTCCTCCGCGGCCGGAGCTATCTGGCCGGCCGCGGGTTGGCCACCGCCATCCTGCTATCGCTCAAGATGCGCCGCCCGCTGTTGCTCGAGGGCGAGGCAGGGGTCGGCAAGACCGAGGTCGCCAAGACGCTCGCCGATGTCCTCGACGCGCAGCTCATCCGGCTGCAGTGCTACGAGGGCATCGACGCCGCCCAGGCGCTTTACGAATGGGACTATGGACGTCAGCTGCTGTTCGCCCGTGCCTTGCAGGACGGCGAGATCGATCCGGAGAGCCGGGTGCGGCAGTTGTACGGACCGGACTTCCTGCTCGCCCGGCCACTGCTCAAGGCTGTCCAGGCGGGCGACAAGGCCGTGCTGTTGATCGACGAGATCGACCGGGCCGATGACGAGTTCGAGGCGTTCTTGCTGGAGGTGCTCTCCGACTTCACCGTGACCGTTCCCGAGCTAGGAACGATCCGCGCGGCGACGCCGCCGGCCGTCATCCTCACCTCCAATCGCACCCGCGAGCTGCACGACGCACTCAAACGGCGGTGTATGTACCACTGGATCGACTTTCCCGACCTCGAGCGCGAGGTGCAGATCGTACGGCTCCGGGCCCCGGGCGTGTCGGAGCCGCTGGCCCGCTCAGTCGTCACAGCCGTCGCATGCCTGCGTGAGCTCGATCTGGTCAAGCGGCCGGGCAGCGCGGAGGCGATCGACTGGGCCAACGCGCTGGCTCTGCTGGGCGCCGATGCGGTAGCGGGCGAGGCCGGCCGCGCGACGCTCGGATGGGCGGTCAAGAACCAGGACGACATACGCCTGGTCGAACGTCGGCTGGACGAGTTCGTCGGTGAGTGATGCGGTCGAGCTCGCCACCCGTTTCGGTCGGGTGCTGCGCGCGGAGGGCTTGCCGGTCGGCAGCGGCCAGATCATCGACTTCTGTCGGGCCGCGGCCGTGCTGCAGCATGACGATCTCTATTGGGCGGGCCTGGCCACCCTGGTCGGCGACCGGGACGAGATCGCGGTCTACGATCGCGTCTTCGCGGCCTTCTTCGCCGGTTCGGAGTCGATGCACGCTCCCGAGCCGGGACCGGATCAGCCTCCGACGGTGCGCACCGCGCAGACGGCGGAGCTCACCGAGCCCGCCGATGAGGACGCGGATCGACAGGTCGCGCTGGCCAGCGCGATCGAGCTGCTGCGGAAGAAGTCGTTCGCCGACTGCACCGAGGAGGAGCTCCGGGCGCTGTTCGCGGTGGGGGCGCGCCTCCCGGTCGCCACCCGGCGTTCGCGGCGGTACCACGCCGCCCGGAGAGGTGCGCCTGACTTCCGACGCACGCTCCGCGCCTCCTTCCGTACGGCGGCGGAGCCGGTGGATCGCGCCTGGCGCACGCGGCAGCGCCGCCCTCGGCGGATGATTCTGCTGCTCGACGTCTCCGGCTCGATGGCGGCGTACTCGCGCGCGCTGTTGTTCTTCGCCCACGCGGGAGTGCGGACCCGGCGGGGTTTCGAGGCGTTCTGCTTCGCCACCCGCCTGACCCGGGTGACCCGCGCACTCGCCGAGGGGTCCCCGGACGAGGCGCTGGCGCGGGCCTCCGACGAGGTCGTCGACTGGGACGGCGGCACCCGCATCGGGGAGTGCCTCAAGCGCTTCCTCGACGAATACGGCCACGGCGGGCTCGCCCGAGGAGCGTGCGTCATCATCTGCTCGGACGGGCTCGAGATCGGTGATCCGGAACTGCTCGGGCACCAGATGCTGCGACTGACCCGCCTCGCCCACCGCGTCGTGTGGCTCAATCCGATGAAGGAGGATCCGGCCTACGAGCCGCTGGCGCGAGGAATGCGCGCTGCTCTGCCGCACATCAACGTCTTCGAGGGCGGGCACAATCTCGCGAGCCTCGTGGCGGGCCTGTCGCGAGAACTAGACCAAGGGAGGCACCCGAGCAACCGGACACCCCGATCAGACCGCGAGCGGACCGGAGTGCCTTGATGCCTTAGCATGCCTTGCGGCCAATCGCGGCCATGCCTATGCTGTGCTCATTCACGACAACTGGTTCATTAATAACAACTGAAAAATTGGGCCGTTAGGAGCTGGAGCGGGAGAGCCCTCGCTGCGGGCGAGGCACCGAAGGAGCAAACTCCCCGGAATCTCTCAGGTAAAACTACCGCTTTGGCAAGGCCCACTCTGGAAAGCGGGCGGCAGGAGCGCCTCACCCACGGTGCAAGTCGTCGATCTCGGCGGCGAAGCTCTCAGGTGCCATGACAGAGGGGGAGTTCCCAAAGCGGGGCAGGCATGCCTGTCCCGCCTGCGATCGAGGAGCTCCCATGAGTGTCGGGCCGTACCCCGCCCAAATCCCGTTCACCCGCCGGCACATCGGGCCGTCCCCCGCGCAACAAGCCAAGATGCTCGCCGAATGCAATTACGGCAGTCTCGACGCGCTCGTGGAGGCCGCCGTGCCAGCGGCGATCCGCACGCTGACCGGACTGGATCTGCCGCCGGCGGCCACCGAGGAAGAAGCGACCGCGGAGCTGCGTGCCCTGGCCGCCCGCAATCGGCCGATGGTGCAGATGATCGGGTTGGGCTACCACGACACGATCACGCCCGCCGTGATCCGTCGAAACGTGCTCGAGAACCCGGCTTGGTACACCGCCTACACGCCTTACCAGCCGGAGATCTCCCAGGGACGGTTGGAGGCTCTGCTCAACTTCCAGACCATGGTCGCCGACCTGACCGGACTGGCCACTGCGAACGCCTCGATGCTGGACGAATCGACGGCCGTTGCCGAGGCGGTCCTGCTGATGCGTCGCGGGGCGAAGTCCGCGTCCAACATCGTGGTACTGGACGCCGAGTGCCTGCCCCAGACCGTTGCGGTGGTGCGCACCCGAGCCGCCGCGCTCGGCATCGCCGTCGATGTGCGCGACCTGGACGCCGACGGGCTGCCCGAGGAGTTCTTCGGCGTCGTCGTGCAGTATCCGGGCGCCTCGGGCCGGCTGCGTGATCCTGCCTTCTACCAACGGATAGGGGCACGGGCGCATACCGCCGGTGCGCTGTACGCCTTGGCCGCCGACCTGATGGCGCTCAGCTTGCTGATGCCGCCGAGAGAGTTCGGGGCGGACGTGGCGGTGGGGACCACGCAGCGTTTCGGCGTGCCGCTGGGTTACGGCGGGCCACACGCCGGTTACCTGGCCGTGCGGGCGGGTCTGGAGCGTTCGCTGCCCGGCCGGCTGGTCGGCGTCTCCGCGGACGCCGACGGCGCACCCGCGTACCGGCTGGCGTTGCAGACCCGCGAACAGCACATCCGCCGCGAGAAGGCCACCTCCAACATCTGCACCGCCCAAGTGCTGCCAGCCGTGCTTGCCGGCATGTACGCGGTTTACCACGGACCCGAGGGGCTCCGTGGGATCGCCTCGCGGATCAACGGTCTCGCCGCCGGGCTCGCCGATGCGCTGCGGGCCGGCGGTGTCACGGTAGTGCACGCACACTTTTTCGACACCGTGCTGACCCGGGTGCCCGGGGCAGCCGCACAGGTCGTCGCGGCGGCCCAGCGGCGGGGGGTCAACCTGGGGCCGGTAGACGGCGACCATGTGCGCGTCGCCTGCGACGAGATCACCAGCCCCGAGATCCTCCGCCGCGTGCTGCAGGCCTTCGGCGTGGACCGGGGCGATCTCATGGCGGCCACGAACAGCGTCCCTGACGGGCTGCGGCGCAGCGGTGCCTACCTCACCCACCGGGTGTTCCATTCGTACCGTTCCGAGACCGCGATGCTGCGCTACCTGCGCCGGCTGGCCGACTCCGACTACGCGCTAGACCGCGGCATGATCCCGCTCGGCTCGTGCACGATGAAGCTCAACGCCACCACGGAGATGGAGCCGATCAGCTGGCCGGCCTTCGCCGGGCTGCACCCGTTCGCGCCCGTCGACGACGCCGCGGGCTACCGCATGCTGATCGATCAGCTCAGCGCGTGGCTGGCGGAGATGACCGGCTACGACACCGTGTCCTTGCAACCCAACGCGGGCAGCCAAGGCGAGCTGGCCGGCCTGCTGGCCATCCGTGCCTATCACCGGGCTCAAGGCGACGAGCAACGCGATGTCTGCTTGATCCCGGCCAGCGCACATGGCACCAACGCGGCCAGCGCGGTACTCGCCGGCATGCGCGTCGTCGTGGTCACCTGCGGCCCGGACGGCGAGATCGACTTCGACGACCTGCGGGCCAAGCTGGACCAGAACGCCCGCACGGTCGCCGCGCTCATGGTCACCTACCCATCGACCCACGGCGTGTACGAGGAGGGGATCGGCCAGATCACCCGGCTCGTACACCTGGCCGGTGGACAGGTGTACGTGGACGGCGCGAACCTCAATGCGCTGCTCGGACAGGCCAAGCCCGCCGAGTTCGGCGGCGACGTGTCGCACCTGAACCTGCACAAGACCTTCTGCATCCCCCACGGCGGCGGCGGCCCGGGGGTCGGGCCGGTCGCGGTCCGCTCACACCTGGCCCCGTACTTGCCCAACCACCCGCTGCACCCGGACGCCGGGCCAGCCGGCGGCGTCGGCCCGATCGCGGGAGCACCCTTCGGCTCGGCCTCGATCCTGCCGATCTCCTGGGCCTACATCCGAATGATGGGTGCGGCCGGGCTTGCTACCGCGACGAAGGTGGCCGTGCTCGCCGCGAACTACGTGGCCCGGCGGCTGGCCCCGCATTACCCCGTGCTCTACACCGGTCAAGGCGGGCTGGTGGCGCACGAGTGCATCCTCGACCTACGCGGGCTGACCAAGGCGACCGGCGTGACCGTGGAGGACGTCGCGAAACGCTTGATGGACTATGGATTCCACGCGCCGACGCTGTCGTTCCCGGTGCCCGGCACGTTCATGGTCGAGCCGACCGAGAGCGAGAACCTCGCGGAGATCGACCGATTCTGCGACGCGATGATCGCGATCCGGCAGGAGATCGACGCGGTAGCCGAAGGACGCTGGAGCATGGAGCACAGCCCCCTGCGCAACGCTCCGCATACCGCCGAGATGCTCACCGGCGAGTGGGCGCTGCCCTACGAGCGCGAGCACGCCGTGTACCCGTCCGACGCTCCCCGCAGGCACAAATACTGGCCGCCGGTGCGCCGCATCGACGGTGTACAGGGCGACCGCAACCTCGTGTGCTCATGCCCGCCGCTGTCGGAGTACGGCGCCTGAATGTTCCAGCCGAACACGGCCGACAAGACAAGGAGAGTGCACCCATGAGCACACCGTCCCCGCTGCACGACATACACGCCGGGCTGGGCGCGATGTTCACCGACTTCGCCGGCTGCAGCATGCCGGTGCGCTATGGCGGCGAATTGGCCGAGCACCGGGCGGTCCGCGAGGCCGCCGGTCTGTTCGACCTCAGCCACATGGCCGAGATCGAGGTGGCCGGTCCGGAGGCCGGTCCGGCGTTGGACTACGCCCTCGTCGGCCATCTGTCCGCGGTCAGGGTCGGCCGCGCACGCTACACGATGCTGTGCCACTCCACCGGCGGCGTGCTCGACGACGTGGTGGTGTACCGCCTCGCGGAGCGGCGGTTCATGGTGGTGGCCAACGCCGCCAACGCCGCCGTGGTCGCCAGCGAGCTCCGAGGCCGCGCGGACCGGTTCGCCGCCGAAGTGACGGACCGGTCGAGCGAGTATGCGTTGATCGCTGTGCAGGGCCCCCGCTCGGCGGAGATCGTCGCCGCCGTGACCGACGCGGATGTGAGTGCGCTGCCGTACTACGGCAGCACGCTCGCCTCGGTGAAGGGCCACGAATTGCTGCTTGCCCGCACCGGCTACACCGGCGAGGACGGCTTCGAGTTGTACTGTTCGGTGGCCGCCGCCGAAGGCGTGTGGCAGGCCCTTGCCGAGGCCGGTGAGCCACATGGGCTGCTGCCGGCCGGTCTGGCCTGCCGCGACACGTTGCGCCTGGAAGCCGGGATGCCGTTGTACGGCAACGAACTCCACCTCAGCGTGACACCGTTTGAGGCCGGCCTGGGCCGGGTGGTGAAGTTCGAGAAACCAGGAGAATTCGTCGGGCGGACCGCGCTCGCCGCGCGACGCGACGCGGGCCCGCAGCGCGTCCTGACGGGGCTGTCCGGCACCGGGCGGCGGGCGGCCCGGCACGGGTACGCGGTGCTGTCGCCAGACGGCGCGCGGGTCGGCGAGGTGACCAGCGGCGCGCTGTCGCCGACCCTGGCCAAGCCGGTGGCAATGGCCTACCTACCTCCTGAGCTGAGCGAGCCCGGAACCCGCCTCGCCGTCGACATCCGTGGCCGTATCGAGCCGGTCGAGGCCGTGGCTCTGCCCTTCTACCAGCGTTCCACCTGACCCGAAAGGTTTCCCGACATGAGCGTCTTGAAGAACCTGAGCTACACCGAAGACCACGAATGGCTGGACCTGGACGGCGACGTCGCGACGGTCGGCATCACCCAACACGCCGCAGAAGCCCTCGGCGAGGTCGTCTTCGTACAACTGCCCTCGGTCGGTGAGCGAGTCGCCCAAGGCGACGTGTGCGGGGAGATCGAGTCGACCAAATCGGTCAGCGACCTCTACGCCCCGGCCACCGGCGAGGTCCTCGAGATGAATGACTCCACAGTCGAGACTCCTGAACTCATCAACTCCGACCCGTATGGCAAGGGATGGCTGTTTCGGGTCCACGTCGAGGAGGTTCCCGACCTCCTGGACGCCGAGGCCTACGCCGCACTGGTCGAGGGGAGGGCCTGACGATGGATACCTTCGACGCTCCTCTGCCCATGGTGGACCCCGAGGTGGCCGCGGCGTTGGCGGCGGAGCTGAAGCGCCAGCAGTCCACCCTGGAGATGATCGCTTCGGAGAACTTCGCGCCGGTGTCGGTGTTGCAGGCACAGGGGTCGGTGCTGACCAACAAGTACGCGGAGGGGTATCCGGGGCGGCGCTACTACGGTGGCTGCCAGCACGTCGACGTGGTCGAGCAGGTGGCGATCGATCGGGTGAAGGCGCTGTTCGGCGCCGAGCATGCGAACGTGCAGCCCCACTCGGGTGCCCAGGCCAATGCGGCGGCGATGTCCTCGGTGCTGGAGGTCGGTGACACGATCCTCGGCCTGGATCTGGCGCACGGCGGGCATTTGACGCATGGGATGCGCATCAACTTCTCCGGTCGGCTGTATCGGGTGGTGCCGTACCACGTCGACCGGGAGACCGGTTTGGTGGACATGGCCGAGGTGGCGGGGCTGGCGCACCAGCACCGGCCGAAGCTGATCGTGGCCGGCTGGTCGGCCTATCCGCGGCAGCTGAACTTCGGGGAGTTCCGGCGGATCGCCGATTCCGTGGATGCGCGGCTGATGGTCGACATGGCGCATTTCGCGGGCCTGGTGGCGGCCGGGCTACACCCCAATCCGGTGCCGTTCGCGGACCTGGTGACCACGACGACACACAAGACGCTGGGTGGTCCGCGCGGTGGCGTGGTGCTGTGCCGCCAGGAGCTGGCCAAGAAGGTGAACTCGGCGGTGTTCCCGGGTCAGCAGGGCGGCCCGTTGGAGCACGTGATCGCGGCCAAGGCGGTGGCGTTCAAGATCGCCGCAAGCACGGAGTTCAAGGACCGGCAGACCCGTACGCTGGACGGCGCGCGGATCCTCGCGCAGCGGCTGATGGACTCCGATTGCACGCAGGCCGGTATCCGGGTGCTGACCGGCGGCACCGACGTCCACCTGGTGCTGGTCGATCTGGTGGCCTCAGCGCTGGACGGCAAGCAGGCCGAGGACCGATTGCACGCGATCGGGATCACCGTCAACCGTAATGCGGTACCCAACGACCCACGCCCTCCGATGGTCACCTCGGGCCTGCGGATCGGCACCCCGGCCCTGGCGACCCGCGGGTTCGGCCGCGAGGGATTCGCGGAGGTGGCCGACGTCATCGCCCGGGCGCTGCTGCCGGGCTTCGACGAAACGACCCGAACGGCGCTTCGGTCCCGCGTCGAGCTGCTGGCCCGCCGGCACCCGCTGTACCCGGAACTGTCGTGACCGCGGCACCGGAGAGGCGGACACAGTGCGCCGACCTCCTTGACACACACGCCATCGCCGACCGGAGGGCGTCATGACCATCAGTGTTTTCGACCTGTTCAGCATTGGAATCGGTCCCTCCAGCTCGCACACCGTGGGGCCGATGCGGGCGGCCCGCATGTTCGTGAAAGGACTCGCCGAAGAGAATCTGCTGGCCGACACCGCCCGCATGTGCGTCGAGCTGTACGGCTCACTGGGCGCCACCGGCCACGGGCACGGCAGCGACAAGGCCGTGCTGCTCGGCCTGGAGGGGGAACGGCCGGAGGAGATCGATACCGAAGGCGTGCCCGACCGCGTGTCGGCGATCCGGACGGGCCGGCGGCTGACGCTGCTGGGTGGCCGGGAGATCACCTTCGCCGAGGACGAGGATCTGGTGATGCACCGGCGCAAAGTGCTCCCGGCACACCCCAACGGCATGAGGTTCAGTGCGCAGGACGGCGACGGCCGCGTGCTCCGGGAGCGCGTCTACTACTCGGTGGGCGGCGGCTTCGTCCTGGACGATTCGGCCGACGCGATCGTTGCGGACACCACCGACGTGGCATATCCGTTCCGCACCGCGGCCGAGCTGCTGGAACACTGCCGGACGAACGAATTGGGCATCGCCGAGGTCGTGCTGCGCAACGAATCGTCGTGGCGCTCTGGCGATGAGATTCGCGCCCGCCTGCTGACGATCTGGCAAGTGATGCAGGAATGCGTGGAGCGAGGCTGCCGCAGGGACGGCGTATTGCCGGGCGGCCTCAAGGTGCCTCGACGGGCCAAGGCACTCCACCAGAAGCTGCTGGTCGAGGACAGCGCGGGCGATCCGCTGCACGCCCTGGACTGGGTGAGCCTGTTCGCGTTGGCGGTCAACGAGGAGAACGCCTCAGGTGGCCGGGTCGTCACCGCCCCGACCAACGGGGCGGCCGGGATCATTCCCGCGGTGCTGCACTACTACGCTAGATTTGTGCCCGGCGCCGACCAGGAGGGCGTGCTGACCTTCCTCCTCACCGCCGGTGCGATCGGCGTGATTCTCAAGGAGACCGGCTCCATCTCCGGTGCCGAGGTCGGCTGCCAGGGCGAGGTCGGCTCGGCCTGCGCGATGGCTGCGGCGGGGCTGGTGGCTGTGCTCGGCGGCCGACCCGAGCAGGTGGAGAACGCCGCTGAGATCGGCCTGGAACACCACCTCGGGCTGACCTGTGACCCAGTCGGCGGCCTGGTGCAGATACCGTGCATCGAGCGCAACGCGATGGCGGCGACCAAGGCGATCAACGCCGCGCGGATGGCGCTGCGCGGGGATGGCACACACGTGGTCACCTTGGACAAAGTGATCAAGACGATGCGCGAGACCGGCGCGGACATGAAGACCAAGTACAAAGAAACCGCGCGCGGCGGACTCGCGCTCAACGTGATCGAATGCTGAATCGGCCTGTGGCAGCCAAAAATCCTGTGCCGCACGAAAATAGGACCGGGACGTTGACCTGCAGGTTTGCAGATCGCTCACGCGGCCTCGTATTCGTTGATGAGGCCTGTACTGCTCCAAAACTCGTCGCGATGGACTGACCTGGGATTCGTAACATCGTGTGCCGCTCGGAAATAGGGTTCGGGTCGTTGACCTGCAGGTTCAGGCGGCCTGGTGGTACTGGCTGATCAAGCCGTCGAGGACCGGCTGCCGCCGGATGGACCGGACGTCGGCCAGGTCGATGATCGGTCGCGTGACCGTGGTTTCGACGGTGGGCGGTCGCTGACTGCGGGATTGGTGCGGGCGATGATCGTTGTAGCTGCGCCATGAGGCTGAAGGGTGTCAAAACCCGGCCATAGCGCTTGACCTGCGGCTTCGCACCCGAGCGCGTCCTTGGTCAGCCTGCTCTGTCGTACTCGTTGATCAGACCGCCGAGGACTTGGCGGCGTTCGATCCGGCCGACCGGCAGGCGGATCACGTCTGCGCCGTCGGCGGGAGCTCGAAGGTCGAGAGATCGGTGTGGCCTGCGCCGGTTGTAGTGGGCGGCATACTCGTTCAGTACCGCCCGCAGGTGCCGCTCCCCGAAGATCAGCATCCGGTCGGTGCATTCGGAACGCACGGTGCGTACCCACCGCTCCGCGAACGCGTTCGCGCGAGGCGACCGGGGCGGGATTTTGATCACGCTTGTGTCGTTGCCGGCCATGACGTCATCGAAGACCCGTGTGAACTTGGCGTCCCGATCGCGGACCAGAAACCGGAACGTCCCTGCCCGGTCCCCCAGGTCGATCAACAGATTCCGGGCCTGCTGGGCGGCCCACGCTCCGTCCGGGTTGGCGGTCACGCCCAGGACGTGGACGAACCGGGTCCCGACCTCGACCACGAAGAAGACGTACAAGCGGCGCAGCAGCACGGTGTCGACCGAAAAGAAGTCACACGCCAGCGTGCCGGCCGCGTGGGCACGGATGAAATCACGCCACCGGACATCGGCACGCCGAGGCGCAGGCCCCAGACCGGCCCGCTTAAGGATCCGGCGTACCGTCGCACCGCTGGCCTCATACCCGAGATGCTTCAACTCGCCGCGGATCCGCTCATACCCCCAGGAGGAATTCTCCCGGGCCAGCCTCAGCACCAACGCCACAATCGCCGGATCGATCGGTGGCCTGCCCGGCCTGCGCCGCGGATAGGTCCACCGGCGGGCCACCAGTCGCCGGTGCCAGCGCAACAGCGTGCCCGGCGTCACCAGCCGATGCATACGCAGCGCCTTCGGCAGCGCTCTGGCAAGCCCCGACAAGATCGCACGATCGGCCCACGACAACCGCGGCCGACCCACCTGACGGCGCAGGACGGCGACCTCATGACGCAGTACGAGGATCTCCAGTTCCTTCGCGGTATCGCTACGAGCCAACAGAGACAGCCAGCCGACCACCCGGCAGAAGATCAAGTACATCAAGCGCAGCGTCACGACCGTCGAGGATGCCCGACCCCAGCCACCACTTCGACCACCTGTTATCACCGCAGGTCACGACCTCACGGCCGAGTAATGACATCCTTCAGGCACTCCGCACCGCTGCGATCCCTCCGATCGGCGGACCGACGGCCGCGCTCGAACCGAATTGGAAGTAGTGCGGAAAGGTGGTCCACCCTCGGTTGGTAGCCGCACTCTTCTGCCGCTGGTCGGGCATGTCATCGGCGATCCGCGTGCGGACACGTCCGGCTCTGCCGATGAGCGGACGTTCGCGTGGGAATCGGTTATGCCGTTCGGTCGACAGGTCCGGTGTATCCCGCACGTAGGGAACCGAGCCGTTGTTGGTTGGTCGAGCAGGGACCGGGTGCCGGAGATCGTCCCGATCTTGCTGCGGGATTCCCTGGATACTACGACTGGTCCGCGAGGGGGCATTCGTCGATGGTGCGGCCGTGTCTGAGGTCGGCTGGCCGCCGCTGGACATGAGGCGGCCCCGCCCCCGGGTCGGCGGGGGCGGGCCGTCACGGTCGAACGGTCAGGGCATGGGCGTCGACCAGATACCGCGGCCGTGGGTGGCCACGTAGAGGGTGCCGCCGTCGGGGCTCGGGGTGAGGTAGACGGCCGCAGCCGTGGGCAGGTTCCCCGCGGCGGTGATGTCGGTCGGGCCGAGGCGCTTCCAGTGGCCCAGGCCGTCGGCCTTGACGTCGTCGACGAACACGCCAAGGTCGGTGGCGACCGTGAGCGAGCCGTCCCGGGCGATGAGCAGCCGGTTGGCGGGAGCGTCGGGGAAGGAGTCGGCGGCGCTGCCGCTGCCGCTGACGTCGGTCCAGGTCGCGCCGCCGTCGGTGGTGCGCCAGATGTGGCCGTAGCCGGCGCCCGGGCCCTCGTTCCAGTGCCGCGAGAAACCCGAGAGCGTGGCGTAGGCGGTCGCTCCCGTCGGGTCGGACGGGTCGATCGTCACACCCTGGATGTAGCGGTTGGGGAAATCGGCGGGCAGGCTCAGCTGGTGCCAGCTGCCGCCGTAGTTGGTGGCGATGCCGCGGCCGAAGCTGCTGCCGGCGTTGCAGGCGCCGCACCAGGCGGCCCAGACCACCCGCTTCTGGCTGGTGATGGCCGTGATCGAACGGCCGGCGCCCGTGTCGTACAGCTGCTGCCAGTCGGCGCCCGACGTGCTCGCCCAGGTCTTGGTGTTGGCCCAGACGTACTCGCCGCCGGCCACCCAGTAGCCCGCGTCGGCTGAGTCGGCCGCGAACGGCGCGATGAACCGCGGGGTCGGGTCATTGGGGGCGATATTGACGATCGCCGGCGGCGTACCGTCGTCGTTCGCCGTGTAGCCGCAGTTGTTGGTCAGCTGCAGCGCGAGGCCGGTGTACTCGCCGACGGTCTGGCAGCCGTTGTCGGGGTTGACCAGCTGGTCGCCGCCGTCGCCGCCGAACGGCTCGGTCATCTCGCCGCTGGGATTGAGCTTCTCGGTGACCGGAGTGGTCGTCCCCGGGGCGGTGTAGGTATATGTCGAGCCGGTGGGGGTCGCCAGCGCGACACCGTTGTCCTGGAGGCCGCCCCAGACGGCGTTCCCGCCGCTCGGCAGGGAGCCGACGCCGACCGAGTAGTACTGCAGTGTGCGCAGGGTGCCGCTGGCGTTGAGGTTGCGCCAACCCGGCGTCTTTTGGGCGATCGGCCTGGCATAGGCGCCGCCGTCGTTGCCGACGTACACCTCGGGGGCCTTGCCGCTCCAGCTGCTGAAGGCCAGCGCGTGCTGGTCGGAGTGCATGACGTTGCCGTCACAGGTGTTCTGCGACAGCGTGTAGCTGAAGCAGGACATCCCGAAGTTCCAGTACCGGCCGATGGTCTGCCAGCTGCCGCCGCCGTCCCAGGACTCATAGACCTCTTCCAGACCCAGGTAGAGGTGGTTGGGGTTGGACGGGTCGACGCCGAGCGACTGGTCGTACCATGCCTGGACGCCCGGTTGGTAGCCCGGGCCGATCTCGGTGCGCTTCATGGCCGAGCCGCTGTTGGCCAGGACACTGGAGGTCGCGATCTGGTTGTACGGGCCGGCGATGTTGCCGTTCGGCGCCACATAGACCCCGGCCAGCGCGGTGCTTGCTCCCTTGTTGAGCAGGACCGGGGACTCCATGACGACATACAGCTTGCTGCCGTCACCGGAGTAGGCGAACGTCGCGTTGCCGATCTCCTTGGGGTTGATCGCGCCGGTGGGGTTGGCGAGCTTCCAGGTGAGGCCGGCATCGCTGGAGTAATAGAAGCCGTTGTACGTCGCGCCACTGCGCCAGGCCACGTTCGCGACCAGCGACTTGCCGCCGCTGCCCGGCTGGACGACAAGGTCGTTGGCGATGTCGGCGTAATAAGCGGTGGCGCCGCAGGAGACACCGCTGATCCCAACGCCGGCGCACGGCGCCAGCACCTTCTGCCAGGCGCTCGTCTGGCCGGCGTTCAGCGCCCGCCGGAAGACGCCGCGGGAGGTCACCGCGAAGACGTAGCCCCCCTCGGCGTCCAGGCGCAACTCGTGGATGGAGGAGCTCTGCAGCTCGCTGCCACCGACCTGATCGGCCTCGGTGAACGTGCCGGTCGACGGGTCGGCGAGCCGGTAGACGCCCGAACCGACGTAGTTCTCATACGCCGTCGTGGCCTCGCCGGTGCCGAGCCACAGCGATCCATCCGGCATGACCGTCAGCGAACCGACCGACAAGGCCGGGAGATGGTCCGCGATGGGCGCCCAGGTCTTGCCGTCGTCGCTGGAGCGGAAGACGCCGCCGTCGGCGCCGCCCGCGTAGATCACCCCCGGATGGCCGGGGTCGACGGCCATCGCCGCCAAGCGGCCGGACGAATAGCCCGCGCCGCCACCGGAGTTGGACGCGCCGTGGTCCCTGAAGTGCAGGGCATCGGAGTTGAACGGTTGGGTGGTGACCTCGTGGTAGGACGCCGAGCGTACCGGCATCCCCTTGATGTGCTGCCAGGCCGCGCCATAGGCGCCTGGCTGCACGGTGCCGCTCGGCGACAGCCGCGGCTCGCCATAGGACTCCAGGGCCTGCATCAGCTTGGCCGACTCGTCACCGGTCTCCTTGACGTTCGCCGGGTTGGGGGACGGTGCGGCGCTGACCGGGGGGCTCGACCACAGAAGTGTCGCCGCCGCCGCGGCGCCCGCCAGCGAACTGAGTACGGCGCGACGGCGCCGTATGGTCAGAAAACGCATCTGACCTCCATATTCGGTCCAAGCGGGGTGACATGGACCCTTGAACGAGGGGTAGCGGCACGCTACCGACTGCACCGGCCCCTGCCAATAGCCGCCGCGGATCAGTCTCCACCCCGCGTGATGGCAGAACGATCTCGCAACCGAGACCAGCAGGCACGCCCATGATCACATCACCAGCCCGAAGCGCCGCCCGGCTTCGATGACGAACTCCGCACATGAACGACTCGATGGTGATTCACGATCGCGCTCTCATGCCGCATCTCGTGCGCGGCACCTTCTTCGGTCGGCGCGACCCCGACCTCACCGTCTACCCATACCGCAGCGACGAACACCGGTCGCCGGTAGCATCCGCGCATGCAGCCGCGACGCCACCGCATGCGCCAGCGGCAACGCCGCGACTCAGCACGGGAATGGATCCGTACCGGCGCGACGATCACGGTGAATAGCTACGCCAAGCGGTACGGCGTCGATCGCTACACCGCCTACGAGGACCTCACCGCCCTCGGACTCGCGTTGCCCGACTCAGCGCAGCAGTGGACGCAGCGCCCAGCAGCTACCCAACGCCGTACCGCCGAGCGCGACGTCGGCCAGGTCGACGACGGGTGGATCATGCTGGACGGCAGGTTGTTCTTCGTGGCGGGCTACACCTCGAACGGCGCCCCCTACGGCATGTTTGCCGACGAGATGCCGCCACACGACGATGCACTTTGAAGACTCCGGAACCTGATCAGCTACCGAGACATGATCAGCCACCTGGGCGACGTCCGCTTTTGCCGATGAGCGGACGGGCGGCGCGTCGGTCGCCGGGCGCTCTTGGCCGTACGTGCGCCAGAGTCCTGGCACGGGATCCTCATCGGGCACCGGCAATGTTGACGGCAGTCCGGGTGAGGGTCTCCTCTTCGACGATGTCGAGCAATGCTGCCGCGGCGTCGGTACGTGTCATCGCGGAGGGGCGGTCCAGCAGGTCGCGGCTGGTGTGAATCGTCCCGCGTGGAGGCTCGTCGGTCAGCCGGTTGAGACGCGCAATGGTCCAGTCCAGGCCGCTCGTGGATACGAGGTGCTCCATCGCGGCGCCGTCGGCGTATGCGTCCGCGAACACCAGCTTGAGCAGCGCGATGGGCAGCCGCGGTTTGGTACCGACGATGGGGTAGGCGCTGGTGATGACGAGGCGCCGGACGCCGGTCTCGGACATCACACCGGTGATGGTGCGGGCGACGTCGGCGATGTGGTGTGGACCTTTGCGGGAGGGCGCGGCGATGATGGCGATGACCGCGTCGGCGTTGATAATGGCGGCGCGAACGGCGTCTGGGTCACGTCCGTCACCGCGAACGACGGCCGCCAGCGTCGACGGGTCGGCGATGGTATCGGGACGGCGGGTGAACGCGGTGATCCGGTGGCCGCGGCGGTTGCCCTCGGCCAGGACTTGGCGGCCGGTACGCCCGGTGGATCCGAAGACTGTAAGTCTCATCTGGCCTCTCGCATTGGGTCTGTCGTCGGTGTGTGGTTCTGCCGACGGGACAGCGGTCAGGAATCGGTGGCGGTGGGGGCGTCCCAATCGATGTGGTAGTCGTAGGCCTGCCTGAGTGCTTTGCTGTCGGCGGTCATCCTCAGGATCATCGGCAGCATAGCGTCGCGGAACACACGCGCGACAGGGCCGGCGGCCTTGCTGTTGTTGATGCGGGCGGCCCATTTGATGATGCGCTCGACCCGGGGTCGACGCGCTGCCTCGAACCGGGCGAACGCCACCTGGGGGCTGGAGTGGTCGCGTAGGCACTTGGCAAGCACGACGGCGTCTTCGATGGACAGCGAGGCGCCCTGTCCGGAGGTCGGCGAGGGGGCGTGCGCGGCGTCCCCGATGACGATCATCCGCCCGCTGTGCCAGGCGGGCAGGTGCGGGATGGCGTGGATGGGGCTCATCATCGTCATCTGCGGGGTTGCCTGGATGAGCGGGATGGCGGGCCCGGCGTCGTCGGCGAAGAGCCGCAGCAGCCGGCGTCGCCATTCGGCGTCGCTGATCGCCTCGACCTCGCCGCGGGCGGGCTCGTCGCGGCGAGGCACGTTGGCGAACCACCACACTTCCCCGTCGAGGGCCATGGCGTAGCCGAAGAACGCGCGCTTGCCGAAGATCATCTCGTAGCTGCCCGGCTCGGTATCGACCCGCACGCCGCGGGTGTAGCCGCCGTTGGTGATCAGCCCGGCATAGGCCGGAGCGGGCGCGGCGGGGTCGATGATCCGCCGCACGGTGGAGTGGACGCCGTCGCAGCCGATCAGCACGTCGCCGACGACTTCGCTGCCATCGGCGAACACCGCCCGTACGCCGTCGCCGGTCTCCTCGGCCGCGACCAGACGTTTGCCGTGTTCGATACGCACGCCTCGGCTGCTCGCCTGCTCATGCAGCACCTGGTATAGGTCGGCGCGCTTGATGGTCTGGCTGGTCGTGCCGTCAGGCAGCGACTGGCCGGTGCTGCTCTCTCCGAGGTGTTTGCCGGTGCCGCTGCGCAGTGTGATCCCCGGGGTGGGGAACCCGGCGGCCAAGGCGGGCTCGTCCGCGCCGAGGACGCGCAGGGCGTCGACCCCGTTGGAGCCCAGGGTGAGGAACACCCCGGTGCCATCGGCGCCGGTGGGATGGGCCTCATAGACGACCGAGTCGATCGCGGCCTTCTGTAAGGCCATGGCCGTGGCTGGGCCGGCGATTCCGCCGCCGATGACCAGGGCGGTGCGGGCATGCGTCATGACTGCTGCCTTTCGTCGGTGGGGGTGGGCTCGCCGTGGAACTCGGCCCAGATGCGACCCCAGCCGGTCTTCGGATGAATGATCTGTTCGACGAAACGCTCGACGAACGACGACTCGGCCTCCAAGAGAGTGAGCCGGTACTCCTCCTCGACCACGAACAGCCCAGGCACGCCCTTACCCAACGTGTCGTCGATGATGGCGCGGATCTCGACGCACTGCTCGGCGAGCCGGTCAAGCCGCCGGCGCAGCAGCTTGACAACCTCGCTCGGGGGCAACGCCCCGATCAGCGAGAGCGCGGCCACGAAGTGCGGGTACTCGTGCTGCGGATACTCGACCAGGTCACGCATCCAGTCGCGCAACTCGTGCCGCCCGGAGTCGGTGAGGGCGTACACCGTGCGTTCGGGGCGCTGGCCCTCGCGGGTGGTCTCCTGTTCGGCGATGAAGCCGGCCTTGGCCAACTGCCCGACCACCATGTACAGCGAGCCGTGGTTGAACTTGATGCTGCGCGCATCGCCGTGCTCGCGCAGCGTGCGACTCAGCTCGTACGGGTGCATGGGCCGCTGGGTCAGGTAGGACAGCACGGCCAGCGCCAGCAGGTTGCCGACCTTCCGTCTCTCCGCCATCTGTTACCCCTTAGGTCAACATCAACTATCCAGGACTGTTTAATCAGCGTCAACTATTATGCCCGACGGACATGCTCCAGCGGTGCCGATCCAGTGGGGCTCGGTGGGCCTGGTAGCTCGGAGGTACGCGGTCTCGTGCGCATGAGGCCGTCATGCCCGACCGGCGATCCGGCGTCAGATGGGCGGGGCGGAGCGGGTGGCGTTGTCGTCGCTTGCAGGTAGATCACAGATCCGAGGATTGCTGCGCAACCCGGAAATACACAGATAGGCGATCGGTAGACGAGGTGGCTCCACCTGGTTCGCGTCAAGGCCGGTGGATGGCCAGACCTCTCCTAGCCGGCACCCCGCTCCGGAACGCTGCTGGACGCCTGCGGCTGGCTCGCCAAACGCACCCTCATGCCGCTGACCGTGCTCGCTCTTTGCCGAAGAGCGATTGACCACACGTGGTGAAGGTCTGTAGTTGGCCTACTCATCTGAAACCACGGAAGACGCCGCTTGCGTCGACTGCGCTCGCGAAATCATCCCAGACCATGTTCGCGATATTCAGGTTGTTGTCGACGCCCCATAGTTCTGACGGGATGCAACGGAACGGTGGTTTTTCATCGCTGTCCGGGAGGTTTACGACCAGTATGGGATGATCTGCTGAGCTGAATGTTGTGCTGTCGGCAACGAAGAGTACCGAGGCGCCGTGATCATTGGCGGGTACCGCTGCTTTCACCGTGTGGGTGCCGAATATCGTGTCACAGGGCTTGATCTGGGGGTTTCGCCGCGCTCAGCGGCTTGGCTCCGGCAGGATGGCTCTGCGGCTGCTGTACTTGATCGCCTTGCGTGTGTTCGGGTAGATCGCGCTGCTCGCTCGATCACAGGTGTCGAAGGACGTAGAGATCTTGGCGTTACGGCATCAGCTCGCGGTTCTTCGTCGCCAGGTCGCCGCTCCCCGGCCATCGTGGGCGGACCGGGCGATCCTTTCCGCGCTCGCGCGGCTACTGCCTCGAAGCCACCGAAGCCGACTATTCGTCACACCGCGGACGCTCCTGCGCTGGCACGCTGACCTGGTGAAGCGGCGCTGGACCTACCC
>JAOPYL010000360.1 GCA_025964625.1 Actinoallomurus sp. | reverse complement strand
CTGCGGATGAGCTCATCGGCGACCGCCGCGGTGGCCGCGGCGATCGGATCGACGAGATGCGTGGTGCCGAACCGCGTGTTGGACGAGTGGTGATCAAGGACGATCAGCTCCCGCGCCTTGCCCGCGTTGGCCGCGAGACTGCCGAGACGGTCGCTGCTGGCCGCGTCGAAGGTGACCATGACGTCGGGCTCCGCCGGGTAGTCGCCCGGCTCGCTGAGCAGGTCGAGCCCCGGCAGGAAACGGAGGATCCGCGGCACGACGAACGCGTCGCCGAAGGATGCGGTGAACGGCTTGCCCAGGGCTCTGAGCGTCTGGGCGAATGCCAGCATCGATCCCAGGGCGTCACCGTCCGGGCCCACATGGCAGGCCAGGCAGACCGCATCGGCCTCCTCGATCGAGCCGACCGCCCGGCTCCACTCGTCGGCGGTGATGGCTGCGGCGCTACCCGGCGCGGAGTTCACGACCGGGAGTATCCCGCGTTGTCGCCACCGCCGCCGCCGGTTTCGTCAACATCCTCCTCGGTTTGCGCCTCCCGGTAAGGGTTGGCCTCGCCGGCGGGGAGAGCGCCTTCTGCCACCTTGGCCACCTGCTCGTCCGCGGCGCGGGCCTTGGCCAGCAGATGGTCGATCTGGCGGGCGTTGTCGGGCAGCGCGTCCAGCCTGAACGTCAGGCTCGGGGTGTGCCGCACACCGGTGCGCTTGCCCACCTCCGAGCGGATCACGCCCTTGGCGCTGTCCAGGGCCGCCGCGCTGTCGGCGCGCTCGGCGTCGGTGCCGTAGACCGTGTAGTAGACCGTCGCGTCACGCAGGTCGTTGGTCAGGCGCGCGTCCGTCACGGTGACGAAGCCGAGCCTCGGGTCCTTGATCCGCCGCTCCAGCATCTCCGCGACGATCTGCTGAATACGATCTGCGAGCTTACGAGCCCTCGCGGGGTCGGTCACAGTTCCTCCAATTCCGTCCGCCCGTCCGGCCGGGACCGGCCGGGCATAGCCCTAACCGATGCGTCGCGAAGGTTCGGGTACCGCGCCGCCTCGCGGACGCCCGCCGGCCACCTGCGCGAAGCCGCCGGGGCGTGCCCACTCGCCGACGCGCTCATTCCGACTCCTCGTTGAAGAGCCGCTGCCTCGCGGACAGCAGTTCGATCTCCGGCCGCCCGGCGACCAGCCGTTCACACGCCTCCAGCACCTCGACGCAGTTGCTCGCGCCGGCGGACACCACCGCCACCGCGATCTCCGCCCGGCGATGCAGGTCGAGATTGCCCGTCTCGGCCACCGCGGCCGCCGGGAACCGCCGGCGTACTTCGGCGACGATCGGACGGACCACGGCGCGCTTCTCCTTGAGCGATCGGACATCCCCGAGCAGCAGGTCCAGTGTCAGTGCTCCCACATACACAACGGTCACCCCCCGCGATCGGATTCCACCTGAGCGACCGCCCGTCCGCAGGCGACGAGGTGGCGTGCGGCACTGCCGCACGCCACCTCTCAGACGGCCACCGGCGAGACCGGCGGAAGACCACGCTCAGACGCGCGGCTTCTCCCGCATCTCGAAGGTCTCGATGACGTCACCGAGCTTGATGTCGCCATAGCCGACACCGATACCGCACTCAAAGCCCTCGCGGACCTCGGTCGCGTCATCCTTGAACCTGCGCAGCGACGACACCGTGAGGTTGTCGGAGATCACCACGCCGTCCCGGACCAGCCGCGCCTTGCTGTTGCGGTTGATCGTGCCGGACAGGACCATCGAACCGGCGACATTGCCGATGCGCGGCACCTTGAAGATCTCGCGGACCTCCGCGGTGCCGAGCTGGGCCTCCTCGAACTCGGGCTTGAGCATGCCCTTGAGCGCTGCCTCGACCTCCTCGATCGCCTGGTAGATGACCGAGTAGTAGCGGATGTCGACGCCTTCGCGGTCGGCCAGCTCCTGCGCCTTGCGCTCGGGCCGCACGTTGAACCCGAGGATGACGGTGCCCTCGGACGTGAGCGCGAGGTTTACGTCGTCCTGAGTGATCGCACCGACACCGCGGCGGATCACCCGCAAACCGACCTCTTCGCCGACGTCGATCTTGAGCAGCGCGTCTTCCAGAGCCTCCACCGAACCGGACACGTCGCCCTTGACCACGAGGAGCAGTTCCTGCACCTCGCCCTTCTCGAGGTCCTTGAACAGCTCCTCGAGGGTGCGGCGGCCACGGGTCCGGAGCAGCTCGGCGTTGCGCTTGCGCGCCTGACGGCGATCGGCGATCTGCCGGGCCATCCGGTCGTCGTCGACGGCGATGAAGTTGTCGCCCGCGCCAGGCGTGGCCGACAGGCCCAGCACCTGGACCGGACGCGACGGCAGCGCCTCGTCGACGGTATCGCCGTGCTCGTCCAGCATCGCCCGAACGCGGCCGAAGGCCTCGCCACAGACGATCGAGTCGCCGACCCGGAGCGTGCCGCGCTGCACGAGCACGGTCGCAACGGAGCCGCGGCCCTTGTCGAGGTGCGCCTCGATCGCGACGCCCTGGCCGTCCTGATCGGGGTTGGCCCGCAGGTCGAGCTCGGCGTCGGCGGTCAGGACCACCGCTTCGAGCAGGTCGTCGATGCCCATCCGCTGCTTCGCCGAGATGTCGACGAACTGGGTCTGGCCGCCGAACTCCTCGGCGACGAGGCCGTACTCGGTGAGCTGAGCGCGCACCCGCTGGGGGTCCGCACCCTCCTTGTCGACCTTGTTGACCGCGACGACGATCGGCACTCCCGCCGCGTTGGCGTGGTCGATCGCCTCGGTCGTCTGCGGCTTCACCCCGTCATCGGCGGCGACCACCAGCACGACCAGGTCGGTCGTCTCGGCACCGCGAGCACGCATGGCGGTGAACGCCTCGTGACCCGGGGTGTCGATGAAGGTGATCTTGCGCTCCTGGCCGTCGACCTGGGTCGCGACCTGGTAGGCGCCGATGTGCTGGGTGATGCCGCCGGCCTCGCCGGCGACCACGTTGGCGTTACGGATCGCATCGAGCAGCTTGGTCTTTCCGTGGTCGACGTGACCCATCACGGTGACCACCGGCGGACGCGAGACGAGGCGCTCGTCGCCGCCCTCGTCCTCTCCGAACTCGATGTCGAAGGACTCGAGCAGCTCGCGGTCCTCGTCCTCTGGGCTGACGACCTGGACGTTGTAGTCCAGCTCGGCACCGAGCAGTTGCAGAGTCTCCTCGGAGACCGACTGGGTAGCGGTCACCATCTCACCGAGATGCAGCATGACCTCGACGAGCGACGCCGGGTTGGCGCCGATCCTCTCGGCGAAGTCGGTGAGGGAAGAACCCTGCGGCAGGCGAACGGTCTGGCCGTTGCCACGGGGAACGCGGACGCCGCCGATCGACGGCGCCTGCATGTTGTCGAACTCTTGACGCCGCTGCTTCTTGGACTTGCGGCCACGCGTGGGACGCCCGCCGGGACGGCCGAACGCACCCTGCGTGCCACCACGACCGCGACCGCCGCCACCGGGGCGCGGGCCGCCGAAGCCACCAGGACGGCCACCGCCGCCCGCACCGGCCGGACGACCGCCGAAGCCGC
>JAOPYL010000202.1 GCA_025964625.1 Actinoallomurus sp. | reverse complement strand
GTGGTTCAGGCGTCGTCGATGATGGTCGCGGCGATCAGCCGCTCGATCTCCGTGTCGGGCGGGACGACGGGGTCGGGGACCGGATCGGTCGCCACGAGGATGTCGACAAGGCCCGCCGCCAGGCCGGCGATGACGTCCGGTGAGGCCAGGAAGAGGCTGTGCTGCAGGGAGACGATGCCGTGCAGGCCCGTCCAGAGGGTGTGCCCGGCCTGGCGCGGAGGCAGGGAAAGCTGGTAGCCGGCCTGCATGCAGCAGGTGAGGGCACGACGGAGGTTGCGGGAGACCAGGCGGGCGGGATGCAGGCCGAGGCGGGCGGGATCGACCGCGGGCTGGCGGACCTCGTACATAAGCCGGTAGTGGCCCGGGTTCTCCAGGGCGAACCGGCAGTAGGCGTGCACCTGGGCGAGCAGGCGGGCACGGGCGTCGTCGGGATCGGCGGCCTCGTCGGCGGCGCGCATCCGGTCGGCTAGCTGCGCGTACTTGTCCGACAGCGCCGCCCAGACAAGCTCGCCCTTGTCCGCGAAATGCAGGTAGATGCTGGGGGCGGCGACACCGGCCTCCTTGGCCACCGCGCGCATGGTGAGCTTCTCATCACTGCCCCACTCGTCGAGCAGCCGGTTCACCGCGGCCAGCACCTCTCCCCGGAGCTGCTCCCCCTGCCCACGAGGACTACGCGGCCGATCACTCATGGCTCCCACTCTCCCAGAAGCGATGATGCCTGCCGTCATCGTGTCCTGGTCGCCCGCAGCTTCCGTTGAGCGAAATGCGGGTCATTCCAGCGGCGTGGTGGCCGCGCCTTCACCGAACCGGCACAACGAACGCCCACGACGAAAGGGCTTCAAAACCGAGCCGGGCTGGGTGGGTTGGCACTCCCCGGCTACGCAAGGTCATCTGGTTGACATCCAGTCGATCGGCCACCCGGACGATCGCTCGCCTGCGCTGCCCTCTTTGGCCGCGAACTTCGAACACCATCCGAATCGCACGCTCACGCAACTCATCCGGATATTTCTTCGGGGCGGATGTGGCTCCATCCTTTCCAAGAATCGCATCCTCCACCGAACGAAGCGCGGTTCATCCGGCGTCGGCACGCCGGACGCTTTAGGCGCATCGGCCACCGACTTGGAATTTGGAAGTCTCGAGCCTGTCTGCCGCGGGCCCCGGATGGCCGAGTGACGCGAGGCTTTCGGTAGTGATTTGGTGGGGTGGCTGGGGCTGAGCGCCTTGGACGGCCCCGGATATGGGTCGGTCACCGTGGGGGTGGCGACGAGGAGCGCGGCGGCGAGCGTGATCAGTACCGAGGCCACAGCGAGTGCTTTGGTCCGCAGGGGATGTCGGGGATTCCCGGTGATGGGGCCGACGCGATGATCCGGAACGTGGGTCATGCCGTGCGTGGCCGTACCGGGCGGTGGGAACAGGTTCAGGTTGCGTGCCGACGGCGGATCTGTAGCGGCGCCGGCGAGCACATCGAGCCGGGCGATGAGATCGGTGGCGGTGGGGCGGTCGGCAGGGTCTTCGGTGACCGAGGCTTCGACCAAATGGCGGATGGGCTCGTCCAAGGCGCCTGCCTCGGGCGGCTGGAAGGGGGCCGATCGGCCGAGTTCGCCGGCACCGGTCTCCCCGTACGGGCTGTGACCGGTAGCGGCGTAGCTGACGAGGCAGCCCCAGCCGAAGACATCGCACGCGGGGCTGGGCGGCCCGCCGGTGAGCAACTCCGGCGCCAGCCATCCCGGACTGTCGGCGACCGCCCCGATCTCGGCGGGTTCACCTGAGGCGGAGATCTCCTGGGCGACACCGAAGTCGATCACACGTAGGCAATCGTTCGCGAGAAGGACGTTGGCCGGTGTGAGGTTGCAGTGGATGACCCCCGCGTCGTGGATGGCGGCAATCGCTCGGGCGAGCTCGGCCGCCAGCGTCTTGACCAGTACGGGCGCGAGTGGCCCCTTGAGGTCGACGACCTGCTCGAGTGAGGGTCCCTCGACATACTCATTGATGAGATACGGCGGCGTCTCGTCGGTACCGTCGTGGAGCAGCTGCGCCGTGCAGAAGGAGGGTAGACGCCGGGCGCAAGCGGCTTCCGTCCGCAGACGGCCTCGCACCGGAGCGTGCTCGGTTGTTCTTGCGCGTGGGGTCTTGACCGCTACGAGACCAGCGCCGCCATCGCGTGCCAGGTAGACAACGCCCGTTCCGCTGGATCTCAGCCTGCCTGCCAGCCGATGGCCATTGATCGCGACCGGATCATCCGCCTGCAACAGTTGCACACTGGCTGGAAGAATCTCGCCTCGGAAAGCCTGCAGTGTCAATGGTGTCTTCACACACGCCTCTTTCGACCGCGTCGATCTCGGAGGTCAGGAGACTCAGATACTGCTACGCAAAGGAGTCGACCGCAAGCGGAACGTGTCGAAACGTCGACGGCAACCGATCGAATGTTCGCGAGCGCCGTGTTCGGTTCCGACGTGACTGCGGTTGAGGCGTACCGCACGAAAATAGGATCATGCCGTTGGCCTGCAGGTTTGTTGATTGATCTATGCGTGTAGATCCAGAGACTCGGCACCGGTCGCACGTGCGTGCTCTGTTCAGCAGACGGTGCTTGTCCGAGACCCGCAGGATCGATCGTCAATGCGGTCGTACAGAGCCGCGTCCGGAGCGGAAGTATCCACACTCGCCCACCCCAAGAAAACGGACATCAGGGCGGCCGGAACACCCGAAGTAACAAGGTGGACCGGCGGATGTCGATCGTCGGTGCACTGCCAGAGGCGAAGGCAGCGGTACCCGCAATGACCAAAGCGACATTTTCCGCAATTCGCGTGCAGTAACGGAAAAAGATCCATATGTTCTGCGCGTGACGATCTACAAGAAGAGCGGAACCTCGCGCAGGTACCGGACTGGACTCACCGCGGCCTTGCTGGCCGGCTCGGCGCTGGTGATGGCGGCGCCCGCCCAGGCCGCGACCTCTCCGCGGCCAAGGGTCATCCACACCATCCCGTCCGACAGGATCGGCGGACTGCCGATCAAGAGTCTGGACGGCATGACGGAGTACATCCCCCAAGCCCCCGCGCACTCGCACGCCGCCCAAGCCCGTACAGCAGCGCACCCGGCGCACACGGCGGGCAACATCTGGGCCGGCGGCGCCACCGGCTACGACATCTCGTGGCCGCAGTGCCCCGCCCATAACCCCGTACTGCCACCCGACTCCGATGTCGCGGTGGTGGGAGTGAACGATGGAAGTCCTTTCACCGCGCTTCCCTGCATCGAGCAGCAGCTGGCCTGGTCGCCCAATGGCACCCACGCGCAGTACATGGTGCTCGACTCACCGATCGGTTACAGCTCGGCCCACGTACTCCAGTACGCCTACCACGGCCCAGCCGGCGACTGCACGGCCACCGACTATTACTGCCAGGCCTTCAACTGGGGATGGAACGCCGCGACCTACGCCGTCCAGGCCGCGACCTCGGCGGGTGCCACCGGCAAGACGTGGTTCCTCGACGTCGAGCTTCCGAGCAGCGGCAGCATCAATCCCCCCGGCGCGAACTGCTACGCGGCGAACTTCTGGACCTGCGACACCAAGGTCAACAGCACCATCGTCCTCGCCGCCGTCGCGAGCCTGAAGGCTCAGCAGGAGACGGTGGGGATCTACTCCACGCAGTCGCAGTGGGGCGCGATCACCAATGGCCTGAAGCTTGGCCTGCCCATCTGGATCGCCGGCTGGAGCCACCCGGCCGCGACCTACTGCGACCCCGCCGCCGCCTCCTCGTACTGGTTCGCCGACGGGAAGCCCTGGCTGGTGCAGAGCGTGCCCACCATGTACGACCCGGACACGGCCTGCTGACAGCCAGTCCGTGCTCTGACCTGGGCGTTCTCGATCATATCGAGGGCGCCCAGTGTCTGTTTAGACCCGTTTGGTGACCGCGGTGCTCCGTGGGTCCCCGGGTACCATGATCTTGGTCGGCAGGTAGCGTTCCCCCGCCCGTACCCGCCTTCCGGGTCCGGACCATCACCCGGTTCTTCGTGACGTCGCGCAATCGTTTGACACGCCACTGATCAGCAGGTTCACTGAAATCGCTGCACCTCGTTCGGTGAGGCGTCTGCACGGACACAGGCCACTGA
>JAOPYL010000201.1 GCA_025964625.1 Actinoallomurus sp. | reverse complement strand
TGGCGGCTGAGAGGTAGTTGCGTACGGTGCCTTCGGTCAGGTGGAGGCGGCGGGCGATGTCGGTGATGGTGGAGCCGTCGGCCGCGGCGATGAGGACATCGCGCTCACGGGTGGACAGCGGGTTGGGACCGGCGGAGAGCGCGGAGACGGCGAGTACGGGGTCGATTATCTGCTCACCGAGCATGGCGCGGCGGTTCGCGGCGGCCAGCAGGTCCACGGGACCGTCTTTGACCAGGAAGCCGCTCGCGCCGGCGTCCATCGCCCGGCGCAGGTAGCCAGGACGGCCGAAGGTGGTGAGGATCAGCACCCGGCAATCCGGGGCTGCCCGCCGGAGGGCGGCGGTGGCGCTGAGCCCGTCGAGACCGGGCATTTCAATGTCGAGGAGAGCCACATCGGGCTTGGCCTCCAGGGCGGCCGGGACGACCTGGTCTCCGGCGCTGACCTGGGCGACGACGTGCAGGTCCGGCTCGAGTTCGAGCAACCTGGCCAGCGCGTCGCGTACCAGGCCCTGGTCCTCGGCGAGGAGGATGCGGATCACGGCGTACCGTTTTCGACGGCCGGTGAGATCACCGGGGGGCGCGTCGCGGAGACGGGACTTTCGGCGGTGGTCAGCGGCAGTCGCACGGTGAGCTGGAATCCCTTTCCCGGAGCCGCTCCGGTGTCGAGGACGCCACCGGCAGCGGTGAGGCGTTCGGCCAGCCCGGTCAGCCCGTTGCCCGCGCCCGCGAACTCGCCGGGGCCGACGCCGTCATCGCGGACCTCCAGCACGGCGGTGTCGCGCTGGCGGGTCAGCCGGATACGGCACGTACGAGCCTGACTGTGCCTGAGGATGTTGGTGGCGGCTTCCCGGACGACCCAGCCGAGCATCCCGTCATCCTGGGCGGGCAGTGGCGTACCGGCGAGGTACGCGGAGACCTCGATCCCGGCTGCCGCCAGCATCGCGCGGGCGGTGTCGAGTTCGTCGGCGAGGCTGCTCTGCCGGTAGCCGGTGACGGCTTCGCGAATCTCCACGAGCGCCTTCTGGGTGACGGCTTCGATGCCGGCGATCTCCGCGGACACCGCCGGATCGCCGGCGGCCAGGCGCCGGGCGAGCTGGCTTTTGAGCGAGATGGTGGACAGGCTGTGGCCGAGCAGGTCATGCAGGTCGCGGGCGAACCGCAGACGTTCCTCGGTGACGGCCAGCCGGGTCAGCGCCTCGCGGGCCTGCCGCAACTCGCTGATCAACATCATGGTGCGCCGATAGAACCACATCATCAGGCCGAGAAAGAACACGAAGCTCAGCTGGGAGAAGACGGTGTTCGGCTCGCTGGCGCGTGAGATGCCCAGGTGCACCGGGTGGGGCAGGTCGGTGACCAGCGCGGCGAGGGTCGCTCCCGTGAGGGCGGGCAGCACCCAGCGCATCGGCAGCGACACCGCGCAGGCGATGCTCACATAGATCAGCAGGCCCTCGAACTGTCCCCGCATCCCCAGCGCAAGGCCCGCGCCCACCAGGGCTACGCCGGCCAGCCAGGGCGCGATACGGCGGAACGGGGCGGTGGTGGCCAGCGCCAGCCACATGGTGCGCACCCACAGCCCGGCAAGGACGACGAGGCTCAGGGCAATCCCGGCGAGGGCCGGCCAGGGCAGGCCGCGGGTGACCAGATCACTGACCGGGTAGCCGTTGAACGCCAGCATCGTCAGCAGGAAGCCCAGCCACCGGGCCCGCCGCCACCGGCTGGGCGGCCCGGAGGTGTGCGACATCGCGGCAAAGACAGGGGCGTTCATCGGCACCTCGCGTCCAGCACTCCGGATGGGACTCTACGGGCTGGAGGACCGGCTGACGAGAGCGCCGGCCCACCAGGGTGAGGGCGGTTCAGCGGGCGGCGGTGCGCCGGTAGGCCAGCGCGGCCAGCCCGCTGAAGGCGACCAGCCACCCGAGCAGGATGGCCGGCCCGGTGAGAGACAGCGAGTGCCCGGCGGCGATCCTCCAGCCGAACTCGGCGACCCGGTTGGACGGCAGGGCGTACGCGATGTGCCGCAGTGCGGAGGGCAGCACACTGGCCGGCATCCACAGCCCGCCGCCGGCGCCCAGGAACAGGTAGAGGCCGTACATCACGGGGAAGGCCGAGGAGTCGTCCGTCACATAGCCGATGAGAATCCCCAGCGCGGCGAAGGGCGCGGTGCCCACCCACAGCAGGCCGGCGATCGCGACCCACTGCCCGGCCGTCAGGGATACCCCGTGGTCGATGACGGCGGTAAGGAGCACCAGGAGGATCGCCGGCAGCGCCCAGACCAGCGCGGCGAGGATTTTGGCGGTGATCACCGACCGGGTGGGCAGGGGCATGATCCGGAGTTGCCTCATCCAGCCGTTGGTGCGTTCCTGGGCGATCCGCGGGGCGGTGGCGGTCAGCGCGGCGCCGATCGCCCCGAACGCCGCCATTGAGATCATCACCGCGAGGTCCGGGGTCAGACCGTTGGCCGGCCGGTTGTTGGCCGTGCCGAACAGATTGGTGAAGAGCAGGTACATCGCCACCGGCATGGCCAGCATGAGGATCAAGAACCGCTTGTCCGAGGCCATCCGCAGGATTTCGAGCCGCAGGTAGGTTCGCATTGGTCTGTGTCTCCTTCGGGAGTGTCGGGCCGTCAGCGGGTGAGGGCGAGCACGGCGTCTTCGAGGTCGGCGCCGCCCACCTCGAGATCGGGGACCCGGTCGCGGGTGGCGAACAGGGCGCGGACGGTGGCCTCGACGTCGATGGTCCGCAGCGCCACCGTGCCGCCGTGTACCTCCACCGCGGTCACGCCGGGCAGCAGGTCCAGGCCGGCGCACGGCTCGCCGCCCAGGGTGAAGCGCACGCTACGGCCGCCGGCGGCGGCCTTGATCTCGGTGGGGGTGCCGTCGGCGATGACCTGGCCGTCCGCGATCACGACGATGCGATCGGCGTTCTCGTCGGCCTCTTACAGGTAGTGGGTCGCGAACAGCACCGTGCGCCCATCCGCGGCATAGCCTCGGATGGTGGTCCAGAACGCGCGGCGGGACTCGACGTCCATCGCCGCGGTCGGCTCGTCGAGCACCAGCACCTCAGGATTGCCCGCGATGGCGAGCGCGAAGCGCAGCCGCTGCGCCTGACCACCGGAAAGCCGGTCGGTCCGCCGGTCGGCGATCGAGGTGAGGTCGGCGTCGGCCAGCAGTTGCCTCACCGGCCGGGAGCGCGGGTAGATCCGGCAGGCGAGACGTACGAGCGCGCCGACCGTGACGCCGGGCATCAGCCCGCCGTCCTGCAGCATCGCCCCGATCCGGCCCGCGGCCACCGCCTGGTCCGCGGTGCCACCGAGCACGCTCACCTGGCCGGTGGTGGGGGCCAGCAGCCCCAGCAACAGGCTGACCGACGTGCTCTTGCCGGCACCGTTCGCGCCCAGCAGCGCGACGGTCTCGCCCCGGTCGATGGTCAGATCCAGCCCGTCGACCGCCCGCACCGGGCCGAAAGTCCTGGTCACGTCCTGGAAGAACACCGCGTGGTCTGTCATGCCGCTAACGCTAGAAACCGGCGACGGCCACGGTTAGTACCGCCGATCACGAGCTGCGTATGACAGAAGTCAGACTCGGCGAGGGTCGTGGGATATTCCAGGTCAACGCGGTGTGGGGAGGTGACCGCAAGTGGACGCCGGAGGAATATCCGCCGTTCATCTCGGCGTGGAAGCGTGGGGCGTCCGCGTACGCAACCCATGGTCAAGAGGATTCACGTGTGCCAGCCTGGAGCCTGTGAGCACAGCCCGACCCCGTCCGGAACACCGGCCGGCGACGAGAAGGGCACGCCCGCACTCGGCCGGCGCTCCCTGTTGAGAGCGGTCGTCGGCGCCGCGGGTGCGCTCACACTCGCTCCGGTGACCTTCGGGCAGGCCGCCGCCGCCTCGTCGTCCGGTGGCCCTTCGGGCGCGACCGAAGTCACCCGCGTGATCAGTGGTCACCTGGACCCAGGGGCAGCCGACTTCGTCTACCTGCCGCTCGTGATACCCAAGGGCGTCAACCAGATCTCCGTCTCGTACACCTATGACAAGCCGCAGGTCCCGGCCGGCACGCCGGGCAACTCGTGCGACATCGGCATCTTCGACGAACGCGGCACAGAGCTGGGCGGCAAGGGTTTCCGCGGCTGGTCCGGCGGCTTCCGCACCTCCTTCGTGATCAACAGTGACACCACCACACCGGGATACCTCCCCGGGCCGGTCAACCCCGGCACGTGGCACATCGCCCTGGGGCCCTACCAGATCGCCCCCCAGGGCATGAACTACCAGGTCACCGTTACTCTGCGGTACGGCGCGCCGGGGGCGGCGTTCGTGCCGAACTATCCGCCGAAGCGGGCCAAGGGCCGCGGTCGTGCCTGGTACCGCGGAGACTCGCACCTGCACACCGTCTACTCCGACGGCAAGCGCCTGCCGTCCGAGGTCGCGACCGGGGCACGCGCCGCCGGCCTGGACTTCATGATCTCCACCGACCACAACACCTCGTCCTCGCACGGGATCTGGGGCCAGTACGCGGGCCCCGACCTGCTGGTGATCACCGGGGAGGAGATCACCACCCGCAACGGCCACTGGCTGGCCCTGGGCCTGCCGCCCGGCAGCTGGATCGACTGGCGATACCGCTCCCGCGACGACGCCTTCTCCCGCTTCGCCAAGCAGGTTCACCGCCTCGGCGGCCTCGTCGTCCCCGCGCACCCGTACTGCCCGTACGTCGCGTGCCAGTGGAAGTTCGGCTACGACGGCGCCGACGCCGTGGAGGTCTGGAACGGGCCATGGACCTACGACGACGAGTCGGCGGTCGACACCTGGGACGCCAGGCTCGGTGAGGCGATGCGCACTGGGAAGGACTGGCTGCCCGCCATGGGCAACAGCGACGCGCACAGCGCACCGCAGGTCATCGGCCTCCCGCAGACCGTGGTCAACGCCGACGACCTGACCCGGGACTCGATCCTGGCCGGCATCCGGGCGGGCCGGACCTGGATCGCCGAGTCCTCGTCGGTCACTCTGGCACTCACCGCGACCGGCCACGGACGCCAGGCCGGGATCGGCGAAACACTCAGGGTCCCCGTCGACGCCCCCGTCGATGTGCGCGTCGACGTCTCCGGAGTACCGGGCGGCACGGTGCGCCTCATCACCGACGAAGGCCAGATGCACCAGGAATCGCTGGGCGCCGCCGGATCCGGAACGGTGACCTGGCGGACGACGGCCTCGCTCGCCGCCTACGTCCGGGCCGAGGTACGCCACCCGATGGCCGACGGCACGCCGGGGAAGGGCAACAGCATGGGGCCCAACCTCCAGTGGGGCCCCATGGCCGCGCTGACCAACCCGATCGTGCTGAAGAGCACCTGAGCGATCAGGGCCGAACGAGCGACGGATCCCGGATAAGGGCGCGGGACGATGAGCGCGAGCGGCCGGGCCGGGGCGACGCCCCGGCCCGGTCGACGTCGCGCCTACAGATCGAGTTGGTACTGCAGGGCCGTGTGCGTCGGCGCGTAGCCGAGCGCGTCGTTGATACCCCGCATGTACGGGTTGGTGTCGGCGGTGTCGGTCAGCAGGCCGTCGAGGGCGGGGTGACGTTCGCGGGCCCGCCGGATCGATTCGGCCTTCATCCAGCGGCCGAGCCCGCGCCCGCGGTGTTCGGGCAGGACGCCGGTGCTGTAGTGCTGGCCGTCACCGGTGCCGTCTCCGGGAACGACCAGCTCGGTGAACCCCACGATGGAGCCGTCGGAGTCGTCGATGGCGACGACGGTGTGTAGCAGGTCACCGCGTTTCTCGACGGCGTGTGCCGCGGCCCGTACCCGGTCGATGTCCCAGGTCACGGTGCCGTAGTCGGTGTCGCCCACCGGCATGTCGTCCATGGCACGGCGGACGGCGGTGAAGGTCTCGGCGAGAGCATCGGGAACCATGCCGTCCCAGGAGACCAGCCGGTAGCCCGGATGCGGCCGGTCGATGAGCTCGGTGAGGGCGGCGAGGTCCACCCGCGCCAGCGGCAGCCGGGTGTAGATCAGGGTCAGGACTCCGCGGAAGCCCCGGGCCGACAGGAACAGGTCCCCGGGCAAGCCTGCCTCGGTTCGCGCGATGAGGCAGCGGCGACCGTCGGCTTGGGCGCCGGCCACGGCGGCCTCCAGGAGCCGGGAGCCGACATGCTTGCGTCGCTCGGCCGGATGGACGTGGAGCTGGAGATCGGCCAGGTGCTCCTGCCCGCCCCTGGTGAACAGCCGCAGGAACGCCGAACCGACGGGGATGCCGGTGGCATCGGAGGCCAGCCACGCCAGGCGGTGACTGGACAGGTCCTGGTCGGGGTCTTTCAGCGGGGTGATGTCAATCGACACGATGTCTCCGTCGTGAGAAAGCCGAAGGTGGCAGAACGCGAGTACGGCTTCTGAGCACTCGTGCGCATGTGCTGCACACCCCCTCCTCATCGACGACACCCAGCCCGCGGTGGCCGGCCCGGCAGAACGTAACCGCCCCACCACGTCGGCTGCAACTGCTTATGCCCCGCCGAATGTTTTCCACAGCCTGTTGATATCGAGCCTCGGAGCGCTCACGCCGTTTCTCCGACCAGGCACTTGCACCAGACGATCTTCCCGCCGGACGTGAGCATCCTGCATCCCCATTCCTTCGACAGCGCTTTCACGAGCATCAGCCCGCGGCCGGCCTCGTCGTCATCTGCTGCCGCACGCTTCAGCGGCACCGTGCTGCTGGTGTCCCACACCTCGATGAGCAGCAGCTCCTCCAGCATCGAGAGACAGAGGTAGATCGGGTTCGCCGTGCCGGCGTCCACCTGGCCTTCGGCGAGGCCGGTCGCCTGCACGGCGTTGGTGACCAACTCGCTGACCAACAGCTCGACGGTGTCGGTCATCGCCTGAAGCTGCCAGGCGCCGAGCACGCCTCGCGCGTACTCCCGGGCCCGGCCGACCGCCTGCGGCAAGGCGGCCAGAAGTACGCAGTTCGCTCGCGTTGATGGGGGCATCGTCTCGGCCTTCCTGCCTGCTCCAATTCGCTACCCACATCTACCGGCGACGGCGTACGCTCCGATACGCGGAACCCGTTACCGTGAGCGACAACTCGCAGCTCGTGAGACACCTGTGAGGCCCCCGTGAAGATCAGCGATCGCCGAACCTGGCAGGACTACTTCGCCGC
>JAOPYL010000305.1 GCA_025964625.1 Actinoallomurus sp. | reverse complement strand
ACCTGGAGCAGCTGACCAGTGCGCTTTATCTGGACAAACGAGACGACGTCGATAACTATCTCGCGGTGATGGAGCGGTTGTGCATCGACGCCGAACCCGCCACCCACATCCGCGACACCCTCAGCCGCTTCCTCGACGAGCTCTAGGGGCCGCCGGCGCCATGGGGTGGCTCGCCCGAGTCGGCGGCCTCGCCGAAACGACGGGCCGACACGTCCTCCTGGGCCATCCGGCGCAACGCGATCAGCACCTGCTCGTACAGCACGTTGGTGGCGACGGCCGTCTGCACGGTCTTGCCGCGCTCGCCCTCGACGGAGACCGCGCCGACCTCGTGCTCGGCGATGAGGATGGCGGCCTCGATGTAGGGGCGCAGCTGGGTCAGGACAATGGGCAGGCCGAGGCGGCGCAGCGCGAGGAACGCCTGCGCCAGCATGTCGCGGGTGGGCGCGTCGGGGAGCACTCGCCAGCGGAGTTCGGCGACGATCGCGTCCACGTCCTGCCGGGCGGCCTGCCATCCGGAGTCCTCCGCGTGCGGCTCCGTGCGCGGCCCGAGCGCGTACTGCACCGTTCCCAGCAGGTCGTGCAGTCCGACAGAGTCGTCGTCGACGGCGGTGACGATGCGCTTCACCGAGGCGATCGGCAGATCGCCCACCTCGCGGAGGGCCTTGATCAGGCGCAGCCGCTCCAGGTGCCGGTCGTCGTACTCGGCCCTGGTCGCGGCGGTCGCCGCGCCTTTCGGCAGCAGGCCCTCACGGATGTAGTACTTGATCGTCTGCACCGGCAGGCCGCTGAGGTCGCTCAGCTCTGAGACCTTCATCCACGCTCCCTTGCTGGATACTATCGCTATCCAATGCTCGGGGAGTGCCGCCGGGATCAGCCGCCACGGCGCATCGACTCGGAGATCTTCTCGGCGGCGGCGAGCACCGGCGGAGCGTGCATCCGGCCGGGGGAACGGGTGAGCCGTTCGATCGGCCCGGAGACCGAGACGGCCGCGATCACCCGGCCGCCCGTGCCGCGGATCGGCGCGGACACCGACGCGACGCCCTGCTCTCGTTCGGCGACGCTCTGTGCCCACCCCCGGCGGCGTACCGAGGCGAGAGTCGTGGCGGTGAACTTCGAGCCGCGCAGCCCCCGGTGCAGGCGGTCGGGCTCCTCCCAGGCGAGCAGGATCTGGGCCGCCGACCCCGCCGTCATCGGCAGGGCGCTGCCGACCGGGACGGTGTCGCGCAGGCCGCTCATCCGCTCGGCCGCGGCGACACAGACGCGTGCGTCGCCCTGGCGGCGGTACAGCTGGGCGCTCTCGCCGGTCAGGTCCCGGAGGTGGGTCAGGATGGGCTGGGCGACGGCGAGCAACCGGTCCTCGCCGGCCGCCGCGGAAAGTTCGGCGAGCCGCGGGCCGAGGATGAACCGGCCCTGAGTGTCCCGGTGGACGAGACGGTGATGCTCCAGCGCGACGGCGAGCCGGTGGGCGGTGGGCCGGGCCAGGCCGGTCGTCTGCACGAGCTGGGCCAGGGAGGCCGGGCCCGCCTCGAGGGCGTTCAAGACGAGTACCGCTTTGTCGAGCACGCCGACTCCGCTAGAGTTGTCCATGCCTCGATACTGCCGTCTCGTAATCTGAGATGCAAGTCGCGGGCGGGCAAGCTCGGGACCAACTCGGGACCAAGAAGAGGTGGAGTGATGGGCCGCACACTGGCAGACAAGGTTTACGACGCGCACGTCGTGCGAAGCGCCGAGGGCGAGCCGGACGTGCTCTACATCGATCTTCACCTCGTCCACGAGGTGACGAGCCCCCAGGCGTTCGACGGCCTGCGAATGGCGGACCGCGCGATCCGGCGCCCGGATCTGACGATCGCCACCGAGGACCACAACGTGCCGACCACCGACATCCTGTCGCCGATCGCCGACCCGGTGTCGCGTGCCCAGGTCGAGACGCTGCGCAAGAACTGCGCCGAGTTCGGGGTGCGGCTGCATCCGATGGGCGACGCCGGGCAGGGCATCGTGCACGTCATCGGCCCGCAGCTGGGTCTGACCCAGCCGGGCATGACGGTCGTCTGCGGTGACTCGCACACCTCGACCCACGGCGCGTTCGGCGCGCTGGCCTTCGGCATCGGCACCAGCGAGGTCGAGCACGTCCTCGCCACCCAGACGCTGTCGCAGCGCAGGCCGAAGATGATGGCCGTCACCGTCAACGGCACGCTGCCGTACGGCGTCACCGCCAAGGACCTCATCCTGGCGGTCATCGCCAGGATCGGCACGGGCGGCGGACAGGGCCACGTCGTCGAGTACCGCGGGGAGGCCATCCGGGCGCTCTCGATGGAGGGCCGCATGACGGTCTGCAACATGTCCATCGAGGCTGGTGCGCGCGCGGGCATGATCGCGCCGGACGAGACGACCTTCGCGTACCTGGAGGGCCGCCCGCACGCGCCGTCCGGCGACGACTGGGAGGCCGCCAAGGAGTACTGGCGGTCGCTGCACACCGACGACGACGCGACCTTCGACAAGGAGGTCGTGATCGACGCGGCGGAGCTGACCCCCTTCGTGACCTGGGGAACCAACCCCGGCCAGGGGGTCCCGCTCGCGGCGTACGTGCCCGATCCGGCCGCGTACGACGATCCGACTCAGCGCTCCGCCGCCGAGCGGGCCCTGGAGTACATGGGGCTCACCGCCGGCACCCCGCTGCGCGACGTCGCCGTCGACACCGTGTTCGTCGGATCGTGCACCAACGGCCGCATCGAGGACCTGCGCGCGGCCGCGGACGTCATCAAGGGGCGCAAGGTCGCCGACGGCGTGCGCATGCTCGTCGTCCCCGGTTCGATGAAGGTCAAGGCGCAGGCCGAGGAGGAGGGTCTGAACGAGGTCTTCACCGCCGCCGGCGCCGAGTGGCGCCAGGCGGGCTGCTCGATGTGCCTGGGCATGAACCCCGACCAGCTCAAGCCAGGGGAGCGGAGCGCCTCGACCTCCAACCGTAACTTCGAGGGCCGGCAGGGCAAGGGGGGCCGCACCCACCTGGTCTCGCCCGCCGTTGCCGCCGCCACCGCCGTCACCGGTCACCTGGCCGCCCCCGCCGACCTGTAAGGGGAAACGAACATGGAAGCCTTCACCACTCACACCGGGCGCGCCGTGCCGCTGCGGCGCAGCAACGTCGACACCGACCAGATCATCCCGGCCGTCTGGCTCAAGCAGGTCAGCCGCACCGGCTTCGAGAAGGGCCTGTTCGCCGCCTGGCGCGAGGACCCGGAGTTCGTCCTGAACCGGCCCGAGTACCAGGGCGCGTCGATCCTGGTCGCCGGCCCCGACTTCGGTACCGGGTCGTCGCGCGAGCACGCGGTCTGGGCGCTGCAGCAGTACGGCTTCCGCGCCGTCGTCTCGGCCCGCTTCGGCGACATCTTCCGCAACAACGCCACCAAGGCCGGCCTGTTGCCGATCGAGCTGCCCGAGGCGAACGTCGAGCGTCTCCAGGCCAAGATCGAGGCCAACCCCGCCAAGGAGTTCACCATCGACCTGTCCCGGCGCGAGCTGCGCTGCGACGAGGACGGCGTGCAGTCCTTCGAGATCGACGACTACACCCGCTGGCGGCTGCTGGAGGGGCTCGACGACATCGGCCTCACCCTGCGGCACACCGACGAGATCACCGCGTACGAGGAGGGCCGCCGTTCCTGGCTGCCGGTGACCGCCTGATCCGCGGGCGCCCGTACGGTGGGAGGACGCGGTACGGGCGCCGCGAGAACGGGTGTGATGATGAACGCACTGGCCGGACCCCGGTGGGATGATCCGGAGCTGGACGCCCTGGCACAGGGGCTGTGGGCGGCGCATGCCCGGGTGATGGCCCTTCCCGCGCTGGTCAGACCGCGGATGACCAGACATTTGCTGCTGATCACCGATCTCGCCAAGCGCGATGCCGCGCTGGCTCTCAGACGGCTCGAATCGTTCCTGAGGGATCTTGAAAGCGATAAAAACGTGCCCTGAACGGCACTACGGCAGGCGACACAGTCGAAACCATCGGCCATGGGTGATTGTGTAGATGCTGCGAGTCCCCTACTTTCAACCGAGCGAGGGGGAAGAGGAGTAACCCATGAATAAGCGTGAGCTCGTCGACGCGGTCGCCGAACGAGTGGGCAGTAAGAAGGTCGCGACGGAGGCTGTCGACGCGATTCTTGACACCATCCAGGCCACCGTGGCCAAGGGGGAGAAGGTCGCCATCACCGGCTTCGGGTCCTTCGAGAAGGCCGACCGGCCCGCTCGTGAGGCCCGTAACCCGGCGACGGGCGCCACAATCAAGGTCCCCGCGACCTCGGTTCCGAAGTTCAAGGCCGGTGCCGATTTCAAGGGAGAGGTGGCCGGTCCCAAGAAGAAGTAGGCAACGCGCCCACGGCGCCCGGCGAGACATCGGTCTCCCGGGCGCTGTTGTCTTTCCCGGCCCGCGTCGCTCAGGGCAGGGGGAACGTGGACAGGGTCACCACAGTGATCCGGTCGTCCTCGACGGCGAGGTTGACCCGCTGCCCGAGACGAAGCAGCCGTAGCCCTCCCGCGTCGAACGCCGCCGCGTCGAAGGCCAGCTCGCTCCCGTCGTCGAGCAGCACGCTGCCCGTCCGCGTCGCGCCGTCGTACGCCTTCACCGTCGCCTGCATGCGGCAAAGCCTAGAGCGTCCAGAGGCAGGGCGCTCTCAGTCGCAGGGCACGGGCAGCAGGGGCGCGACGGAGGCCGTGTGCGGGCCCACCCCGAGTGCGAGCGCGGCTCGCAGGTCGTCGATGGTGTCGACGTCTCGCCGTACGCTGGGCACGTCCTCGAACGTCAGCTCGTGCACGCCGCGTGCCCGATGCCGGGCACGGGAGTCGGTTCCGAACGCGGGAGAGAACCCCGCGCCAGGGCGCGCCGTGTAGAGCGTCGTGCCGATGCCCGCCGCGTCCGGCAGGAACGCGTTGGGTGCCGCCGCCGCGGCGGCGAGCACCCGATCCAGCTCGTCGGGCCGCAGCGCGGGCAGGTCGGCCGACAGGGCGCCGACGGCGCTCTCCGGCGCGAGCAGGCGGGCCTGCGCCGCGCCGTGCACGAGTGCCGGGTTCAGCCCGCTGTCAGGTTCGTCGGGGACGATGACGGCGCCGAGCGCCGCCAGTTCCGACGCGGCGACCGGGTCGTCGGTGACCACCACGACCCCCCGCACCCGAGAAGATCGGAGTACGGCGGATACCGTGTCGGTCGCGATGGCCAGTGCGAACCGCTCGCGGTGCGGCCCGGCGGGCCCGGACAGGCGGGACTTCGCCCGGGCCAGTGGCTTGACCGGCACGACGAGCGTCCAGGTGAGGTGATGGGTACGAGACATCCTGGGTCGACACTATGCGGAACCAACCGCGACACTTGAGGGCATCCCCCCGTGTCGCGGGGATGAAGTGAGGAGATGGGAGCAATGGATCATTCGCCCGTATGGCGCACCGTAGTCGCGGGGCTTCTGCGGCCGTTCCTGTTCTCTCTGCTGCGGCGAGACTGGAAGGACCGGGACAACATCCCGCGGAAGGGGGGCGTGATCATCGCCGCCAACCATCTGTCCTGGTCCGACCCGCTGGCTCTCGCCCACTTCGTCTACAAGGCCGGCCGCTTCCCCGTCTACCTCGCCAAGGCCACGGTCTTCAAGCTCAAGATCGTCGGGCACATCCTCCGCAAGACCGGGCAGATTCCGGTCTACCGCGAGCGCACCGACGCCGGCCTGGCGCTGCGCGACGCGGAGAAGGGGCTGCGCGGCGGCGAATGCCTGATCTTCTATCCCGAGGGGACCTGCACGCGAGACCCGGAGCTGTGGCCGATGACCGGGAAGACCGGCGCCGCCAGGCTCGCCCTCACCACGGGCGCGCCCGTCGTCCCGGTCGCGCACTGGGGCGCACAGGAGCTCTGGCCGTACGGCACGAAGAGGTTCCGGCCGTTCCCGCGCAAGACGATGCACGTGATCGCCGGGCCGCCGGTCGACCTGTCGAAGTACGAGGGAGAGCCCCTCAATGCCGCGACGCTCGGCGCGGCCACCGCCGACATCATGCGGGCCATCGCCGACCTGCTCGGTGAGCTCCGCGGGGAGCGGGCGCCCGAGAAGCTGTACGACCACCGCGGAGCCGTCAAGGCCGAGCGCGCCGAGAAGAAGCCGAAGAACGACAAGAGCAAGGAGGCCAAGGCCTCTTGAAGATCGCCGTACTCGGGGCAGGATCGTGGGGCACCGTCTTCGCCAAGGTGCTGTCCGACGCGGGCGGCGACGTCATGCTGTGGGGACGCCGCGCGGAGATCGTCGACGCGATCAATGAGAGGCGGGTGAACCCGGACTACCTTCCGGACTTCACGCTGCCGGACCGCCTGCGCGCCACGGCGGACGTGGCGGAGGCCCTCGACGGCGCATCGTATGTCGTGCTGGCCGTCCCCGCCCAGACGCTGCGCCCGAACCTGTCGGAGTGGAAGCCGCTGATCTCCGCCGACGCGGTGCTGGTGAGCCTGATGAAGGGCATCGAGCTGGGCACATGCAAGCGGATGAGCGAGGTCGTCCGCGAGGTCGCGGGTGTGCCCGAGGAGCGGGTCGCCGTGGTGACCGGGCCCAACCTGGCCCGTGAGATCGCCATGGAACAGCCGTCGGCCGCCGTGGTCGCCTGCACCGACGAGCCGACCGCCCAGAAGCTGCAGCTCGCCTGCATGACGCCCTACTTCCGGGCGTACACCAACCCCGACGTCGTCGGCTGCGAGCTCGGCGGGGCGGTCAAGAACGTCATCGCCCTCGCCGTCGGCATCGCGGTCGGCATGGGCATGGGCGACAACGTCCGTGCTCTGGTCATGACCCGCGGGCTCGCGGAGATCACCCGGCTCGGTGGCGCGCTCGGCGCCGACCCGCACACGTTCGCCGGGCTGGCGGGCATGGGTGACCTCGTCTCCACGTGCAGCTCGCCGCTGTCGCGGAACCGGACCTTCGGCGAGAACCTCGGCCGCGGTATGAGCCTGGAGGAGGTCATCGCGGTCACCAAGCAGACCGCCGAGGGCGTCAAGTCGTGCGACGCCGTCCTCGAGCTCGCGCGCCGGCACCACGTGGAGATGCCGATCACGGAGGGGATCGTGGCCGTCATGCACGGGGGGCTGAGCCCGGCCGACGCCGGCCGGCTGCTGATGTCGCGCACGCCAAAGCCAGAACGCTACGGAGTGTGACCATGATGAACGAACCGCCCCCATCGGGGGAGAACACCCGCGCCGTCCACCTGCCGCCGCCTCCGGTTCCCGGCCAGGCACCGATCGGCACTCCGGTGTGGCGTACGGCCGCCTTCTCCTTCGGCTCGTCGCAGGAGTACGCGGACGTGCTCGGAGACCGCGCGCCGGGGTACTCCTACAGCCGTGTGGACAACCCGACCGCCGACGCGTTCGCCGACGGTGTCGCCGCGCTGGAGGGCACCCGCCTGAGTGCCGGGGTGACCGGTCAGGCGTTCGCCTCCGGCATGGCCGCGATCAGCGCGGTCTTCCTGGCGTTCGCGCACACGGGCGCGCACGTCGTCGCCCCGGCCGCGGTGTACGGCGGCACCTACGGCCTGCTCGCCGACCTGCTGGCCCGGTTCGGTGTCGACACCGACTTCGTCGACATGACAGACCTGGCGCAGGTCCGGGCGGCGATACGGCCCCAGACGCGCATCGTGTGGGCCGAGACCCTCGCGAACCCGACCATGGCCGTCGCCGACCTGCCCGCGCTGGCCGAGGCGGCGCACGAGGCGGGGGCGCTGCTCGTGGTCGACTCGACGTTCGCCACCCCGGTCGTGTGCCGCCCGCTGGAGCATGGCGCCGACCTCGTCGTCCACTCGGCGACCAAGTACATCGGCGGCCACAGCGACGCCACCGGCGGCGTCGTCGTGGGCCGGTCCGAGCTGATCGCGCCGGTCCGCGCGGTCCGCATCGAGACCGGCGGCATGCTCGCCCCGGACGAGGCGTTCCTGCTGCGCCGCGGCCTGGAGACGCTGCCGCTTCGGGTGCACCGGCAGTGCGACACCGCCGCGGCGCTCGCCGCCGCGATCGCCGGGCACCCCGCGGTCGCCAAGGTGGACTATCCCGGCCTGCCCGGGCATCCGGGCCACGAGATCGCCCGCAGGCTGTACGACGCCGGACCGGAGGGCACCCGGTTCGGCGCGATCGTGACGATCACGCCGCACGGCGGGTACCAGGCCGGCATGGCACTCGCGGACGGCCTGCGGCTCATCCGGGTGGCGACGTCGCTGGGCGGCACCCACACCGTGGTCAGTCACGTCGCGTCCACCACACACCGGCAGATGGACGCCGCGGCGCTCGCCGCGGCCGGCATCGACCCGGGAGCCGTGCGTTTCTCCATCGGCCTCGAAGACGCCGACGACCTCATCGTCGACGTGACGAACGCTTTGACCGCCGTTCCGCGCACACATGAGCCGGAAGGGGCATCTATCCCGTATGCCGGAGACAGCCGATAGCTGCTTCGGTTGGGCCGAAATGCCGTGTAGGGTCGGGGGCCGCGAGTTTGGACGCAGGTGGGAAGAGGTGGATCCATGAGCAAGATCCGTGTCGCCGTCGTATTCGGCGGCCGCAGCTCGGAACATGCGATCTCCTGTCTCACCGCGGGCAGCGTCATGGCAGCGATCGACCAGGAGCGCTACGAGGTCATCCCGGTGGGCATCGCGCGGGACGGTCGCTGGGTCCTCGCGGCCGGGCAGCGGCTCGCCGTCGAGGACGGGAAGCTGCCGGAGGTCGCCGGTGACGGCCTGCCGCTCGCCCTTCCGCTCGACCCGGAGAGCCCCGGCCTCGTCGTGGTCGCGCCGGGCGAGGTGCCGCGCACGCTCGGCGACGTCGACGTGGTGCTGCCACTGCTGCACGGCCCGTACGGCGAGGACGGCACCATCCAGGGCCTGCTCGAGCTCGCCGGGGTGCGCTACGTCGGGGCCGGGGTCTTCGCCAGCGCCGCCAGCATGGACAAGGCCTTCATGAAGGTGGTCTGGGAGGGCGCCGGACTGCCGGTCGGTCCGCACGTCGTCGTCCGCGACCGCCAGTGGCGGCGTGAGCGCAAGCGGATCATCGACGAGATCAAGGAACTCGGCTGGCCGGTGTTCGTCAAGCCCGCCCGCGCCGGATCCAGCATGGGCATCTCCAAGGTCGAGTCCGAGGCGGACCTGGAGACCGCGGTCGAGGCCGCGCGCGAACACGATCCGAAGGTGATCGTCGAGGCGGCCGTCGAGGGACGCGAGATCGAGTGCGGCGTCCTCGAAGGGCTCGACGACGACCCGCCGGCGGCGAGCCTGCCCGCCGAGGTCCGGATCGGCTCCGGCCACGACTACTACGACTTCGAGGCGAAGTACCTCGATGACGGGCTCCGCCTCGACATCCCGCCGAAGCTGCCGTCCACTGTGGTGGAGGAGGTCCGCAAGCTGTCGGTGCAGGCCTTCGAGGCGCTGGGCTGTGAAGGCCTCGCCCGGGTCGACTTCTTCTACACCCCGGACGGCCGCGTGATCCTCAACGAGATCAACACCATGCCCGGATGCACGCCCGCGTCGGCGTTCCCGAAGATGTGGGCCGCGACCGGGCTGGACTATCCCGCCCTCATCGACCGCTGGATCCAGACCGCCCTGCAGCGCCGCATCGGCCTCCGCTAGCTCTCAGGTGAGGGGGAGCCAGGCGGTCTTCGCGAGAGTCGTCGCGTCGTTGGCCTGAAGGCCGGCCGGTGACAGCGTCCACAGCGTGTTGCCGATGAGCATCGTGCGCTGGACGCCGCCCGCGCCGCTCGGCACGCTGACGCCGCCGACCCGGTGGACGCCCGCCGGCGTCACCGTCAGCACGAGCACGCCGTCGCCGCCCGCACCCGCCATGGGCAGGACCGTCAGACCGGTCCGCGGCCAGTAGAGGAACGCGTGGGGGTCGAACTCCGCCGCCGACCAGCCGGATACGACCCGGTATCCGCCCACCTTGCGCGGAACGGCCGGATCGCGCACGTCGAACAGCGACACCTGGGTACCCAGCGGACGGCCCTTCGCGTCGGCCTCCTGGCCGACGCCGATGAGCCGGCCGTCGCCCGCCGGGTGCAGGTACGCCGAGTAGCCGCTGAGCTTCAGCTCGCCGGTGGTCCGCGGGTTCACCGGATCACGAAGATCGAGGATGTAGAGCGGGTCCGTCTGCCGGAACGTCACGACATAGCCGACCGGGCCGAGGAACCGCACGGCATAGACGCGCTCGCCGCGGCCGAGGCCGCCGACCTTGCCCACCTGTTCCAGGCGGCCGCCTCGCCGGGCGAGGACGTACACCGCGCTCTCGGTGCCGGCCGGCGTCGCGCCCGGCGGCTGCACGCCCTGGCCCCAGGTCGTGGCGACCCGCAGGTGCCCGCCGTACTCCGACATCGAGTACTGGTTGAGCAGTTCTCCCGGCACCGAACCGGAGGCGGCGAATCTGGGCCGGCCGGTGCCGCCGATGTCGAACTGGTAGATGTCGGTCCTGGACGGGACCTGCGGCGTTCTCCCGGCCTGCGGCGTGCTTCCGGCCGGGTCCGGCCCGGGGCGATCGGTGACGTACAGGGTGCCGCCCGAGCCGTACACCGTCTGGCCGCCGGCCAGGACGCTCACCGGCGTGGCGTCGGCCAGGTCCGCGGACAGGTCGACGGTGAACACCGACAGCACGGATGTGCCCGTATAGGAGGGCGGGTGGCTGACCTGGTCACACGGCACCTTCAGGGTCTGACTGCGACCGCCGCGCGTGACGGTGTAGTGCGGCAGCCACGCGTCGACCGGCGCTTTCTCAACGATCTTCCGGTTGGCCGCGGTCGCCTCGTCGGCCGGCCCGGGGCGGCGCTGGGGGAACTGGACGCGGGGCGCGGACCGGACCACGACCCGGGCGACCGAGCCGACCTGGCGGGCGTCGAGGTAGGAACCGTCGACCTGTATGGAGCTCACCACCCGGGGCGTGCTCTTGATGTCGACGAGGACCAGGCGCGGGCCGCTCTGGGCCGGCGTGCGAGCGACGAGATCGTCCCGCGCGTAGATGAGCGGCGGCCGCATCACCACGACCACCCGGTCGCCGCTGAGCAGGAGCTCACCTGAGGTCCAGCCGCGGCCGGCGGCCAGGTCGAGCGTGCCCGTCTCCTTGCGGGAGGCAGCGTCGATCACCCGCAACCTCCCCCGCGCGACGGTGACGATGCGCCGGCCGTCGGTCTTGACCAGGTCGGGCTCGTCGACGCCCGGTTCCTGGACGTTGGTAGCCGAATGCTGCGCCTCGGCCGGCCGCGCGGGCGTCGCGTCGCCCGGGATCCGGCCACCCGTGAGGGGGCGCATCATCGGATCGCCGGCCAGGCCGTACGGGCCGACGTGCGCCGCGGTGGCCTTCCGCAGGCCGCCGAGCAGGTCGGCGCAGTTGTCGTACGTCACCAGCCGTAGCGACGGCGATGTCCGGACAGCGGAGCCGGTGCTGCCCACGGCGCACCCGGCGATGACGAACCCGGCGGCCGCGGCCGCGATGGCCGGCCGGGCGCCTGAACGTGCCTCGGAGCCCATACGTCTTCGACGGCGTCGCCCCTCCCGCGGTTCCGGTGAATTTCAATTGACGGCGCGTTAAGAGCGATGAAACCCAGCCGAAACAGCCTGACGTGCAGGATTAGGACATCAGATCGCAGCGAGAAGGGACCGACACGTTGCTGTTCACGCCCGCCCCACCGGTCCGGACCGTGCAGTGCGTTCCAGGCCACAATCGCTGGCATCCGGACATCCCGCCCGTCGCGGAAGTGATCGCCGGTGGGGCGATCCGGCTGTACTGCGAGGGGGGCGACGTGCTGTGCGGGCCGGTCGGCGTAGTCGGCGCCGAGCCGGGCGACCTCATCATGGTGGAGGTCTTGGACATCGGCCGGCTGGACGGGCGGTACGCCGCCGGCGCACACCCGGGCATCCTCGGCTGCGCGCCGTCGCACGCGATGCTGGGTGCCATGGCCGGTGAGCCGGCCGGCGCGCTGCTTGGCCGGATCGCGCCCGCCTCGGCCGACCACACGCGGGTCGCCGCGCGCGCCGAACCGGTCCGGGCCGTGTGCCGCGCGCTGACGCCCCGTTCGCAGATCCTGCTGCCGGTGCACGTCCAGGATGCCCGCATCTCAGCCGGCGACCTGCACTTCCCGGAACAGGGACGGTGCGGTACCCAGGACGGCTGGATCGACCTGCGGATCCATCTGACCAAACGGGGGATGAAGCGTTTCCGGGTCACCGAGCCGGTCGTCATGCCGATGACCACCAGCTCTCTCGACGCGACCGTCGCGGGTCTCACCGCCGACGTCGCCTGAAGACGCGCGGATATGGCGCATAGAGGAGGTGGTCGCCTAACGACGCATCGGACACCGTCAGGAGGCATCTCGCCGGGGGGTGCGCATTCGTCTCCCGCATCCCCCGGCGACTCCTCGTGGCATGCTTGATCCGATGGACGATCCTGAGCTGGTGGAGTTCGCGACCAGGCTGTTCGGTCTCGCCCGGTCCGGCCAGACCGAGGCGCTGTCCGCGTACGTCGACGCCGGTGTCCCGGCCGACCTCGCCAATGACGCGGGCGACACACTGCTGATGCTGGCGGCCTACCACGGGTACGCGGACACCGTACGAGCCCTCGTCGAACGCGGGGCGGACCCCGGACGGCAGAACGACCGCGGCCAGACACCCCTGGCGGGCGCGGTCTTCAAGAAGGAACCGGAGGTCGTACGCGCCCTGCTCGACGCGGGCGCCGACCCCGCGGCGGGCACACCCTCGGCTGCCGACGCGGCCCGGATGTTCGGCCACGACGACTTCCTCGCCTGGTTCGGCGCCTAGGGCGCGGGCCTTCTCACGCGGCGAGCGGCAGGTCGAGCCGCTCGGCCATCTCCCGCATCCTCCGCAGCGCGGCCAGCTCCATCTGCCGGACCCGTTCGGCTGACACGCCGAGCCGGGTCGCGATCTCCCGGCGGCTGTGCTCGGTGCCGTCCTCCAGGCCGTACCGGGCCCGCAGGACCACGGCCTCGCGCGGCTCGAGGTGATCGAGCATGCCGTCGATGATCTCAAGCTGGGCGCCGGCCATGGCCGCGTCCTCGGGCGACGGAGCGGTCTCGTCGGCGAGCAGGTCGCCCAGCGAGGTCTCCTCGTCCTCTCCGACGACCGCGTCCAGGCTCGCGGGGGTCCGGTCCCAGCGGTCCAGCTCGCCGATGCGCTCGACCGGCAGGTCGAGCTCCGCGGCCAGCTCCTCGTCGGTCGGCTCGGCACCGGTGAGCAGCACCAGCTCGCGGCGGGCCTTGCGCAGCCGGTTGACGTCGGTGTGCACCGCACCCGGCAGCCGTACGGATCGGGACGAGTTGGCCAGCGCGCGACCGATCGCCTGCCGGATCCACCACGTGGCGTACGTGGAGAACTTGAAGCCGCGGCGGGGGTCGAATCCCTCGACGGCCCGGATCAGGCCGATGGTGCCCTCCTGGATCAGATCCAGCAGGCTCAGGCCGTCGGTCGGGTACCGCCGTGCCACCGATACGACCAGGCGGAGGTTCGCCTGGATGAAGCGGTCCTTGGCGGCGTCCCCGCGGGCCGCGACCTCGTCGAGCTCATCGCGGGCGGCCCTCTTCGGGAGGGTGCCGTTGTCGAGATGGTTGTGGGCGAGCAGCCCGGCCTCCATGGCCAGGGCGAGCTCGATCTCCTGTTCGGCGGTGAGCAATGGCGTAGCGGCGATCTCGTCAAGGTAGGCGCCGAGCAGATCACCGTCGGCCGCCCTCCCGGGCCGCCGGACACGTCTGCCGCTGTTCGTGGTCGCCGCCATGGCCACCTCGCTCTCACGTCGGATCCCGTATGGATCAACGCCGATGTCACCTTTGCTGTTCCGCGATACCCGAATGTCGGCGTCCCCAACATGACGAAGAGCACCCGGCGTGATTCGCGGGGTGCTCTTCGAACGCGACGACGGCGTGGACGGCCGCCGGGCGGTGATGTCAGGCGCGGACGGCCTGGACCTCGAGCTGGATGTCGACCTTGTCGCCGAGCAGGGCCTTGTCGCCGCCGAGCGGCACGTTGAACTCGATGCCGAACTCCTTGCGGCTGATCGAGGTGGTGGCGGCGAAGCCGGCGCGCGTGCCGCCCCACGGGTCCTCGCCGATGCCGTTGAACTCCAGCTCCAGCGTGACCGGGCGGGTGACGTCCTTGATGGTGAGCTCGCCGTCGACCAGGTAGTCGCCGCCGTCGGCGCGGACGCCCTTGGTGACGAACGTCATCGCCGGGTGGTTCTCGGCGTCGAGGATGTCGGAGGAGCGGACGTGTGCGTCGCGGTCGGGGTTGCGGGTGTCGATCGAGGCCAGCTTGATCTCGGCGGTGGCGGTGGAGGACTGGACGTTCTCGGCGACCACGACGCTTCCGGAGAAGTCGGTGAAGGAACCGCGGACCTTCGTCATCAGGTGCCGGATGGCGAAGGTGACCTCGGAGTGGGCCGGGTCGATGTTCCAGGTGCCGGTGGTGAGGCCCAGATCAGTGGTGGAAGCGGTCATGGCGACCTCCTGTGATTGAAAGTTCAACAATGAGAGCCTAGTTGAAGCTTCAACCGATATCAAACTCGCCGGACACGGCCGGCTATATGTGTGGATTTCAGGGCCGCCGGCCCGGCCGGGGTCTCTCGGCGGCACGGGCACGCGCTTGACGGGCCGACCTCACGACCGTACTCCCAGTACGCTCTCGCGGAGGCGTGCTTTCAGAGCTCGCCCCGGGCGAGATGGTGCGCCGTGGCGATCGCCGCCTCACTCCTCCGTCATGGCGGAGACGGCTCTGGCGCTGGTGCTCGGATGGACGGCGACGATCACGCGGTGATCACGCCCGCGCTCGGCCGTCTCGTCGTGATACTTGGAAACCAGCGCGGTGACGGCGCCCGCCAGTTCCTCGGCGAATGCGGCACGGTCGGCCGCCGTCGCGAACCGCACCTCGCCGTCGATCGCGAACGTCGCGACCCGCTTACGGGCCGTGGCCGCACCGGTGATCAGTTCGCCGACGTCCCGCACCAGCCGCGCCGCCAGCGCCAGCAGCCACCGCGCCGACAGCTGGTCAGGCGAGCGGCTCGGGTCGGGCTGCACCGCCGCCAGCGCGGCGGGCGAGATCACATAGGACGCCGCCGTGGCACGCAGCACCCGCTCGGTGACATTGCCCTTCCTGCGCTCCTCCACCAGCTCCACCAGCCCGTGGCGCTCCAGCGCCTTCAGGTGGTAGTTCACCTTCTGCCGCGCCAGGCCGACCCGGGCGGCCAGCATCGTGGCCGAAGCCGGCTCGGCCAGCTCGGCCAGCAGCCGGGCACGTATCGGGTCCAGCGAGACCTCGGCCGCGGCCGGATCCTCGATCACTGCCACTTCGTACATGCCGCAATGGTCCCCGCCGACAAACTAACTTGTCAAGACGGTTGAAATTGTCAGGGCGTGTCCGCTCCCGAGGAGGGTTCCTTCTCGACGGCGGCGCGCAATCGGCGTGCCGCGTCCTCGGGGTAGATGTCATTGACGAAGGCGCCCATCGCCGCCTCCGAGCCCGCGAGATATTTCAGCTTTCCGGCCGCGCGCCTGGTGCTGAACAACTGAAGGTGCAGGTAGGCGAGGTCTCTGTCGGTGGAGACCGGGGCCTGGTGCCAGGCGGAGACGTACGGCATCGGCACGCCGAACAGCCGGTCGAGGCGGTTCAGGACGTCGACGTACAGCGGGCCGAAGGCGTCGCGCTCCGCCGCGGAGAGGGCCGCGAGGTCCGGCACCTTGCGGTGCGGGAACACATGCACTTCGAACGGCCAGCGCGCGGCCTCGGGGACGAACGCCGTCCAGAGGTCGTTGGACGCGACGATCCGGACCTCCGCCGCGCGCTCGGCGGCGAGCACGTCGGCGAACAGGTCATGGCCGGTCCGCTCGCGGTGCGCGCGGGCGACCCCGAGCATCCGCTCGGTGCGCGGCGTCACGAACGGGTAGGCGTAGATCTGGCCGTGCGGGTGGGCGAGCGTGACGCCGATCTCCGCTCCGCGGTTCTCGAAACAGAACACCTGTGCCACGCCCGGCAGCGCGGACAGCTCGGCCGTGCGGTCGGCCCACGCCTCCATGACCGTGCGCACCTGGGAGGGGCACAGGGTGGCGAACGACGCGTCGTGGTCGGATGAGAAGCAGACCACCTCGCAACGGCCAAGCCCCGGGGTCACGCCGTCCATCTCCGCGGGAGGGCGGCCGGAGTAGGACGGGAACCGGTTCTCGAAGACGACCACCTCGTAGTCGGAGGCGGGGACCTCGGTGGGCCGGCCCGGGACGGATGGGCAGAGCGGGCACTGGTCGCTCGGCGGCAGGTGCGTGCGGTCCTGGCGGTGCGCCGCGATGGTCACCCACTCGCCGAGCAGGCGGTCGCGGCGAAGCTCGGACGACAGCGGGGGAGGCGGCAGTGTCCGGGTGTCCGGGGCCGACCGGTTAGCGCCGTCCTGCCGGTCGAAGTAGATGAGATCCCGGCCGTCGGCGAGGCGGGTGACGGTGCGCTTCACGCGCCGGTCTCCGTCGCCGGGTCGACGGTGATCAACTCGCCGACCTGCTCGGCCAGGCTCTTGCACGCCTCGTCGCCGAGACCGGAGTCGGTGACGAGCACGTCGGCGTCGCCCAGCCGGGCGATCGTGCTGAGGCCCACGGTGCCCCATTTCGTGTGATCGGCCAGGACGGCGAGCCTGCGGGCCGCGCCGACCATCGCCCGGTCGGTCTCGGCCTCCATGAGGTTCGGTGTGGTGAAGCCGGCGCGCGTGCTCATGCCGTGCACGCCGAGCAGGAGCAGGTCCACGTTGAGCGAGCGGATCGCGGTCACCGCCACCGGGCCGACCAGCGCGTCCGAGGGGGTGCGGATGCCGCCGGTGAGCACGATGGTCTGGTCGGCGCGACCCGCACGGTAGAAGACATCGGCGATCTGGATCGAGTTGGTGACAACGGTCAGCTCCGGAACGTCGATCAGGTGGTTGGCGAGCGTCCACGTGGTGGTGCCGGCGGACACGGCGACGGCCGTTCCGGGGCGTACGAGCTGCGCGGCGCGCCGGGCGATGGCCTCCTTCTCCTGGCGCTGCCGGACGGATTTGGCGGCGAAACCCGGCTCCTCGGTGGACCCGGCGCCGACCGTGGTCGCGCCGCCGTGCACCTTCGCGACCAGCCCGCGCTCGGCCAGCACCTCCAGGTCCCGGCGGATGGTCATATCCGAAACGCCGAACTCGCGCACCAGATCGGCGACGCGCACTCCGCCGCGCTGCTGGACCAGGTCCAAGATTGCCTGCTGCCGTTGCTGGGCGAGCATCGTCCCCCCTCTCCGAGACCGGACACCGGGTGCAGCGTGCCCTCAGAAGCGACACATGTCAACACTACTCAACATGTTATCGAATCGAGTCTTGTTGGGTTGTGTTGGGAATGGTACGAATAGCGATCATCGCCTGGTAACTCAGCGGAAACATCGGGGTAACGGGACCAGGTCCAGCATCCAGAAGGAAGGCAGAGCATGACCCGGATACGCAGGCCCGGCGGCGCGGTCATAGCGATCGGCGTCGCGGTCGCCCTCAGCCTCACCGCCTGTTCGTCAGGCAAGGAGAGCTCGGCGACGAGCTCGAGCAAGAAGGTGTCGGGGAAGATCTCGATCGTGTACCTGCAGAAGCAGGGCGACCAGCAGTACTTCATCGACGAGGCGCAGGGAGCGCAGGACAAGGCCAAGCAGCTCGGCAACGTCGACGTCAAGGTCGTCAACCTCGGCAACGACACGAACAAGGCGGTCTCGGAGACCCAGGCGGCGATCGCGCAGAAGGCGAACGGCGTCATCATCGTGCCCCCGGACCCGGCAGTGGGCCCCCAGATCGTGCAGACCACGAGCAGCGCCAATGTGACGCTGCTCTCCAGCGACGACCAGATCTGCAAGAACGGCACCGACCCCTCCAAGTGCGCCAAGGACCAGCTCGTGCCGCGGGTGGGCTTCTCCGGCACGCAGATGGGCAGCCAGGTGGGGCAGCGTGCGGGCGAGGAGTTCAAGAAGGCGGGCTGGAAGCCGGCCGACACCGGGGTCATCGCCGCGTGGAAGCAGGACGTGACGGTGTGCACTGACCGGGTGACCGCCGCGCAGGCCGCGTTCGAGCAGGCCGCCGGGACCAAGGTGAAGATCTTCAAGGTCGGCACCGACAACACCCCGCCCGACGCCCAGTCCAAGACCGCGGCCACACTGTCCGGCAACCGGTCGGTCAAGCACTGGGTGGTGTGGGGCTGCAACGACGAGAACGTCTCCGGCGCCGTCACCGCCATCCAGAACGCCGGCTACAAGGCCGCCGACATCGACGGCGTCGGGCTCGGCGCCTACCTGGCCTGCAAGGACTGGGGCTCCGGCAAGGCGACCGGCATGAAGGCCGCCCTGTTCATCAACGGGTACGACGTCGGCGGTCTCGCCGTGCAGACCCTGGTGGACAACCTCCGCAACGGCAAGCCCATGCCCCAGGAGGCCTTCGCCCCCACCAAGATGGTCGACGCGACCAACTGGAAGCAGGCCGGGGTCAAGTGCACCTGATCCGGAGAGCGCGGCGTTCTCCCCGGACCGGGTCGCGCCGGACGGCCGCTCGGCGGCCCCGTCGCGAAGCCTGAGATTCGCCGACGACCGTGACCGGTGGGCGTCCTCTGCCGCCCGCCGGTCACAGCCCCGGGCACGGCGCGGTGCACCACACCGCTCCGTTCCCGCAGTGCGCGATCCCCACCCCAGAGGAGACGCTCATGCGCACGGTCCGTTCAATCCGTTCCCTGGCCTCGGCGGTCATCGCACTCGCGGTGATCGTCGCCGGCGCCGCGACGATCACCCTCGCCTCCGCTCCGCCGGCGGCGGCCCTGGACAACGGCCTCGCCCTGACCCCGCAGATGGGATTCAACAACTGGAACGCGACCCACTGCGGACCCGACTTCAACGAGGCGATGGTCAAGAGCATCGCCGACCTGTTCGTGTCCTCCGGCCTGAAGGACGCCGGCTACCAGTACGTCAACCTCGACGACTGCTGGGCCGAGCAGAACCGTGATGCCAACGGTGACTACGTGCCGAACGCGACCCGGTTCCCGCACGGCATCAAGGCGCTCGCCGACTATGTGCACTCCAAGGGCCTGAAGTTCGGTCTCTACACCAGTGCCGGCACTCTGACCTGTGCCCAGACGATGCCCGGCTCGCTGGGTCACGAGCAGCAGGACGCGAAGCTGTGGGCGTCCTGGGGCGTGGACTACCTGAAGTACGACAACTGCAACAACCAGGGCGTCGACGCTCAGAAGCGGTACACCGCGATGCGGGACGCGCTCAAGGCCACCGGCCGGCCGATCCTCTTCTCCATGTGCGAGTGGGGCCAGAACAAGCCGTGGCTGTGGGCCAAGGACGTCGGCAACTCCTGGCGGACCACCGGCGACATCTCCGACAACTACGCGTCGATGCTGTCGATCGTCCACCAGAACATGGCGCTGGCGCAGTACGCCGGCCCCGGCCACTGGAACGATCCCGACATGCTCGAGGTCGGCAACGGCGGCATGAACGACACCGAGTACCGGTCGCACTTCAGCCTGTGGTCGGTGATGGCGGCGCCGCTGCTCATCGGCAGCGACCTGCGCAAGGCCTCGGCCGAGACGATGCAGATCCTCACCAACAAGGACGTCATCGCCGTCGACCAGGACAGGCTCGGTGTCCAGGGGGCGCCGATCAGCACCGACGGCGGCCGCGACGTCTTCGTCAAGCCGCTGGCGAACGGCGACCGCGCGGTCGCGCTGTTCAACGAGTCGGACTCCCCCCAGCGGATCACGACGTCGGCCAAGGCGGCCGGCCTGCCCGCCGCTCCGGGCTACGCGGTCCGCGACCTGTGGGCGCACACCACCCGGGAGACGGCCGGCACGATCGCCGCGACGGTTCCCGCGCATGGCACGGTCATGGTGCGGGTGTCGGCGAGCAGGCGCTGGGCGATGTACCCGCCCGCGGTGGACACCGGTATCGACGTGCCGGTGGCGTACCCGGGGGCCCTTCCCATCATCCAGCCCGGCACCGCCACGAGCATGACCACGGCGGTCACCAACTCCGGCCGGCTGCCGGCGATCAAGGTCCGCAGCGACCTGACCGGCCCGGACGGCTGGACCGTGCAGGCCACCACGCGGCGCACCACACCGGTGCTCGCCTCGAACCGGACGTTGGCCACCACCTGGACGGTGCAGCCGCCCGCCGACGCCAAGCCGGGGACGTACGACCTCACCGCCAAGGCCGCCTACCTGGGGGCGTCCGCCGAGTCCACCGTCCAGGTCTTGGTCCTGAAGCTGACCGCTCCGCCGTCGGGCACGTCGTACCTGAGCGACGTCTCCTGGCTGCGCGCCTCGAACGGCTGGGGGCCGGTGGAGAAGGACATGAGCAACGGTGAGACGGCGGCCGGCGACGGTCACCCGATCACCATCAACGGCACGGTCTACAAGAAGGGACTCGGCGTCCACGCGCCGAGCTCCGTGGAGTACTACACGGCCAAGAAGTGCACCTCGGTGTCGGCCGACGTCGGGGTGGACGACGAGAAGACGGCCAACGGCTCGGTGACATTCGAGCTGTGGGCCGACGGCACCAAGGTCGCCGACAGCGGCCTGCTCACGACCGCCGACGCGGCCAAGCACCTGACCGCCGATGTCGGCGGGGCGGCGTTCGTCCGCCTCATCGTCACCGACGGCGGGAACGGCAACGACAGCGACCACGCCGACTGGGCCGACGCCCAGATCACCTGCAGCTGATTCCGCGCGGGGCGGCCTCCGGGCCGCCCCGCCCGACCCCCGAGGTGGGTAATGCCCGAGCGAAGCGAGGGAATCGACCGCCACAGCACCGAACTGCGTGCCGTGGGCATCTCCAAGCGGTTCGCCGGTGTACGGGCCCTGAATGACGTCACGCTGGACTTCCCCAGTGGGACGGTGACGGCTCTCATGGGTGAGAACGGCGCCGGCAAGTCCACGCTCATCAAGATCCTCAATGGCGACTACCTGCCTGACGACGGTGAGATCGTCCTGGACGGCCGGCCTGTCCGCCTGCACTCTCCCGCCGACGCACGGCAGGCGGGCATCCGGGTGATCCCGCAGGAGCCGGAGATCGTGCCCCACGTCTCGGTGGCCGAGAACGTCTACCTGGGCGCGCTGCCCCGCAAGGCGGGCCGGGCCCTCGACCGGGCGGCCCTGCGCCGGCGCGTCCGCGAGGACCTGCTGCGGCTCGGCTTCGAACGGGTCCTCAGCCCCGACACACTCGGCTCGCGGCTCACCTCCGCGCAGCGGCAGCTGGTGGAGATCCTGCGGGCCCTGACCACGGACGCGAAGGTGATCGCGTTCGACGAGCCGACGTCGTCGCTGTCCGAGCACGAGGTGGAGGCGCTGTTCACCCTGATCCGGCGGCTCCGCGAGGAGGGCCTCGCGGTCATCTACGTGTCCCACCGGATGCAGGAGATCTTCCAGCTCGCCGACCGCGTCGCGGTACTCCGTGACGGCGCGCTGGCCGGTGTACGGGACGCGGCCGCCACCGATGAGAACGAGATCGTACGGATGATGGTCGGCCGGGACCTGTCGGCCATGTTCGCCCGCGAGCACTCCGCCACCGACCAGGTGATCCTCGAAGTCGACGCCGTCACCACCGACGACGTGCACGACATCAGCCTGACCGTCAACGCGGGCGAGGTCGTGGCTCTGGCCGGGCTCGTCGGCGCGGGCCGTTCGGAGCTGGCCGGGGCTCTGGTCGGGGATCTGCCGATCCGCTCCGGCCAGGTACGGGTGGAGGGCAGACGTGTACGCCTCCGGCAGCCACGTGACGCCGTGCGGGCCGGCATGGGGTACGCCCCCGAGGAGCGCAAGGCCCAGGCCCTGCTGCTCGAACGCTCGGTCCGCGACAACATCTCACTGGTGGTGCTGGACCGGCTGCGGAGATTCCGGTTCGTGCGACGTGCCGAGGAACGCCGGCTGAGCCGGGAGTACGTGGACCGGCTGAACGTCCGCACTCCGGGCATCGAGCACGAGGTGCGGAAGCTCTCCGGGGGCAACCAGCAGAAGGTCGTCCTCGCCCGCTGGCTGGCCCGCGCACCCAAGGTGCTGATCCTCGACGAACCGACCCGCGGCATCGACGTCGGCGCGAAGGCCGAGATCTACCACCTGATCGACGACCTCGCCCGTTCGGGCGTCGCCGTCCTCGTGATCTCGTCCGAGCTCCCCGAGGTGCTGGGCCTGGGCGACCGCATCATCGTCATGCAGAACGGCCGTGTCACCGGCGAGCTCGACCGCGCCGACGCCTCCGAAGAGGCCATCCTCGAGCTCGCCATGGCCGAGGATCTCACCACGTCCCTATCGGAAGGACAGGAATGACCCCGACAACCGCCACCCGCGAGCCGGTGGACGCGCCGGCGAAGGACGGGACGCCGCGCCAGATCCTGACCGCGATAGGCCCGCAGAACCTCAGCCTGCTCGGTGCGCTGGTCGTGGTGGTCGCGATCTTCAGTTGGCTGAACTCCGGCTATTTCACCTGGTCGAACATGCAGGTGATCGGTGAGGCCGCCACCGTGGCCGGACTGCTGGCGGTGGTGCAGACCGTCGTCATCATCTGCGGCGCCATGGACATCTCCGTCGGCTCGCAGACCGGGATCGCCTCGGTCATCTCCGCGATGGCGTTCATGTCGACCGGCCACAATCCGCTGCTGGGGATGGCCGCCGCCGTCGGCGTGGGCATCGTGGCGGGCATCCTGAACGGCCTCATCATCGTCTATGGCCGCGTCAACCCGGTCATCGCGACGCTGGCCGGCCTCGCCGCCTACAAGGGCGTCGCCCAGCTGATCTCCGGCGGCCGGGCCCAGGGCTTCGTCCTCGGCGACAATCTGTTCATCTTCATCTCCCGTGGCACGATCGCCGGTGTGCCGGTCCAGGTCTGGATCCTGCTCCTGGTCGCCCTCGGCGTGCACGTGATGCTGAAGTACACCGACATCGGGCGGAACATCTACGCGATCGGCGGCAACGACACCGCCGCCCGCCTCGCCGGCATCAACATCAACAAGTACCTGGTCGCCGTCTACGCCCTGGCGGGCATCGTCGCCGCCCTCGCGGGCATCGTCCTCACCGCCCGCACCGGCTCCGGGCAGCCCACCAGTGGCAGTGAGGGTCTCGAGCTGCAGTCCATCACCGCCGCGGCGCTCGGCGGCTGCGCGCTGAAGGGCGGCAAGGGCGGCGTCGGCGGCACGCTACTGGCGGTGCTCCTGCTCGGCGCCCTCAACAACGGCCTCAACGTCGTCGGCGTCAACACCTTCTGGCAGAACGTCGCGCAGGGCGCTCTTCTCGTCATCGCGGTCGTCATCCAGCAGCGCCGCAGCGGCGAACGCGCCGTCGGCCTGCCGACCTGACCACCGCCGGGCCTGTTCCTCCCCGTTGCGCTTATCCCGCCGGAATCGGGTAAGCATGTGTCGTTATTGATGCCGGGGGAGGAACACATGCTCGGACTTCCGGACGCCGTCACGGCGTGCCTGTTCGATATGGACGGGGTGCTGACCCGCACCGCTACGGTCCACGCCGCCGCGTGGAAGCAGATGTTCGACGAGTTCCTACGGAAACGCGACGGCGACTCCTATCGGCCGTTCGACCCGGTCGCCGACTACGACGAGTACGTCGACGGGAAGCCGCGCGAGGACGGCACCCGCTCGTTCCTGGAGTCCCGGGGCATCACGCTGCCCGAGGGCGGGCCGGACGACCCACCCGGCGCGGAGAGCGTGAGCGGGCTGAGTGAGCGCAAGAACGAGCTGGTGCTGGAGAAGCTCCGCGAGCACGGAGTGGAGCTGTACGACGGGTCCGTGCGCTACGTCCGTGCGGCCCTGGACGCGGGCCTGCGCACCGCGGTCGTCTCCTCCAGCGCCAACACCGCCGAGGTGCTGGACGCGGCGGGCATCGCGGACCTGTTCGACGCGCGCGTCGACGGGGTGACGGCCAAGGAGCGGCACCTCGCCGGAAAACCGGCACCCGACATGTTCCTGGCCGGGGCCGAGGCCCTCGGTGTGCCCCCGTCGCGGGCGGCGGTGTTCGAGGACGCGCTCGCCGGCGTGCAGGCCGGCCGTGCGGGCGGCTTCGCCTTCGTGGTCGGCGTCGACCGGGTGGGCCAGGCCGACGCCCTGAAAGACCACGGCGCGGACATCGTCGTCAAGGACCTCGGGGAGCTGCTGTGATCGACGCGGTGACCGTGGCGTCCTGCGGGGCTGCGGGCCGGCGGGCCGGGGAGGCATGGTGATCAAGCAGGCCGCGTACGCGGTGGAGCCGTGGTGCGTGCGCGAGCGGCAGCTGGACCTCGACACGATCGCGCAGAGCGAGTCTGTGTTCGCCCTGTCCAACGGCCACATTGGCCTGCGCGGGAACCTCGACGAGGGTGAACCGCACGGGTTGCCCGGGACGTACCTCAACTCGGTGTACGAGCTGCGCCCGCTGCCGTACGCGGAGGCCGGCTACGGCTATCCGGAGTCGGGGCAGACGATCATCAACGTCACCAACGGCAAGCTGATCCGGCTGCTCGTCAACGACGAGCCGTTCGATGTCCGCTACGGCGAGCTGCGTTCGCACGAGCGGCTGCTCGACCTCCGGGCCGGCACCCTCACGAGGAAGGCCGAGTGGACCTCCCCGGCGGGCGACTCGGTGCGGGTGACGTCGGTCCGGCTCGTCTCGCTGGTGCAGCGGGCGGTCGCGGCGGTCTGTTATGAGGTCGAGGCGGTCGACCAGCCCGTGCGCATCGTCGTGCAGTCCGAACTGGTCGCCAACGAGGCCCTGCCGAGCTCGGGCACGGGCACGGACCCACGTGGGTCGGCGGACCTGGAGTCGCCGCTCGTCGCGGAGGAGAGCGGCGCCGACAAGGAGACCGTCGTCATGGTGCACCGCATCCGGAGGAGCGGGCTGCGGGTCGGGGCGGCGATGGGCCATGAGATCGAGTCCCCGGACGGCACGGTCAGCACGGACATCGCCGGCGATGTCGGACGCGTCACAGTGGCGACACGCCTCGAGCCGGGACAGCGGCTGCGCATCGTCAAGTACCTGACGTACGGCTGGTCCAGCCAGCGGTCCCGGTCCGCGGTCCACGACCAGGTGATCGCCGCGCTGGCCGGGGCGAAGCTCTCCGGCTGGGACGGCCTGGTCGCCGAGCAACGCGAGTACCTCGACGACTTCTGGGACGGCGCCGATGTCGAGGTGGACGGTGACGCCGAGGTTCAGCAGGCGGTGCGGTTCGCGCTCTTCCACGTGCTGCAGGCCGGCGCGCGCGGCGAGCGGCGGCCGATCCCGGCGAAGGGGCTGACGGGGCCGGGGTACGACGGGCACACCTTCTGGGACACCGAGTCGTTCGTCCTGCCGGTGCTGACCTACACCCAGCCGCGCGCCGCGAGGGACGCCCTGCGCTGGCGGCACTCGACGCTCGACCACGCGACGGAGCGGGCCGCGCAGCTCGGGATCCGCGGCGCCGCGTTCCCCTGGCGGACGATCCAGGGTGAAGAGTGCTCCGGTTACTGGCCGGCCGGCACCGCGGCGTTCCACATCGGCGCCGACATCGCGGACGCCGTCATCCGCTACCTGGAGGCCACCGAGGACGAGGACTTCGCGGCGGACGTCGGCTTGGAGCTGCTCGTGCAGACCGCCCGTCTGTGGCGCAGCCTCGGCCATCACGACGCCAAGGGGAATTTCCGCATCGACGGCGTGACAGGGCCGGATGAGTACAGCGCGCTCGCGGACAACAACGTCTACACCAACCTGATGGCCGAGCAGAACATGCGGGCCGCCGCGGACGTGGCCGAGCGCCACCCCGCGCAGGCCGAGCGGCTCGGGGTCACCGAAGAGGAGATGGCCTCCTGGCGGGACGCGGCGGCCGACATGCTCATCCCCTACGACGAGCGGCTCCAGGTGCACCCGCAGAGCGAGGGCTTCACCGACCACGCGCCGTGGGACTTCGAGTCCACCAGGCCGGACCAGTACCCCCTGCTGCTGCACTTCCCCTACTTCGACATCTACCGCAAGCAGGTCGTCAAGCAGGCCGACCTCGTGCTCGCCATGCACCTGCGCGGAGACGCCTTCACCGCCGAGCAGAAGGCCCGCAACTTCGCCTACTACGAAGCGCTGACGGTGCGCGACTCCTCGCTGTCCGCCTGCACTCAGTCGGTGATGGCCGCCGAGACCGGCCACCTGGACCTCGCCCACGACTACCTGGGTGAGGCCGCGCTGATGGACCTCGGCGACCTGGAGCACAACACGCGCGACGGCCTGCACATCGCCTCCCTGGCGGGTACGTGGACCGCGCTGGTCGCCGGGCTCGGCGGCATGCGCGTCCGGCAGGGCCGGCTCGGTTTCAGGCCCCGGCTGCCCAGCGGGATCACCCGGCTGGCCTTCCGGATGCGGTTCCGCGGCCGCCGCCTCAAGGTGACCGTCACCTCCGGCACGGTGGTCTATGAGCTGCTCGGCGGAAAGCCGCTGAAGATCACCCACAACGGCGAGCCGGTCCGGCTGGACGGCGGGGCGGTCAGCCGCGACGTACCGGCCGTGCCGGCGCGGCCGAGTCCCTCGCAGCCGCCGGGCCGTGAACCCCGGCGCCGCGGCGACAGGTGAGGGTAACGGGTGAGGGAGCGACCGCGGCGCCGCGTCAGAGGGAGCCGTCGGGGTTGGCGGGGATCGTGGCCTTGATCGGGCCGGTGAGTTCGATCAGCACGTCGCCCGCCGGCGTGTACTTCGGCGGCACGGTGACCTCGACGTAGGCCCTGCGGCCGACCGCGGTGAACGTGACGGGCCGGTCCGGCGGCACCGGCAGCCAGGAGATGCCGTCGATCACGGCCAGCTCGGAGGTCGGATACAGCGCCGCGGGCCGGGGGACGCCGCAGCGCAGCACGATCGCCGGTGAGCCCCACGCGGTCACCAGGTACGACTTCGGGGTCGTCGCCCGCCGCGACAGGCCGTGCAGTTTCTGCGGCAGGCGGTCGTGCAGGGTGCGGCACAGGCCCGCGGCCGTTGGATCCGGGTGCGGGACGGGCGCCTCGACGGCTCCTGTCCCGCAGGCGGTCAGCAGGGCCAGCAGTCCTCCCGCCGCCAGGATGCGCCTCATGGTGCACACTGGCAGCAGGGAGGACATCACGTTCAGATGTGGACGATGGGACACGTGAGGGTCCGCGTGATCCCTTCGACCGACTGGATCTGCGCGACGACGAGCTTGCCGAGCTCGTCGACGTTGTTCGCCTCGGCGCGGACGATGACATCGTAGGGTCCGGTCACGTCTTCGGCCAGGGTCACGCCCTGGATGCCGGAGATCGCGCGGGCCACGTCGGCAGCCTTGCCGACCTCGGTCTGGATGAGGATGTAGGCCTGCACCATCACGTCCTCCCTGGGACTGCCGTCAGGCGGCCACCGTACCCTGTCTTTGTTGGAGGTGGGTCATCACCGTCGGTGAACTCGGAGAGTTCGGGCTCATCGCGCGGATCGCCGGACGTCTGGGCCATGGTCCGGGCGTCGAACTCGGGCCGGGCGATGACGCCGCGATCGTCCGCGCGCCGGGCGGCCGCGTCGCCGCGACGACCGATCTGCTGCTCGAGGGCCGGCACTTCCGCCGGGACTGGTCGCCGCCGTACGACATCGGGCGCAAAGCCGCGGCGCAGAACCTCGCCGACGTGGTCGCGATGGGTGCCCGCCCGGTCGCGCTGCTGTTCGGGTTCGGTGTTCCGCCGGACACGGCCGCCGACTGGGTCGACGCGCTGTGCGACGGGCTCCGCGACGAGTGCGCCGAGGTCGGCGCCTCGGTCGCCGGAGGCGACGTCGTCCGCGGCGACACCGTGCTGCTGGCGGTGACGGCGCTCGGCGTGCTGGACGGGCCGGCGATCACCCGGTCGGGCGCACGTCCTGGGGACCTCGTCGCGATCAGCGGCCGGCTCGGCCACGCCGCGGCGGGCGTCGAGCTCCTGTCGCGCGGCCTGAGGGAGCCCGCCGACCTGGTCGCCGCGCACCGGCGCCCGCGTCCCCCGTACCAGGCGGCCCTGCGTGCCGTGAGCCTCGGCGTGACCGCGATGCTCGACGTCAGCGACGGCCTCGTCCAGGATCTCGGCCACATCGCGGAGGCCAGTGGAGTGCGCATCGAGATCGACAGTGCCGGCGTGCCGGCGCCACCCGTTCCAGAGGGCCGGCGGCTCGCGCTCACCGGCGGTGACGATCACGCGTTCGCCGCGACCTTCCCGCCGGACGCCGTTCTGCCCGCCGAGTGGCAGGTGATCGGAAGGGTGACCGCCGGCCCGGTCGGCGTCGTGGTCGACGGGCGGTCATACGGATCTGGCGGATGGGACCATTTCCGCTAACCAAATCGAGGAGTTGTCGCTGTTCGCGGTGCTCGTCTGGTAGGCATGGCTGGTGTGCTTTTGGTATACATCCCGAGACCGGAGAGGGACGGGATGGGACGACACACCAAAAACGACGTGGAAGACGGCGCTCCGGCGGGCCGCAGCCCTGACAGGAGCCGGGGCGTCGGCAAGGTGCCGCTCCTGCCGGCGGTCGCCGGTGTCGTGGCGATCGGTGCGGTCGTATCGGCGATCAGCACGCAGCAGATCTCACTGAACTTCGCGGGCGGCCCCCCGTCCACCTCGAGCCGGCAGTCACCGCCGATCACCGACTCGACGCCGCCGCAGGGCGGGCGCACCGCGCGGGACGATTCATCACTGAGCCCGCGCGCGAGGAACCGGGCGAGCCGCGGATCCGGCCGGATGGCCGTCGCGGTCGCGTTCCGTACAGTGTCGACGTGGACGGCGCCGACCGGGTTCGAGGGCCAGGCGACCATCACCAATCGCGGCGACAGCACGATCAAGGGCTGGACGCTGACGCTCCGGTACCCCGGGGCCAGGGTCACCTCCGTCTCGTACGCCAGAGAGGTTCGCACGGGCTCCACCCTGGTCGTGCGCAACCCCGCCGCGCACCCGTCCATCGCGCCAGGGCGGTCGGTGAAGGTGTTGTTCACCGCCCAGGGCGGCGGTGAGCTGCCCACCGCCTGCACGTTCAACGGCGAGGCCTGCTGATCGTAGTCTGAGGAGATGACGCCCCCTCCTCGCGTACTCACCATCGCCGGCTCCGACTCTGGTGGCGGGGCGGGCATTCAGGCCGACCTGAAGGCGATGCTCGCGCTCGGCGTGCACGGAATGAGCGTCGTCGCGGCCGTCACCGCCCAGAACTCCGTCGGCGTCCAGGGCTACTGGGAGCTCCCGCCGGACGCCGTCCGCGCCCAGCTCACCTCCGTGCTCTCCGACATCGGCACGCAGGCGGTCAAGACGGGCATGCTCGCCTCGTCCGTCCTGGTCGAGACGGTGTCCGAGGTGCTGGCCGGTGTCGACGCTCCGATCGTCGTGGACCCCGTCGGGGTGTCCAAGCACGGCGATCCGCTGCTGGCCCCCGACGCCCTGGACACGGTGCGCACGGCGCTGCTTCCCCTCGCCACGGTCGTCACCCCGAACCTGTGGGAGGTCGAGCAGCTCACCGGCGTCAAGGTCGACGACGAGGGCAGGCTGCGGGAGGCCGCGGAGGCGGTCAAGGCGCTCGGCCCGGAGTGGGTGCTGATCAAGGGCGGCCATCTTCCCGGTGACCCGGTCGACCTGCTGTTCGACGGCGCGAACGAACACCGGTTCACGGCCCCGCGGCACGAGAACAGGCACACCCACGGCACCGGTTGCACACTGGCGTCGGCCATCGCCTCGTACCTCGCACTGGGCGAGGACGTCGTGGGCGCGGTCGGGAGGGCCAAGGAGTACGTCACCGGCGCCATCCAGCACGGCTTCCCGCTCGGGTCGGGAATCGGCCCGGTGGACCACGCCTGGCGGTACCGCCACGAGGCGCCCTCATCGTGACCTGAGCGCTTTTTCTCGCCGGCGCAGGCAACCCCGGAAGGCGCGCTGCGTCTCTGAAGCATGGGAGCCGAAGCGGTGAGTCACCCGGCGCGCCCGGCGCGACGCCCGCGGGCCGGCCGGGGATCACGTCACCGGGACGATGTTCGCCTCGACGAGGCGGCCCTTCCGGACGCGGAGGAGTCCGATGGTGCCGTGGGGCTGGCGCCGGCGGTCGGTGGGCGATCCGGGGTTGAAGACGCGGATCCCGTCGCCGGTCTGGTCCATCGGGATATGGGAGTGCCCGAAGACGACCAGGTCCGCCCCGGGGAAGCGGCGGCGCATCCGGGCGGTCCGGCCGGCGGCGGGACCGCTGTCGTGCACCATCGCCACCGGCAGCCCGTCCAGATCGAACTCCAGGATTTCCGGCGCGCCCCACGCGGCGACGTCCGGGCCGTCGTTGTTACCGCACACCACGCGTACCGGCGCGTAGGCGGCGAGTTCGTCGAGCACCGAGGGGACGCACACGTCGCCGGCGTGCAGGATCAGGTCCGCGCCGCGCAGGTGCTCGGCCACCGCGGGCGGGCAGCCGCGCCAGCGCCGCGGAGCGTGTGTGTCCGCCAGCACCACCACTCTCATCGTCCCATCGTGCCCGCGGTGGCGGTGCCGTGGGAATCCGGGCCGGGAAAAGCCGACCGGCCGGTCCGAGTGGACGGACCGGCCGATCGTCGTGCCCGGTGAGAGCACGGTCTGGGGAGAACGCCTTCCGGCGCTCAGAAACGTGTCGTCAGCGTGCGGCGGGCCGGTTGACCTTGCCGGCCTTGATGCAGGACGTGCACACGTTGATCCGCTTGGTGGTGCGGCCGACGACCGCACGCACCCGCTGGATGTTGGGGTTCCAGCGGCGCGGGGTGCGGCGGTGCGAGTGAGAGACGCGCATGCCGAACCCCGGCCCCTTGCCGCAGACGTCGCAGACAGAAGCCATGGATGCGCTCCAAGTGTTCAGAAGGGATGCCCGGAGATCGGGCGCTCGTCAAAAATAGGCCCCGGACGGGACCCACCGGCAACAATAGCCGACGTCGGCCCGTGGAGGCGAATCGCCCGAGCACTGGAGGTGCCCGTTCGATCTCCGGTAAGTCTAGTGGAGACGAAAACCTGGGGAGGTGGCGTGGGAGACGTTCTCGACGCCGTGGCCGTACGCCGCTGGTGCCGGCTGGCTGCGGACGCACTGGGCCGGACCCGCGCCGAGATCGACGCGCTCAACGTCTTCCCCGTGCCCGACGGAGATACCGGCACCAACCTTCACCTGACCGTGCTCGCGGCCGCTGAGGCGGTCGACGGACTGCCGGCGGACACGGACGCCACCGCGGTGTGGCGCGCGCTCGCGAAGGGCGCGCTGTTCGGCGCCTGCGGCAACTCCGGCGTGATCCTGAGCCAGATGCTGCGCGGAATGGCGGATGTTCTGGGTGGCGGTGGTGGTGGCGGGCTCGGGGAGGCGCTGCGGCACGCCTCGCAGCTGGCGCACCGGGCCGTCGCCCATCCGGTGGAGGGCACGATGCTCAGCGTGCTCCGCGCGGCCGGTGACGCCTGCCCGGACAGCGGTCACCCCGGTGCCGTCGCGTGGACGGCGGCGCAGCGCGCCCGCGTCGCGCTGCGGGCGACGACGGGCCAGTTGGAGGTGCTCGCCCGCAACGGCGTCGTGGACGCCGGGGCGGCCGGACTGTGCGTCGTGCTCGACGCGCTCGCCGCCGTGGCGAGCGAGGAGTTCCCGGCGACGTACGACGTGCCGCGGAGAGTCCACGATGTCCCCGCGCCCGGCGGCGCGCCCCACGAGGAGCCGGCCGGCGGAGGGTATGAGGTCATGTATCTCCTCGACGCCGATGAGGGCGGTGTGCTGGAGCTGCGGGCCGAACTCGACCGGCTCGGCGACTCCCTCGTCGTGGTCGGAGGCGAGGGGCTGTGGAACGTCCACGTGCACACCGACGACCCGGGCCCGGCCATCGAGGCCGGCATCCGCGCCGGTCGCCCGCACCGCGTCCGCGTGACCTACCTGCAGGCGGGGCAGGACCGGCACGCCCGGAACACCGGCCGGGGCGTCGTCACGGTAGCCCTCGGCGAGGGCCTGACCGCGCTGTTCGAGCACCACGGGGCCAGGGCCGTACGCCGGGAGCCCGGCCGGGCGCCGTCCCTGGGCGAGCTGGCCGAGGCGATCGTTCTTGCCGGCGACGAGGTCGTCGTCCTGCCGAACGACCAGACCGTCCTCGCGGTCGCCGAGGCGGCGGCGCAGCGCGCGCGGGAGGACGGTGTGCGGGTCGCGGTCGTCCCGGCGAAGGCGCCGGCGCAGGGCCTGGCCGCGCTCGCCGTACACGATCCGCTGCGCCGCTTCGACGACGATGTGATCGCCATGACACGAGCGGCGGGTGCCACCCGGTTCGGCCGGCTGGAGACCGCCGAGCAGGAGGCGGTCACGAGCGCCGGCATCTGCCGTCCCGGCGACACGCTCGGCCTCATCGACGGCGACGTGTCCGTCATCGGCGAGGACCTCGCCGGCGTGGCGGTGCGGATCCTCGACCGGATGCTGTCCGGCGGCGGCGAGCTCGTCACTCTGATCACCGGCGCCGGTGCCCCCGGCGAGCTCACCGGCGCGGTGCTGGATCACCTGCGTACGCGCCGCCCCCACGTCGACACCGTGGTGTACGACGGCGGCCAGGAGCGCTACCCGCTGCTCATCGGCGTGGAGTAGCCCTACGATTCACGTGCCCGGCCGTTGAAGGAAGGTTGGTTCCGTGACGACACTCGACCAGCCGCTGGTCAAGGCGGTGGGGGCCAAGGCGGCCAAGAAGCTGGCCGCTCTGGACCTGGAGACCGCAGGCGACCTGCTGCGTCACTATCCGCGGCGCTACGCCCAGCGCGGCGAGCTGACCGACCTGGCCAGTCTCGGTGACGGCGAGTACGTCACCGTCATGGCCGAGGTGGAGAAGGTCCAGGGCAGGAGGATCACCAAGAAGCCCGGCTACATCCTCGAGGTCACCGTCACCGACGGCAGTGGCCGGCTGATCCTGACGTTCTTCGGCAAGGGCGCCCACATCCCGGAGCGGGAGCTGCCGCCCGGGACACGCGGCCTGTTCGCCGGCAAGGTGTCCTTCTACCGCACGAAGCAGGGCGTGAAGCGGCAACTCGTCCACCCGGAGTACAAGGCGCTGAGCGCCGGCGCCGCCGCCGACGCCGCGCGTGAGTTCGCCGAAGAGCTGATCCCGGTCTACCCCGCCACCAAGGGCCTCACGTCCTGGCAGATCGCGGACTGCGTGCGGATCGTGCTCGACACCGCCGATCCCGGCGCGGACTCGCTGCCCGAGCGGGTGCGGAAGCGCCATCGGCTCGTCGGGCTCCCCGAGGCCTACCACGGCATCCACCGGCCGAGTGACATGGCGGAGGCGGGCCGGGCACGCAAGCGGCTGAAGTGGGACGAGGCGTTCGTGCTCCAGACCGCCCTCGCCCAGCGGCGGCGTGCGGCCTCGGCACTGTCCGCGACGTCGTGGCCCCGGCGGGAGGAGGGCCTGCTCGCCGACTTCGATGAGAGGCTGCCGTTCGAGCTCACCGAGGGACAGCGGTCCGTCGGCGAGGAGATCGCCTCGGACCTGGGCCGCACGCACCCCATGCACCGCCTGCTCCAAGGCGATGTCGGCGCCGGCAAGACGGTCGTCGGGCTGCGGGCGATGCTGCAGGTCGTCGACGCGGGAGGCCAGGCGGCGCTGCTCGCGCCGACCGAAGTGCTGGCCCAGCAGCACCACCGCTCGATCGTGGCGATGCTCGGCCCGCTCGCCCAGGCGGGGCGGCTCGGCGGTGCCGAGCACGGCACCCGCGTGGCGCTGCTGACGGGCTCCCAGGGCGCCAAGGCGCGCCGTGAGGGGCTGCTCGACGCCGCCTCCGGGGCGGCCGGCATCGTGATCGGCACCCACGCCCTGCTGCAGGAGCACGTCCAGTTCGCGGACCTGGGCCTCGTCGTGATCGACGAGCAGCACCGCTTCGGCGTCGAGCAGCGCGACGCGCTGCGCGAGAAGGCCACCGGCGGCCGCCCGCACGTGCTGGTGATGACCGCGACGCCGATTCCGCGGACGGTCGCCATGACCGTCTACGGCGATCTCGACACGTCGGCGCTCACCCAGTTGCCCGCCGGGCGTTCCCCGATCGCCACGCACCTCGTTCCCTCGGGCAACCGTGCCTACTGGGACCGCGCGTGGGAGCGGATCCGTGAGGAGGTGGAGCGGGGCCGGCAGGCGTACGTCGTGTGCCCCCGCATCGGTGAGGAGGAGGGCGACGAGGGCGACCTGTCCGCCGATGAGGGCGGCCCGTCCGCCGCCGAGGAGGCGCGGCGGCCGCCGCTGGCCGTGCTCGACGTCGCGCCCAGACTCGCCGAGGGGCCGCTGCACGGGCTGCGGCTCGGGGTGCTGCACGGCAGGCTGCACCCGGATGAGAAGGACGCGACGATGCGCCGGTTCGCGGCGGGCGAGCTCGACGTGATGGTCGCCACCACGGTGATCGAGGTGGGCGTCGACGTGCCCAATGCCACGGTGATGGTGGTCATGGACGCCGATCGTTTCGGGGTCTCCCAGCTCCATCAGATCCGTGGCCGGGTCGGCCGCGGCGGGTTCCCCGGGCTGTGCCTGCTCGTCACCGACGCGGCCGAGGAGTCCAAGGCACGGGAGCGCCTCGACGCGGTCGCCTCGACACTCGACGGGTTCGAGCTGTCACGGCTCGACCTGGAGCAGCGGCGGGAGGGCGACGTGCTCGGTGAGAGCCAGTCCGGCCGGCGGTCCAGCCTCAGGCTGCTCACCCTGCTACGGGACGAGGACATCATCCGGGAGGCCCGCGCCGAGGCGACGGCGCTCGTGGAGGAGGACCCGGAGCTGCGCGGCCATCCCGGGCTCGCGGCCGAGCTGTCCGCCCTGGTGGACGAGGAGCGGGCGGAGTACCTGGAGAAGACCTGACCTCACCGGCCGCCTTTCCGCCTGACGCGCCGAGGAGATCGTGACCGCGGGACCCGGTATCGGCTACCCTCCCGCAGTGGAGCAGAAGAGCGACTTCCCTCTCCCCGTCGCCGCCGCGCCCGCCTACCTGACCGCGACGGTGGCCGCGGTGTCGGCCGTCGGAGCACTCGTCGTCATGGTGATAGTCGGGTACCTGCTGCTCGCCATCGGGCACCTTTCGGGAGCGCCCGCGGCCACGCTCGTGTTCGTCTTCTTCCCACTGCTGGCGTTGGGGCTGCTGGCGTCCGCGGCGGTGATGGCGCTGCTCGCCCGCGCCGAGTTCCGGCTGTTCCGTAACCCGCCCGTCTTCACCGCCGGCGGGGTGCGGCTGCGGGTGTTCGCCCGTCGCGGCTACGACGTCTTCGTCCCCTGGGAGCGGGTGTCGCGGCTGCGCATCGCCGACAGGGGCCCCCGGCCGTTCCTCATGGTGGACGTCCCCGGCGCGGAGGATCTCGTCGGCGGCGATCCGGGGAAGGCCGAACGCCTGCGCCGTACGGCCGAGCGCTTCGAGGGCGCCGCCTTCGTCTACGCGCTGCGCGGCGCCCTCATCCACGCCGAGGACCTGGGCGCGGTCGTCGACCGGCTCAGTGACGGGGCCGTCGGCCTCGACTACTGAGCCCGCGGGCGCCTCCCGGCGGGGGAGCGGCGGGATCGGGACGATCGGCATGGCGGCGGCCCACCAGAAGCCGTGCCCGAACGCGTGAGGGGCGCCCCGGATGCCGGGGCGCCCCTCACGCGGGTTTCAGGAGTCGCGTCGGACTCTCAGGCGGGAGCCGGCGACGCCGGCCGCCCCGGTCAGCAGGGCGGCGACCCCCACGAAGGCGAGGACTCCGATCGGCCCGCCCGTGAACGGGAGTGCGTTTCCTATCACCGTCAGCGATCCGGCGGATGCCGGCACGGTGTCGGCGGGCGGTACCGGGGGCGCGGAAGGGATCGGTGGGGTCGGCGGGACGGGCGGCGGGACGGGCGGCCCCGGCGGGACCGGGATGGGCGGGACGGGGCGGGACCCGCAATCCTGCGGGCCGTCGCACAGGCCCAGGGACACCTTGACGCGGGCGGCCGGCGGGTTGAGGGACGCCTTCAGAGACGTCTTCAGGCCGACCGAGGGAGCGCTTCCGTTACCGGACGCCGGAGGGGCCGCCAGGCGGACCCGTACCGGGAGGTTCACGTGAAGGCCTGACCCGCTGGAACCCAGCGTGTCGCGCACCGGCGTGTTCTGCACCACCCCGCCGACGGTCTTCCCGAGAGGGCCGGTCAGGTCGGTGGGAAGGCGGAGACCGCCGGTGTCGGCCTGGGCCATGCCACCCATGGCGGTGAAACCCAGGATCGTCACGCCGGCGGTCGTGGCCAGTCTCGTGCGTGTTCGCATAGAGGAATCTCCAGGTCGGAAGAGCGGCGAACGCGACAGGAGCCCGGTGGTGGCAGGGGCGCGCCGACAGGGCTCCCTACTGCTCTCACCGAGGACGCCGCAACGTCGTGTCCCCATCGCTGCATGCCCCGGGGTGATCCCCGTTGCCGCGTGCCGCACGGTCAGCGATTAGTTTGTCACGACAAGTAGTTCACTGGAACGGTTCTGACCGCGATCTGTCAAGAATTCACAGCATCGGCCGCGGCGCGAGGACCGGGTCCGCGTCCGCGGCACGCCGCGCGGCTGGGCACACTGGGTGCGTGACCCGAGTCATCGCAGGAGCCGCCGGCGGCCGGCGGATCTCCGTCCCATCCGGCCGCGACACCCGGCCGACCAGTGACCGTGCCCGCGAGGGGCTGTTCGCCACCGTCCACTCGCTGCTCGGGGACCTCACCGGACTGCGGGCGGCCGATCTCTTCGCCGGGTCGGGCGCGGTCGGGCTGGAGGCGCTGTCTCGGGGCGCGTCCCACGTCCTGCTCGTCGAGTCGTCGGCCCGGGCCGCGAAGGTGATCAGGGACAACGTGGAGGCGCTCGGGCTGCCCGGCGCCGAGCTGGTCACCGACCGGGTGGAGCGGGCCTTGCGGAAGCCGCCGCCGGAGCCGTACGACCTGGTCTTCGCCGACCCGCCGTACGCGATGACCGACCAGGCGGTCGTCCAGATGCTGGAGTCGCTGCGGGACAACGGCTGGCTCGCGCCGGACGCCCTCGTCGCCGTCGAGCGGGCCACTCGCGGCGAGCCTGTCCGCTGGCCGGCCGGGTACGCCGAGAACAGGGCCCGTCGCTACGGCGAGGGGACGCTTTGGTACGGTCACGCCGCAGGTCACTGACGGCTTTAGAGCGAAGGGGATTCACCTCGTGCGCCGTGTTGTCTGTCCGGGCTCCTACGACCCCGTCACCAACGGACACCTCGACATCATCAGCCGGGCGTCGCGGCTGTACGACGAAGTCGTCGTCGCCGTACTCATCAACATTTCCAAGAAGAGTCTCTTCACGGTCGAAGAGCGGGTCGAGATGATGGGCGAGGTGACCAAGGAGTACGGCAACGTCACCGTCGAGAAGTTCCACGGGCTGACCGTCGACTTCTGCCGCGAGCGCGGCATCCCGGTGATCGTCCGGGGCCTCCGCGCGGTCAGCGACTTCGACTACGAGCTGCAGATCGCCCAGATGAACCACCAGATGGCCGGCGTCGAGACGATGTTCATGGCCACCAACCCGCTGTACTCCTTCCTGTCCTCCAGTCTGGTCAAGGAGATCGCGCAGTACGGCGGGGACGTGTCCGGGGTCGTGCCGGAGTCGGTGCAGCGCCGCCTCGCCCGGCGCTTCGCGGAGTCGTGATCCCGATCCTTCACCCGCGCCGAGTTGGGAGAACGGGCATCCGTTCGGTAACCTTTACATTCGACCTTGCCGCGACGGCGGTGATGCGCCATGCCTAACGGAAGCAGGAAGAATCTGAGCCGCATCGATCCCCGCGACCCGTTCGTGATCGACACGTACGCACTGGGCCGCAGGCCGGGATCGATGCGCGAAGACTCCTGCACTGTGCCGGCTCCGGCGAATCTCGGCGTCGAGATGGTCGGTGTCCCCACGGACGCCGACGTCGAGCTGGACATCCGGCTCGAGGCGGTGATGGAGGGCGTGCTCATCACGGGCACGGCGCGGGCACCTCTCTCCGGAGAGTGCGCGCGCTGCCTGGACCCGCTCACCTCGTCGATCGAGGTGGACTTCCAGGAGCTCTACGTCTACTCCGACACTCGCTCCGGCGAGAGTGCGGAGGAGGACGAACACCGTCTCGAAGGAGATTTCATCGATCTCGAGCCGGTGATCCGGGACGCGATGGTGCTCGCACTGCCGCTGTCCCCGCTGTGCCAGGACGACTGTCCTGGACTGTGCTCGGTGTGCGGGGTCCGGCTGGCGGACGCTGAGCCGGAGCACAATCACGACGCCGTCGACCCTCGGTGGGCGGCATTGCAGGGCATGTTGGATCAACGACAAGAAGACCAGGAGAGCTGACGTGGCCGTACCGAAGCGGAAGATGTCGCGTAGCAACACGCGGCACCGTCGCTCGCAGTGGAAGACCCAGGCGGCCACGCTCGTGCGCTGCCCGCAGTGCCGCGACGAGAAGCTGCCGCACACCGCGTGCCGGACCTGTGGCACGTACAACCGCCGTCAGGTCATCGACGTGGCCTGAGCGACGTTCCGGGGGCGGCGGCAGCGCCGCCCCCGACCCGTCTCGCGATGAAGACACGCCCGAGGCCGTGGCGGACGCCGGAGCAGCCCGGCGTGTACCTCGCCCTCGCGGAACCTTCCGCGGAGGAGACCCGTGAACTCAACTCATGACGCGACCCTTGTCGAGGGGGCCGCGTGAAACCCGATCATTCTGTGACCGATCGCAGCGCACTCGAGGCGTCACTGGGCGTGACGCCGGATCCCGCACTGCTCGAGCGGGCGCTGACCCATCGGTCGTTCGCATACGAGAACGGCGGCCTGCCGACCAATGAGCGCCTGGAGTTCCTCGGCGACTCGGTGCTCGGCCTGATCGTCACCGACACCCTGTTCCGTGGCCATCCGGACCTGCCCGAAGGGCAGCTGGCCAAGCTCCGGGCAGCGGTGGTCAACATGCGGGCGCTCGCCGGGGTGGCGCGCTCACTCGACCTCGGGGCCTACATCCGGCTCGGCCGGGGCGAGGAGGGCACCGGAGGCCGCGACAAGTCCTCGATCCTGGCCGACACGCTCGAGGCGCTGATCGGCGCGGTGTACCTCGACCTCGGCCTCAATGCGGCCGACAAGCTGGTGCACCGGCTCTTCGACGCCCTCATCGCGCGGTCGGCCAGCCTCGGCGCCGGGCTCGACTGGAAGACGTCGCTGCAGGAGCTGACCGCCACGGAGGATCTCGGCGTGCCCGAGTACCACGTGGAGGAGAGCGGCCCGGACCACCAAAAGACCTTCCGCGCCGCCGTCTGTGTCGGCGGCGTCGAGTACGGCCGTGGCGAGGGGCGCAGCAAGAAGGAGGCCGAGCAGCAGGCGGCCGAGGCGGCGTGGACGGCGATCCGCGAACGCTCCGCCGGCCGTCCGTAGTGACGCGCCGGCCGTGATGCCGGAGCCCTTGGCGCAAGGGCCGGAAGAGGGGAGACCCCGGTGCCCGAGCTGCCCGAGGTGGAGGTCGTCCGGCAGGGCGTCGAACGCTGGGTGGCCGGCCGGACGATCGAGTCCGCCACGGTCCTTCACCCGCGGGCGGCACGACGTCACACGGAGGGTCCCGCGGACCTGGCCGCCCGGCTGACCGGACGCACCGTCACCGGCGCGCGGCGGCGCGGGAAATACCTCTGGCTGCCGGTCGGCGACGACGAGGCGCTCCTGGCCCATCTCGGCATGAGCGGCCAGATGCTCGTCGGCGACCCGGCCGGCCCGTACGAGAAGCACCTCCGGGCCCGCCTGACATTCACCGACGGGGGACCGGACCTGCGGTTCGTCGACCAGCGGACGTTCGGCCACCTGATGCTCGCCGGCACCGTCGACGGGGTGCCGGAGCCGATCGCGCACATCGCCCCCGACCCGCTGGAGGACGCCTTCGACGAGGAGGTCTTCTTCCGCGCGCTGCGGCACCGGCGCACCGGGCTGAAGCGGGCGCTGCTGGACCAGACCCTGATCAGCGGGGTGGGCAACATCTACGCCGACGAGGCGCTGTGGCGGGCCCGGCTGCACTGGGCGCGGCCTACCGAGACGCTCACCAGGGCCGAGGCGGCACGTGTGCTGGAGGCGGCCCGGAAGGTGATGGCCGCCGCGCTCCTGGCGGGCGGCACCTCCTTCGACAGCCTCTACGTCAACGTGAACGGTGAGAGCGGCTACTTCGACCGGTCACTCAACGTGTACGGGCGGCGTGACGAGCCGTGCGCCCGGTGCGGGAGCCCGATCCGGCGCGACGCGTTCATGAACCGGTCGTCCTACAGCTGCCCCACCTGCCAGCCGCGTCCCCGCCGGGCGCACTACTGAGCATCACGCGCCGCCTCATGCGTACCGGCCCTGCCCGCTGATCCCGCCGGCACCTCTGGTCGTGCCGCAGGCACTAGGATCCCGGATCGTGGAGGAGCAGGTGCGGCTGACCGCGTGGGTGCGGGGCCACGTGCAGGGCGTCGGTTTCCGCTGGTGGGTACGCTCCCGCGCGCTTGAGCTGGGCCTGGCAGGCTCGGCGGCCAACCTGGCCGACGGCCGGGTCCAGGTGATCGCCGAAGGGCCGCGCGCGGCCTGCGACGCCTTGCTGGGATTCCTGCGCGGCGGCGCGACTCCGGGAATGGTCACCGGTGTGGCCGAGCGGTGGACCGCCCCTCGCGGGGATCTCCGCGGCTTCGTCGAACGGTGATCGTTGAGAGAAGTCTGCTAAACTCGCACAGACAGGTTGTTACGGGTCTGTGACATCTGTCTTGACCGGCTCTCCGGCCGGTGCGAACCTAGTGGTTACGCGCACCTTTTATGACTCTCATGTGCGCGATCATTTCTCTGCTGGTCACTCAGCGTGGAGGACCCTTAATCATGGCGAAGGCTCTACTCGGCCACGTCGGCGGTCCGGACCCCCGCATGGTTGCGGAGATGCGGCGCCTTCAGCAACGCGTCCGTGACCTGGAGGCCGAGCTCGTACGGCTCCAGACCGAGAACGACGCGCTCGCGGCCGTTGCTGACGATGAAGTCATGGCGCTTAGCGCGAAGGACCGCGAACCGGCTCTGACCTGACGGTCAGGCCGCCAGGTAAAAGGGACGTCGATCATGACGTCCCTTTTTGTTTTCCATGAATTCACCCCCCGTCCGTCCCCGTAGCGCTGTGCGTTTTCCGCCACAACCAGGCAATCATTTCGGAAACGCATGAGTGATCATGCTCCACGCAGGTCAGGCCGTCAGATGGTGGCCGAAGAATTCGAGCTGGCCCGGCAGTCGCGAACGCCAATATGAGGCGTCGTGGCAGCCTTCGAACATGCCCCCGGATGGATGCCCGAGCCTTTCTCTGATCCGCCGTGTCACCCCGGAGAATGGGTCGCTTCGGCCGCAGTCCACCCACGTGGTCCTGGGGTCCAACCTCGCCAGGCCCCCCACCGCGTCGTGACGGGCGAAGTCACTCCGATCATCGAAGGAATGCGAGTTGGTCCGCCTCGCGGCGGCGAACGAGCCGAAGACCGCCGGCGACGAGGCCGCCGTGGCGGCCACGCGCCCGATGCCGAGTGTCTCGGCCAGCAGCAGCGCGCCGTACCCGCCCATCGAGACGCCCATGACGCCGATCCGGTCGGCCCGCAGGCCGCGCCGGGCGAGGCCGGGCAGCAGTTCCTCGCTGATCATCCGTAGGGGGTCGTCGCCGTCGGCCCGTGGATGCCAGTACGTCGGGCCGCCGTCGACGGTGACGATCGCGAACGGCGGGACACCCCGTGCCATCGCGTCACCGAGGTAGCGGTCCAGTGCGAGGTTGTGGACCAGCCCGTGGGCGCTGTCGCCCCAGCCGTGCAGTGCGACCGCGACCGGCAGCCCGCGGCCGCCGCTCGCCGGGGTGATCACCGCCATGCCGACGTCGGTGCGGCGGTACCGCGATCGGAAGGTCCGCTCCTCGACGGTGGCCGGGGCGCCCTTCGGCGCCCGGGGAGTGATCTCGCAGCGGCCGAGCGAGCGGTCGAGCGCCATCTTCCCCGGCAGCGCGTTCGCCTCGACCAGGCCCATGGTTCCGGCACCCGCCGTTACCAGCGCGCCCACCCCGCCGAACAGTGCCGTTCTCCGAGAGACACCACGCATGGCGATCGATCATGGCACATTTGGGATGTCACATGCCCGGGCCGCACGGTGCCGGCCGGTATCGTTCGAGGTGGCCAGGGGGCGCGGTCGTCCCGGCGCATCGGGGTCCGGTGCCGGGCAGTCGCAGAAAGGATCGGTAGGCGCTTGTACTTGAAGAGCCTCACGCTGCGCGGCTTCAAGTCTTTCGCGTCCTCGACCACGCTGCGCTTCGAACCCGGCATCACCTGCGTCGTCGGCCCCAACGGCTCCGGCAAGTCCAACGTCGTCGACGCGCTCGCCTGGGTGATGGGCGAGCAGGGCGCCAAGTCGCTGCGCGGCGGAAAGATGGAGGACGTCATCTTCGCGGGCACGTCGTCGCGCCCGCCTCTGGGCCGCGCCGAGGTGCTCCTCACGATCGACAACTCCGATGGTGCGCTGCCGATCGACTACACCGAGGTCACGATCAGCCGGCTGATGTTCCGGTCGGGGCAGAGCGAGTACTCCATCAACGGCGACTCGTGCCGCCTTCTCGACGTACAGGAGCTGCTCTCCGACTCCGGGATCGGCCGCGAGATGCACGTCATCATCGGCCAGGGGCAGCTCGACAGGGTCCTCCACTCCGGGCCGGAGGGACGGCGTGCCGTGGTCGAGGAGGCGGCGGGCGTCCTGAAGCACCGCAAGCGCAAGGAGAAGGCGCTCCGCAAGCTGGACGCGATGCAGGCCAACCTCACGCGCGTCCAGGACCTCACCGGCGAGCTGCGCCGCCAGCTCAAGCCTCTCGGCAGGCAGGCGGAGATCGCCCGCCGGGCCGCCGTCATCCAGTCCGACCTGCGGGACGCCCGGGTCCGGCTGCTCGCCGACGACCTGATGGCGCTGACCCGCCGGCTCAAGCAGGAGACGGCCGACGAGGCCACGATCCGCGAGCGCCGGGCGGCCGTGGAGCGGACTCTCGCCCAGGCGCAGCAGCGGGAGGCCGTGCTGGAGGCCGAGGCCGCCGAGCAGGCGCCACGGATGGTCCAGGTGCAGGAGACCTGGTACGCCCTGTCGGCGCTGCGCGAACGGCTGCGGGGCGTCGGCGAGGTCGCCGCGGAGCGCTATCGGCACGCCGCCGACGCGCAGGGGGAGGAGCGCCGCGGCCGCGACCCCGAGGAGATGGAGCGCGAGGCCGCGGAGGTCCGGGAGCAGGAGGAGGTCCTCGGCGCGCGTCTCGAGGCGGCCGAGGAGCTGCTGGCCGGAGCCGTGGAGGAACGCTCCGCCGCCGAGGCCGCGCTCACGGACGAGGAACGCCGCCTGCAGGCCGCGGCGCGTGCCGCCGCCGACCGTCGTGAGGGCCTGGCCAGGCTGCGCGGCCGGGTCGACGCGCTGGGCAGCAAGCTGCAGGCCACGGACGCGGAGATCGGCCGGCTCACCGAGGCGCGGGCCGAGGCCGGGGAGCGGGCGCGGATGGCCGAGGAGGAGTACCGATCGCAGGACACGCAGGTGGCCGAGGACCCGGAGCTGGCCGCCGAGCACGAGCGCGCCCAGGAGATCCTCGAACAGGCGAAGGGTGCCGCCGAGGAGGCCCGCGACGCGGTCGACGGCCCTCGCCGCGCCCTCCGGGAGGCCCATGACCGCGTCGGCGCCGCGCGTGGCGCCGACCAGTCCGCGCAGAAGGAGGTCACCGCGCTGCAGGCCCGCGTCGAGGCCCTCGAGCTGACCATGGGCAGCGCGGCGGACGGCGGTGAGGTTCTTCTCGCCGCGGATCTCGCCGGGGTGCTCGGCACGGTGGCCTCGCTGCTGTCGGTGGAGCCCGGGGCCGAGGTGGCGGTGGCCACCGCGCTGGGCGCGGCGGCCGAGGCCGTCGCCGTCGCCTCACTCGACGCCGCCGAGGCCGCGCTGACCCTGCTGCGCGCCGACGACGCGGGACAGGCCGGTCTGGTGGTCGGGGACGGACCCGCCGCCGAGGGCGAGCGGCCGCCCCTCCCGGACGGCATGCGGCACGCGATCGACCTGGTGACCGCGGCGGAACCCGTGCGGTCCGCCGTACGGCATCTGCTCGCCGGGGTCGTCGTCGTCGACGACCTGCCCGGCGCGGCGTCGCTCGTACGGGCCTCGCCCGGGCTCCGGGCGGTCACGCGCGACGGTGATCTGCTGGGTGCCCACTGGGCGCTGGGCGGAGGCGGCGGCAGGCAGAGCCTGCTCCAGATGCGCGCCGCCTGCGACGAGGCCGCCGAGAGGCTGGCCGCCGCCGAGGCGACGGCCGAGCGCACCGCCGACGCCCTGGATGAGGCCGTGTCGGCCGAGCAGCGCGCACAGGCGCTCCTGGAGGCGGCGCAGGCGGCGGTCGGTGAGGCGCAGGCGGGTGTGAACCGCGCCCAGGGCGGTCTGGACAAGGTACGGGCCCGGCTGCGGGAGGCGGCCGCCGAGGCCGCTCAGGAGGCCAAGCAGGTGGCCCGGTTGCAGGCCGCCGCGCAGGCGGCCCGGCAGGAGGCCGAACGCCTGTCCACGGCCGTGCGCGCCGCCGAAGAGGCCCGGGAACGCGACGCCGTGGCCTGCGCCGAACTCCGCGAGCGCCTGGAGGTGGCCGAGGCCGAGCCGCTCGACGAGGACGACCAGGACGCCTCTCGCCGCGACGAGCTGACCGACCGCTGCCAGGAACTGCGTGCGGCCGAAATGGAGGCGCGGCTCAACGTCCGCACCGCCGAGGAGCGGGTCACGGCCATCGCCGGCCGGGCCGACGCGCTGATGAGCTCTGCCGCCGGCGAACGCCGCGAGC